>CANJOS010000106.1 GCA_947476015.1 Comamonadaceae bacterium | reverse complement strand
CAAGAGCACAAAGGACCCATGTTGTTTGGTGAATTCAGCATTCCAGACGCCTATTTTTCACCCGTGGTCATGCGCATGAAAACCTATGCATTGCCCGTGAGTTCAGACACACAGGCCTACATCGATCGTTTGTGCGCCATGCCTGGTGTGAAAGCCTGGATCGATGGCGCATTGGCCGAAAAAGACTTCATCGATTTTGAAGAACCTTTTCGCACCAAGCCTTGAATGTCAAATTTGCAAATCTTCAGCGTCGGCGGTGCTTTGCGCGATGCCCTGTTAAACCAATCGGTCAAAGACAAAGACTGGGTGGTGGTTGGGGGCACGCCAGAAGAAATGACACAACTTGGCTATGTCACAGTAGGCAAAGACTTTCCTGTTTTTTTGCATCCCACATCGCGTGAAGAATATGCACTGGCCCGCACCGAACGCAAAACTGCGCCAGGCTACAAAGGCTTTGTGGTGCATGCTTCTTCCGAAGTTTCTTTGGAAGAAGATTTAGCCAGACGCGACCTGACCATCAACGCCATGGCCTTGCCAGAAGAGCATGCCACAACATTTTTTAAAACCCCGCATTCAGAGATTGACGCTTTCTTTCAACAGCACGCCATCGACCCCTTCCATGGCCTGCAAGACCTCAACAACAAAGTACTTCGCCACGTGACGCTGGCTTTTCGCGAAGACCCTGTTCGCATCTTGCGCGTGGCCCGCTTTGCAGCCCGCTTTCCCGATTTTCAAATTGCCCCAGAAACCATGCAACTCATGCAAGACATGGTGCATGCAGGCGAAGTTGAACATTTGGTGTCCGAGCGTGTGTGGCAAGAATTGGCCAAAGGTTTGATGACTGCCAAACCTTCGCGCATGTTTGAGGTGCTCAAAGAATGTGGTGCACTCAAAGTCTTGTTGCCGGAAGTGAATTGTTTGTGGGGCGTGCCACAACGCGCTGAATACCACCCAGAAATTGACACGGGTGTGCACCTCATGATGGTGCTAGACATGAGCGCACAACTCAAGGCTTCGCTGCCCGTGCGCGTAGCTTGCCTCATGCACGACCTGGGCAAAGGCACTACGCCCAAAGAAGAATGGCCTCGGCACCTTGCCCACGAACAACGCAGCGCCAAATTGCTCCAACAAGTATGTGAGCGACTGCGCATTCCCGTTGAATGCAAAGAGTTGTCTGAAGTGGTGGCGCGTGAACATGGCAATATTCACCGAAGCCAAGAATTGAATGCTGCTGCGCTCATGCGCTTGCTAGAAAGGTGCGATGCCATTCGCAAACCTGAGCGCTTGCCAGACATCTTATTGGCCTGTGAGTCCGATGCACGGGGTCGCAAAGGTTTTGAAAATGTGACTTACCAACCAGCCTCGCGTTTACAAGAAGTACTCAAGGCCGCCTTGTCTGTAGTCACTGCCGGCATTGCCGAGGAGGCGCAAAAACAGGGCCTCGCGGGCCCTGCTGTTGGCGAAAAAATACATGAAGCCAGAGTGGCTGCCATTGCTCGGTTAAAAGCTTAGGCGCACCACTTTTGCATCCTTCAAATTAACGTGAAGGCGTGCGAGGCGTGCGAGGCGCTGCCGGGGGGCGGCCTGCCAAGTGGCGGAAGCTGATACGGCCTTTGGTCAGGTCGTAAGGTGACAACTCAAGTGTGACACGGTCGCCCGCCAAAATGCGAATGTGGTTCTTGCGCATCTTGCCTGCAGAGTAAGCGATCAATTGGTGCCCGTTGTCCAAGGTCACACGAAAACGTGTGTCGGGTAAAACCTCGTTCACAACGCCCATCTGTTCGATCAAGTCTTCTTTCGCCATTTTTTCCTTTCAGGTTCTCTCGGGGGTTCAGTGGGCCTGCGTGGTTGAACGCACCCAATCTAAACCTTGTGCCAGTGCAAAGCTGGCTGCAGCATCGCGGGTGGCGAAATCGTTGGTAAAACACATCACCCTGTCGGTACTGGCACTGCCACGCCCGCTGGCCACTGACACCTGTGCCGCAAAGCGGCCACAGGGCAATGCACGCGGACAAGCGGCAATGCGGTATTTTCCCACGGTGACGGGGGTATTTTCAAAAGTAATCGTATGAATCATCTAATAAGCTAAAAAATTGGTGTGTACAGAGCAACACATTAGAGACTTGCCTGCGCAGCCTTGCGCTTGCAATTGAGTCTAAATGACTTGGTACTGAGCACTGAAAAAAGGGGAAAGCGTGAAAACAAACCTGCCCGTATTTGGGGGTGCGCCGCTCTTCTGGAAGGTGCTGAACTTCAAAAATTCAGACCGCTTGCAGGGACCGCGCTTGTTGTGACCGCCCATCAATTTAACTTAAGCGGTTGGACACAAGCCCGAACTTTAACACAAATGTTTTATAACTGGTCTTACTTTTTATAAGAATTTGGCAATCACACTCAAAACAAAGCTGAAAAGCAAGGTACTGGCCAGCGGAATGAACCATTCCCGGCCGAACAACTTGAAATGAAAGTCGCCCGGCAATTTGCCCAAACCCATTTTTTCAAGCCAAGGGCGAAACCAGCTGATGAGCAGAAGGCCTAGGAAAGTGACGATGAGCCAGCGGAGCATGTGTGAGAGTCTTGTTAAAGCCGATGACTGCGGTCACCCACCGCAAAACCTTGGGCCTGCCAATGCGGATGGGTGGCAAAGCCCAGGACCTTGAACAATTCACCCATTTCATGTTCAGTGATCAGTTTCATGGCCTGAGCCCGCTCGACCAAACTAGATTCAGCCATTTTTTCGGCGAGACCCAGGTTCAACAAAAATCGAGCTTGGCTGGTGTAACCCAAGACCTGCAGCCCTGCATTTTGTCCCGCCAAGGCCATGCCTGTGAAATTCACGTGAGCCGTTATATCTTTCAAGCCCACGGCGTCCAACGGATTGGCATCGGCCTTGTGCGCCTGATGACACATCAGGGTGCCCATGTGGCGCTCAGGGTGGAAAAACTCTGACTCTGGAAAGCCATAATCCAAGAAAAACGCAGCGCCGCCCTTCTCGCTGGCCAACAGGCGCTCAGCCAAGCTGGCCACGAAAGCCTCGCCTTGGGGCTGAACTTCAGTCAGGTAGTCGTGCTCGCCCACAGGCTCAAGGGGCGGACGCAAATCGGTGCGCCGGTCCTCCCAAGCCAAACCTTCGGGGGTGTTCGCTTTCACCACCCCTCGCTCATGCCACACCCCTTGAATGCGGTGAAGCAATTTCACAGGCATGGCATCCAGAACTTCATTGCCCACCACCACGCCTTGCAGACTTTCAGGCCAATGGTTCAGCCAATTCACCTGATCGCCAAACTCGGCCAAGCGCAACTGTTGCCGTGCCTTCAAGGTACTGGACAAATCCATGATGTTGTATTGCTTCACCTGGCAGCCCAATTGTTTCAGTTCATTCAACAATTGGCAGGCCAAAGCCCCACTGCCAGCACCAAATTCCCATACTTCTTCGGTGTCCGTGGCTTTCAAAGCCTCGGCCACTTGTTTGGCAAGGGCCGCGCCAAACAATGGTGAAAGCTCAGGGGCCGTCACAAAATCGCTGCCCGATTGGGGCATGGTGCCAAACTTGGGCTGCTGATTGGCGTAATAACCCAAACCCGGTTCGTACAAAGCCAAGGCCATGAACTGATCAAACGGCAAGCAGCCTTGGGCCTCCGAAATGGCCTTGTGCACCCGCGCCAGCATGGCGGTCGTTAAACTATGAGCTTCTGTCATCTCCCCTGATTGTCCCCGAATGTCGGCGCCCTTTTCTTCTGCTTCTCCAACTGCCCCCCGCACGGCCCTGGTCACAGGCGCAGGTAAGCGCTTGGGCCGCGAAATTGCTCTGGGCCTGGCCAAAGCGGGCTGGCGTGTGGCTGTGCATTACTTAAGCTCTGAGTCTGAAGCGCTGAAAACTGCCCAAGACTGTTTGGCATTGGGCCCCTCATCGCAGGAAATGGCGCCAAATCACTTTATTTTCCAAGCCGACTTGGCCGACGAGGCTGCAGCCCGAAGCTTGTTGCCCAAGGTGATCGCCCAACTGGGACACGTCGATGCCGTGGTTAACAGCGCTGCATTGTTTGAACATGACGATGTTCACAGCTTCAGTTACAGCAACATGGCGCAGCACTGGGCCAGCAACACGGGCGCTGCCATTGTGTTGGCGCAGGCTTTGTACCAACACTGCCAATCACGCGGTAGCCAAGCGGCTGAGGCCGTGGTGATTAACATGCTCGATCAAAAGTTGTGGAACCCCAATCCCGATTTTTTAAGTTACACACTTTCCAAAGCTGCTTTAGAAGCCGCCAACACACTGCTGGCGCAAGCTCTGGCACCCTGGGTTCGCGTGGTGGGTGTAGCCCCTGGCCTCACGCTCACCAGCCACATGTTGGACAACGATAAATTTCAGGCACTCCACAAGCTCAGTCCCTTGGGTCGCTCTTCCTCTGTCGAAGAGGTGGTGAGCACTGTGGTGTTTGCCATGCACAACCGCGCCATGACCGGTACCACCTTGTTGGTCGATGGCGGACAGCACTTGATGAAATTTGAGCGCGATTTTTCATTGATGTGAGCCCCATGACTGCCTCGCCTAAACTCCCTTCGCCCACCTCTGGCAATCAAACGCTCACACTGACTGGATTGCGCTTTGATGCCAACCTGGGCATTTTGGAACACGAAAAAAACGCCCCTCAACCCATTCAAGTGGACGCCGAGCTCAACCTCGGCCCCCAGCCTTTGATGCCCCGAGACGACGACATCAGCAACGTGCTCGATTACCGCAAGGTGCGTAAAATCATCATCGATGAATGCACTGCAGAGCATGTCAATTTGCTCGAAAGCCTCATTGGCAAACTCTCGCACCGCCTCATGCAGTTGCATGGTGTCAAAGGCGTGCGCGTGAAGATTGCCAAATTAGAAATTTTTGAAGATTGCGAAGTTGCCATTCGCATGGAAACAGGACAATGGTGAACCCATGAATGCACCCACACAGAATGCCTGGCTAGAAGCCGTGGCCGATGAAGTTGAAGACCTGGCCGCGCAAAAAGCCAAGGTCCTCAAAATTGAACGCGAGACCCACAAGTTAGAAAAACGCTTGTGCCGTCAGGTGGGTCAGGCCATCAGCGAATTCAACATGATTGAAGAAGGCGACCGCATCATGGTCTGCATGTCGGGCGGCAAGGACAGCTACGGCATGCTCGATATTTTGTTGAAAATGAAAGCGCGCGCGCCGGTTGACTTCGAACTCATCGCCGTTAACTTAGATCAAAAGCAGCCCGGTTTTCCTGCCGAAATCTTGCCCGCCTATTTGAAAAATAGGGGCATTCCGTTTCACATTGAAACGCAAGACACCTACTCTATCGTGAAGGAAAAAATTCCAGAAGGCAAAACCATGTGCAGTTTGTGCAGTCGTTTGCGACGTGGTATTTTGTACAAAGTCGCTGGGCAATTGAAGTGCAACAAATTGGCCTTGGGCCACCATCGCGATGACATGCTGCAAACTTTCTTCCTCAACATGTTCTTTGGCGGCAAACTCAAAGGCATGCCACCCAAACTCTTAAGTGACAATGGTGAGTTCATGGTCATTCGCCCCTTGGCGCACGTGGCCGAAACAGATCTTGCACGCTGGGCTGAGCATCGCCAGTTCCCCATCATTCCTTGCACCTTGTGCGGCAGTCAAGAGAATTTGCAGCGCGTCCAAATTGGCAACATGCTTCGCGAATGGCAAAAGAAATTCCCGGGTCGCATTGAAAACATGTTTTCAGCTTTGCAAAACGTCGTGCCTTCGCATTTGATGGATGCTCAATTGCACGATTTTAAAAATCTCAAAATCACGGGCCTCGCCAGTGAAGAAGGCGACAAAGCCTTTGACGAAGAGAGTTTTGAGGCGCCCAATGTGATGGCCAGCTTGCAAGGCGTGCAAGTGGTACAGCTTTGATCTGAAAGCGCAACACATGTCTCATCCATTGAAGTCATGGACCTTGGCCTTGGCCACTGCCTGCTTGGCACTGCTCAGCGGTTGCAACAGCATGCGCATCATTGAGAGTCAAGTTCAAACCAGCGTGCAATGGCCTGCATCTGTTGTTCCTTCTGCTTCCTCCGTCCTCAACCTGTATCGCTTAGAACGACTGCCCGCCGATGTGAACAACCTTCAGGCGGGATGGGCTGAAGTTGAACTCGAAGCAGCGATGAAGCCGTTTGGATGGACTCGAAACGACATTGATGCCCACTACATTGTTTGGATCGGTGTGCGCGCCGCAGAATTCATCGCAGACCCATGGGGTCGCCCTGTGCGCGGGCCAGGGAACAGCCAAGTTCATCTCAGCATTGGCTCCGGCTACAGGCCGCACGGCATGGGTGTGGGATGGGGCTTTGGCATGCGCCAAGGTTTTCCGCCACCTGCGGGCTATGCGCAAGAGGTGAGTATCATCATTCGCGATCTCAAAAGCAGCCAAGTGGTGTATCAAACCAAGGCCACCCATGATGGCCCTTGGGCCGATCACCAGACTATTTTGCGCGTCATGATCACAGCGGCACTGCAAGGCTTTCCAAATCCCAGTGTGTTGAACCGCCGCGTTGACACCGCCATCGCTCGTTAAATGCAAGCCACTCGAATTGTTGCCATCCGGCATGGCGAAACCGCCTGGAATGTGGACACCCGCATTCAAGGCCAACTCGATATTCCCCTGAATGCCAAAGGCGAGTGGCAAGCGGCCCAGTTGGCTGAAGCCTTGGCCAAGCAAGAGCCCTTGCATGCGGTTTACACCAGCGACCTCCAACGCGCCCATCAAACAGCCACCGCTGTCGCTGTGCGCCAGCAACTGGAAGTGGTCTGCCACCCTGGCTTGCGCGAGCGAGGATTTGGCGCCTTTGAGGGCAAAACATTTGCTGAAATTGCAAACGACTTGCCAGAAGACTCCCTGAGGTGGCGGACGCGCGACCCGGTCTGGACACCGCCGCAGGGGGGAGAGTCTTTGCTCGTCATGGAAAAACGCGTGCGTCTCACGCTTGATGAATTGGCGTCCAAACACATCGGTCAACACATTGCGCTGTTTGCGCATGGTGGCGTGATGGATTTGCTCTACCGCATTGCCACCCACCAAGGTTTGCAGGCGCCTCGCACTTGGACGCTCACCAACACCGCAATCAACAGACTGCTCTGGACGCCCGACAGCGTGTCTTTGGTGGGGTGGGCTGATACATCGCATTTGAACGAAGCAACGCGCGACGAGATTTAAACAAAGGCATCCCGTCCTTTGCCGCTTTGTTTGACCTCAATCTTGCGAAAAACTCTGCGGTGGCGTCACACCCAAATGACGATAGGCCGCCAAGGTGGCCGTTCTGCCTCGCGGTGTGCGCTGCAAAAACCCTTGTTGAATCAAATACGGCTCGATCACATCCTCAATGGTGTCGCGCTCTTCGCCGATGCTGGCCGCTATGTTGTCTAGGCCCACTGGGCCGCCATCGAAGCGGTGTATGACGGCTTCCAACAATTTTCTGTCCATCAAATCAAAACCTTCGGGATCGACATCGAGCATGGTCAACGCACGTTTGGCAATGTCGTGTGTGATCTGGCCGGCGCCTTTCACATCGGCATAGTCACGGACCCTTCTGAGCAAGCGATTGGCAATGCGCGGCGTACCGCGCGAGCGCTTGGCAATTTCTTCACCACCAGCTGCATCCATAGGGACTTTGAGCAATGAGGCACTGCGCGTCACAATGCGGCCCAATTCTTCGGCCGTGTAAAACTCAAGGCGCGAAACAATGCCAAACCTGTCGCGCAGGGGATTGGTGAGCATGCCCGCGCGAGTGGTAGCACCCACCAAGGTGAAGGGTTGCAAATCGAGCTTGATGCTGCGGGCTGCAGGACCTTCACCAATCATGATGTCGATTTGATAATCCTCTAATGCAGGATACAAAATTTCTTCGACCACAGGTGACAGGCGGTGAATCTCATCGATGAACAAGACGTCATTTTTTTCTAAGTTGGTGAGCAGCGCAGCCAGATCTTTTGGCTTTTCAAGCACGGGGCCACTGGTTTGGCGCAAGTTAACGCCAAGTTCCGCAGCAATGATGTGGCTCAGTGTGGTCTTGCCCAAACCGGGCGGGCCAAACAGGAGCACATGGTCCAAAGGTTCACCGCGCATTTTGGCGGCGCCGATGAAAATTTCTAACTGCTCACGCACTTTGGCTTGGCCCACATAGTCGTCCAGCAATTTGGGACGCAGCGCGCGCTCAATGGCTTCCTCCTGAGGCGTCTCAGGTTTTGCGTCCACCATGCGCGCGGGCGGTGGCGTGCCAAAGTCGTCGGTTTGAATGCTCATGCTTTATTTCGATTTATTTGGCCAAGGCCTTGAGCGCCATTTTGATGCCATCACTCACACCAATGTCGGTTGGCAAAGATTGAAGCGCCAGCGCAGCTTCTTTGTCGGAGTATCCCAAAGCCACCAAGGCCTGCAGAATGTCGTTGGCGTGATCATGAGAAGTACCTGATGGCATTCCGATGTCGGCACCCAGTTTGCCTTTCAGCTCCAAGAGTAAACGCTCTGCCGTTTTTTTGCCAAT
>CANJOS010000105.1 GCA_947476015.1 Comamonadaceae bacterium | reverse complement strand
TGAAATAATATCCGGCAATCAACAGCTTGTTTGTGGAATGCTATGTTTTTAGCTCTGATATTGACACTGATGGGAACTGCAGGCCAAGCTTGGGCCCATCAAAGTGTTCCTTTGTCCCTTGGCGCCCAATTGACGGTGCACGGTTTGCTTTGGGATGCGCATGAGGTGAGCGTGGGCCAAGTCAAGCGATTTGCGCAAGCCACAGGTTTTGTCAGCTTGGCGGAGAGGGAGGGCGGCGGCTATATTTTTGAATCAGGCTGGACGCAAAAAAAGGGCTGGCATTGGCGTGCACCATTTGGCGTTCCTGCCCAAGACGATGAGCCTGCAGTTCATTTAACTTTCGATGAAGCGGAAAAAATTTGCCAATATCAGGGCAAGCGATTGCCCCGAGACGAAGAATGGGTGCTAGCTGCTTACGTCGAGCAGAGGGCATCGCCAGCCCAGGGCTTTCTTTCGGGGACAAGCTACAAGTTCCCAAATGGGTCATCTGCCAAAGAAAGTCATTGTCTCAACGGCTGCAGTGACCTCAAAGGCAAAGCACCTGACGGCTCACTTTGGCGCGGGTCGGGCCATGTTCCGGTGATGAAAACAAAGCCAGGCGTGAATGGCTTGTATGACATGGGTGGCAATGTTTGGGAATGGGTTGATTCGGGCTCAGACCAGGAAAAAGTGACCCGCGGCGGCTCCTGGTGGTACGACGCCAACCGACAGTTGGCCGCTGACCTTGCAACCAAACCCAGAGACACCCGAGTCGGTTACATTGGTTTCAGGTGCGTGGCTAATTGACAACTTTGAATTTGGCCATGTGTTCATTGATCATTTTTGAGATCTGACATGTTTGACCGGTTCACCAAAGAGCGGGCACTTGAAACAGCCCAAAAAACTGCCCTTAAATTACTTTCGGAAAAGGGAGAGAACAATGCTCGAAGCATTGCTTCTAAGTTTGTCGAGCAATTTAAACTGCTCGACAAAAGTGATCAGCTGAAATTTTTTGAGTTCTTGGCTAAAAGGTTCAGCCCTGACCCCATTGATGTTTTGCAAGCTGCTCAGCGCTATGTCGAACAGATGGACGACGAAAGTCTGGTCTCACTTTTCAAAATTGTTGAACCTGCCAGACAAGAATTATTGCGCCGAATTAATCGAGCGCCAAACGGCACACAAACCATTGTGAGCATGCGTGAGCGTTTATTAGAGTTTGCTAAAACAAAATCAGGTTTGAAAGCGGTAGATGCAGACATGCAGCATTTGCTGAACTCATGGTTTAACCCTGGTTTTCTGGAGTTGCATGAAATTACTTGGTCGTCTTCAGCGCTTTTACTTGAAAAAATCATTCAGCATGAGTCTGTGCATGCCATCGATGGTTGGGATGACCTGAGGCGCCGCTTGCAGCCCGATCGAAGGTGTTACGCGTTCTTTCATCCCCAGTTGCCTAGTGAGCCTTTGATCTTTGTAGAGGTCGCGCCGGTCACTTCCATTTCCAAGGAGGTAGGGCCTCTTTTAGATAAGAAATCTGAATCACTGGATCCAAAAAAATTCAAGACGGCTATTTTCTATTCCATCAGCAATTGTCAGCCCGGACTTCGAGGAATTTCGCTTGGTAATTTTTTAATCAAAAGAGTGGCAGAAAAGATATTGAACGAAATTCCGAGTGTCAAAACGTTTTGTACCTTGTCACCTGTGCCAGGTTTTAACAAGTGGCTGGATACTTTGCCAGGCTCACCTGCGCTGGTCGATCTTGAAGATAAAAAGGGAAGAGTGGCCCTTGCTTTGAATGTCTTAACAAAGGAAGGTGAATGGTCAAAACGCCTGGCCAAAGGCTGGACACCTCAGACTTCCTCGCAAGAAGAAAAAGCGGCACTCATGTATCTGTCCTTCGTCTATCTCACCCGATGTTTACACACTAAAGCCGGCGATTCAGTCGCTAAGTTTCATTTGTCCAATGGCGCTAAGTTACACGACATCAATTGGGCTGCAGATCTTTCTAAAAAGGGCGTCGCACAATCCAGCGCCATCATGGTGAATTACCTTTATGAATTAAGTTCTGTTGAAGACAATCATGAAAAATTTATCAAGAAGGAAGTTGTTTTCAGTCGAAGTTTGAGTTCACTGTAAGCATCTTCATGGGAAGGATGGATCAGTTCCCAGGGACGTTATAGTGTCAAGCTGGTCCGTTGTCTGTTTCAAAATTGAAAGCTACTGATGCGTTCACTGTTTCATCTGAGTGTCTTCTTATTGTCCTGCTCTGCCCTGGGTACTCAGGCGCAAAATGCGCCCGCGCGTGATTACCCCAATCGCCCCATCAAAATGGTCATTCCCTATGCGGCAGGCGGACCGATGGACTTCATTGGTCGAACATTGCTGCCTAAATTGACGCAGAGCCTCGGCCAACCCCTGGTGATTGAAAACAAGGTGGGCGCAGGCGGTGCAATTGGCACCGATTCAGTGGCGAAATCAGCGCCCGACGGCTACACCTTGCTCAACACGTCTTCGAGCCATGCCAGCCTGCCTGTGGTCATGGCCAGCTTGCCTTTTGATCCTCTCAAAGATTTTTCGCCCATCACCTTGGTGGCCAACAGCGTGGGTTTTGTGGTGGCCGCGCGTCCCGATCTGCCTGTGAAAAATTTGAGAGATTTACTGGCCGACGCGAAAGCCAACCCAGGCAAATACACCTTTGGATCGGGTGGTGTGGGCAATGTGATGCACTTTGCCGCCGAATTCTTAAGCAACAGTGCCGACGTCAAAATGACCCACGTGCCGTTCAAAGGCGTCAGCCAATCACTCAACGATCTGGTGGCCGGACGCATTGATTTTGTCATTGGTGCTCCCACTGCAGTCTTGCCATTGGTCAAGGCTGGCAAATTAAAAGCATTGGCCATTACGGCTCGAAAGCGTTGGAGCGAGTTGCCCGATGTGCCGACCATCGACGAAGCTGCCGTCAAGGGCTTCGTTTACACACCCTGGTATGGCTTTTGGTTCCCAGCCGGAGTTCCTGTTGAACATGTCAACAGAATGCGCAATGAGGTAGCCAAATTGTTAGACGACCCCGAAATCAAGCGCTCATTTGCCGAACAAGGTTTTGCTGTGGTGGGTTCTACACCTGCAGAGTTCAGCAAAATCATTGCAGATGAAATTGCCATGAACAAAAAATTAGCCGCGCGAGTAGATTTCACACAATGACGATTCAATTGTATTTTCACTTTCGCCAGTTACTGAACCGTCTACTTTCTCACTCTGGATTCTCTGCAGTTGAAAACAATCTCACCAGACTCCTGCTGGGTGTTTGCTTTGCACTGAGTCTGGGCACCTGCTTTGCGGGCCCCTTGCTTCAGTGTGACGTCACCTATGCTGGCAAGACTCACAAATTAAAGGCGGTGCCGCAAGCTGATCCTTATGCGGTCAAACTTACTGACATTGGCGGTCGTTTCTTTTTCAAAATGGTCTTAACCGAAGTGCAATCGAAGCTAGACCATGTCTTGATTTACGCGTACCTGGACCAAAAACCGCGGCCTGTGCTGTTGCAAGAAGCCAAATATTTCGGCCCCTTCACCGTGTCTGATCAAGCTTACTCCTTAACAGGTGAGCAGCATCTTTACGGTGGCCCCGTCGAGCGCGAACTCCTTTACAACTGTTGGCTGCTTAATTCTTCACCATGAATGTATCGAAATGCAGAGTGGCTTTGGGCGCCATGTTGGGCTTGGCTCTGATCACAGTGGCCGTGCATGCGTCTTCTTCAGTCAGCTTTGTGTTTGCAGGAGACAGCACCTTAGACGATGACGCTGGAGAATTGATTGCCAAGGGGGGTGATCCCTTTGCAGATTTCACTGCTTATTTTGCGGCCGCTGACATTCGCATCACCAACCTAGAGTGTGTGATCGCCACCCGCGGGGCATCGGCCGATAAGATGTTCACATTCAGAGCACATCCCCGAGTCATTCCTGTGTTGAAGCGCCATTTTGACGCTGTGACCTTGGCCAACAATCACAGTGGTGACTTTGGCCCCGATGCGTTCGCAGAAATGTTGGGTCTTCTCAAAAAGGCAGGCCTGGACCAAGTGGGGGGTGGCATGAATTTGAAAGAAGCGCATGCGCCTCTTATCTTTGAGCGCAAGGGCCTTCGTATTGCAGTGCTAAGTTACAACGAATTTCAGCCTCGCAGTTTTGAGGCAGGCCCCAGTTTGCCGGGAGTGGCTTGGAGCGAGGATCAGCAAGTGGTATCAGACATTGCTGCCGCTCGAAATGTTCACCGCGCTGATTTGGTGATTCCTGTGATGCATTGGGGTTGGGAGAATGAACTCAAAGCCAATGCCCGTCAGTGGCAATTGGCAAAGCTGATGATTGATGCAGGGGCCGATGCGGTTTTAGGCGGTCATCCGCACGTGACGCAAGATGTGGGTTTGTACCGTGGAAAACCTATTTTGTTCAGCGTGGGTAATTTTGTCATGAAAGAAACCGACAATGCCAACCAAAGAAAGGCTTGGGTTGTGAAATTGGAATTGGACAAACTGGGTGTTCGAAGGTTTCATGGTCAGCCTGTGGCCATTGACATGAAGGGCATTCCGACCCGGGACAGGAAGCCACTGGGGCCTTGCTGGCAAAGAGGTTCGAAGTCTGTAGAACAATGCCGAATCCCTTTAAACTGAGCGCCATGTCAAAATTCACAGTCATTCTGATGGCCTTCACTTTGCTGCTGTCCGCTTGTGGTGGTGGCGCTAGCTCTGGCAAAACGGCTGCGGCAGGCAACGGCACTATTTTAGACGCTCTGGATGTGAGTACCAGCGATGCGGCGCAAACGAAACTGCCAACGGGTGCTGACAGCATCTCCATGGCCAGTTTTTGGGAGAAGCAGGTTCTGAATGGCTTCACGAAAACGGGCTATCTCAAAGGTTATGCCTATCAAGATTATAAAAATCTGACATTGCTCACCACCATCACGGGCAATTCAAAGGATGGTAAATCGAGTAATCTCTTGGTCATTCACCCTGATCATCAAGCGCAATCGGGCGACATGGTCACTCTTTCGGGGGTGTCGAAAGATTTTCTCGACATGCCATTTCCATACTTTAATGGCACCTTTCTCATCACTGGGCGTGATTCAAATTCGTATTACATCACTGTGCCTTTTGCCAGTACCAAGCGAGAGTCTGCGCCTTTGATCGCCAATCTCAGCTACAAATACAAAGAGTGCGAAGGGGTTCAAACCGTGGTGCAAACACCCGCCCTGGCAACCGACCCCGTGACCTATTTTGACGGCTATGTCGCGAGGGTTTCAAAGTACACCGTAGACAGTTCGGTGAATGGTTGCAGTCCACCTTCTAGCAGTTTCACAACCTACAAATACTTCGCTGTGACCAACCCCAAACCCGGCGCCGCCTTGAACTACCCGTTAATGGGTCAGTCGGTGGAGGGGGGTGATTTTGCAAGCTTAGACAAAACCTTTGACTTGCCAACCAGCACGGTTCAGTCGGGTCAAACGGGCACCATTGGCACCATGAAGTTTTACAAAAAGGCGAACAAGGCCTTTTTGACGGGAACCGCAAAACTGTCTTATGAAATATTGAAGTACACCACCAACGCAGTGTTCATTGCCATTGTGACCTACTCCTACAACGACAACTACAACCTGATGTCCACCATGACCGAGGTCTATGGCCGTGACCCCAGTGTGGACAAAGATTACAAGCTCATCCGAACCACAGTGAAATACAACAACCCCCGTCGCAATGAAGTGATCATTGAATAGGTTGAGCTTGCGTTACTGTATGCAAGTTCTGGTGCGAGTGATACTGCCGTCTGGGTTTTGTACCTCGGTCCAAGGGCTGCAATTTTGAGCGTTGGGCGTCACCACCACAGGTTGCTGCTGTTGAATGATGATGGGGGGCTGCTGTCGGGCTGCCTCGTAGACAATGGCGCCGCCGATGGCTGCAGGAACCATCCAGATCCAGTTTCCGCCATGGCCTCTGTTCCAATGGCCATGCCCATGCCGAAATCCATGGCCGCCGTGTTGTGCCATGGCAGTTGCCGAAAGTGTGAAAAGCAATAAGGCGAGGATTTTTTTCATGCTTGTCTCCCAATGTAAGCACTTAACGTCTGAGAAAGGTTTTTGGTTTACGAGAGGCTTCTTTAAAAAGGCAGGAAAATAGAATGATTGTTAAAGATGACCGTTGCTCAGCGGTTTGAGAAGTTCGCAGGGCGCTTGTTCAAAAAAGCAGCCATGCCTTCTTTTTGGTCGTCGGTGGCAAACATCGCATGGAACAAGCGGCGCTCGTACATCACGCCATCGGCGAGGCCACTTTCGAATGCACGGTTCACGCTTTCTTTGGCAGCCATGACGGCCAACTGGCCCATGTTGCAAATCAGAAGGGCTGCGCCCAATGTTTCTTCCATCAACTTGTCGGTGGGCACCACGCGGCTGACCAAGCCTGAACGCTCGGCTTCTACAGCATCCATCATGCGACCTGTGAGAACCAAGTCCATGGCTTTCGATTTGCCAACGGCACGCGGCAATCGCTGTGTGCCACCTGCGCCGGGAATGATGCCCAGTTTGATTTCAGGTTGACCGAATTTGGCGTTTTCTGCGGCGATGATGAAGTCACACATCATGGCCAGTTCACATCCCCCGCCCAATGCAAAGCCACTGACGGCTGCGATCACGGGCTTGCGAATGCTGCGAATGGTTTCCCAGTTGCGCGTGATGAAGTCTTCTTTGTAGACGTTGCTGAAATTGTGATTGGACATACCTGAAATGTCGGCGCCAGCCGCAAAGGCTTTTTCGCTGCCCGTGACGATGATGCAGCCGATGGCCTCGTCGGCATCAAAGGTCTTCAATGCTGTGCCCAGTTCATCCATCAAGGGCCCGTTCAAAGCGTTCAAAGCTTTGGGTCGGTTGAGGGTGACGATGCCAACTTTGCCGCCTTCTGTGCGGACTTCAATATTTTCATAAGCCAAAACAGTTCTCCAATCAGGTTTTCAATGTGATGCCCTGACTATAACGGGCGAAAAGATGCTCAAATCAAGGGAAAACATTGACCAACCGATCGGTCGGCTAATGGTACATTTCCCAAATCAAATGATCATCGAGCCTGTGACCATGACCCAAGAGAATAATTTGTCTGTGACCTTCGAAAAACGAGGCGCCGTGGCCCTTGTCACTTTGAATCGTCCCCAAGCCCTGAACAGTTTCACGCGTCAAATGCACCATGATCTTTGGGCGGCCCTAGATCAGGCCGAAGCCGATCCTGAGATTCGGGCGCTTGTTCTCACAGGTGCTGGCCGTGGTTTTTGTGCGGGTGCCGATTTGTCAGAGTTTGATTTCACGCCGGGCCCCGATAGCATCAAGCGCGCTGACCCCGGCCCCATCATTGACCAAGCTTTCAACCCCACCACGCGGCGAATTCAAGCCTTGCGCATGCCCATCATTGCGGCTGTGAACGGTGTGGCGGCGGGCGCTGGCGCCTCCGTGGCCATGGCTTGTGACATTGCCATTGCGTCGCCTCAGGCAAATTTCATTCAGGCGTTCAGCAAAATTGGACTTATCCCAGACGCGGGCAGCAGTTGGTTGTTGGTGGAAAGATTGGGCATGCCCCGTGCGTTGGCGTTGGCCATGACGGGTGACAAACTGGGTGCGCAACAAGCCAAAGAATGGGGCATGATTTGGGATGTGGCAGAAGATGCTGTTGCTGCGGCCTTGACCATGGCTGAAAAATTAGCGGTCATGCCCACCCAAGCCCTGGTGGCCACACGCAAACTCATGGCTGGGGCCCACACCCGCTCCTTGTCCGAACAACTTGATCAGGAACGCGATGCCCAATCCGCCTTGGGCCAAACCCACGATTATTTTGAAGGGGTGAAAGCCTTCTTGGAAAAGCGCCCCGCTCACTTCAAAGGCGAATGAACATGTCTGTTTCCAATTCTGTTGCCAATGAACCTTCACAAGCCGCTCTGGATTTGGCCAGGCAAGTGGGGGAGTCTATGTTTGCCGTCGACATTGCCTCCAAAGACACCATGGGCATGGAGCTCATTTCGTGTGAACCAGGTCTTGCGGTCATTCGCATGACTGTGAGAGAGTTGCATTTGAATGGTCACAAAATTTGTCATGGTGGATTTATTTTCACATTGGCAGACTCCACATTTGCGTTCGCTTGCAACAGCTACAACAAAGTGGCGGTGGCCGCAGGTTGTAGCATTGAATTTTTAAAGCCAGGTCAATTGGGTGACGTGCTCACATGTGTAGGACAAGAGCAAACCATGAGTGGCCGCCACGGTATTTACGACATGAAGGTGAGCAATCAAAAAGGCGAAGTGATTGCCATGTTCAGAGGCAAGAGTGCGCAAATTCAAGGCACGGTCATTCCTGAATAAAGTGGGGGTATTTTTTGATGAGTCAATCTTTGCGTTTACCTTTAGAGCCTATTGAAAGCGCCAGTGTTGATGAGTTGCGCTCTCTGCAACTCAAGCGTTTAAAAGCCACACTCCAGCACGCTTATGACAACTCGCCAGTTTACAAAGTCAAGTTTGACGAGGTCGGCGTGCATCCCAACGACTGCCATACATTGGCCGATTTGGCCAAATTCCCTTTCACCACCAAAGCTGATTTGCGCGACAGTTATCCCTACGGCATGTTTGCTGTACCGCGTTCGGGTTGTTCTCGCATTCATGCTTCCAG
>CANJOS010000104.1 GCA_947476015.1 Comamonadaceae bacterium | reverse complement strand
TTTATGGAAGAACTGCGCAACTTCACCGATGACAAAGGCAAGTCTTGGTACGACCTGACCAGCCAAGCTTTTGCGGTATTTTTGCCCGTTAAGAGCGTGGGCGTGATGGGCGATGGCCGAACTTACGAATACGTGGTAGCTTTGCGTGCCGTCCAGACATCTGACTTTATGACCGCTGACTGGGCCGAGTTGCCCTATGCATTGCTCAAAAAAGTATCCGGGCGCATCATCAACGAGGTTCGCGGTATCAACCGTGTGACTTATGACGTGAGCAGCAAACCACCAGCGACCATTGAGTGGGAATAACACCAATTCACATCAGAAACCCTCGATACTCGGTTGGTGACCAAATATCGGGGGTATTCTAGCTAAGCTTGACAAATTCTTTCACCCGCATACATGGATTTCGCCATGCATGCTGTCCATCAGTAAGACATCAATAGCAACTGACCACCTTCGACCAATTCAGTGGCATTGGTGCCCGTTGCGGCAGCATGCACTTGGTCAACCATAAGGAAATAAGTGCGGCCGTCGTTGCGTCCTAACAGGTTGGTGACTTCAATCACGCCTGAAGACTCTTCATCCGCTGTCACAGTGCCAGTTTTGCTGGTGTAGTAATCGCCAAACAGCGCTTCGTCGTGTTGTGCCAACAAGCTTAAAGTGTCTGTACTGGGAGCATACTTCCAGATTTTACCGTTGTGGCTGTTGTTGCCAACGTCTTCTTGCAAAATGATGTCGCCATTGCTGCTCATGGTCATGTTGTCAAACATTTGCGTGCCATGAACACGACCGTTGACTGTCAAGGTCTCAGTGCCGTCCAGCATCATCTCAATTTTTCCACCCTTTTCAGGGCTGGTGATGTCCGTGAAAGTCAAGCGCCACAAACGTGTACGGCCAACGTTAACAGTGGTGACCAAGGGGTTGGCATCTTTTGCAGTGTCTACGCCGCTGGTCGTTACAAAATAATAGCGACTTGGGTTGGTTACATCCCAAACACCGTCTTCTGGGCGTAAGAAATAAGTGCCGCCATTGGACGTTGTCAAATCTGTTGTCAAAGTAAATGCGGCACTGTCCTTCACCAAGCCCAAACCAGCGTCAGCAGCGGTTGTTTCTGTCAATGTGTTGTTCACCAAAACACGGTACATGGTGCCACCCAATAAACCCGCTTTTTCGATTTCATTGCCTGTTGATGACTTTGCGCCCACATAGAGGTAAACACCATTAAAGCCACCGTCTGAATTGCCCATGACGATGGTTTTATCGCCGGAACTAGGGTGGGCCAAGAGATTTTCCCAACCCAAATTAACTGCGGTTGCCCAAGGAAGAACATATGCTTTGCCCTTGTCTGAACCTGTGGCGACAATGCCTAAACCTTTGCATGCGACCGTTGGTGAACCGGCTTCTTCACCCACCATGAAAATTCTGGCTTGAGAGCCTTTGCCTGAGGCGCTGTTATAAAAAGCACCGGTGACTGGTAGATCAGCAGAGCAAAAGCGATTGAAAGAGACCGCGGCTGTTTCTGTCCAAGTAGAGCCCACATAGGAGTAAACGGTCTTCATCAAATCTGCACCCGTAGCGACTGCCAGTGTGTTTTTGCCGACCACCCACTCTGACACAAAAGCACCTTTGCCGCCGTGCGCGCGTGCAATGCCCACTGAGCTTCCTAATTCGTGTGCCATGAGAACTGTGAAAGTACCATTGCCGTTGTCATAGGCACCTAAACCGTCGGGGATACCGACCATGCGATACGAACCTACTGCATCACCAGTGGTGAGGATAGAGGCGAATTGCAATCCGGATTGAATGGGTGTGAGGTAAGGCTTTGTACTGCTGCTTGGGCCAGTTCCTTGAACCAAAAAGCTTTCGCTCCCACCGCAGGCTGATAAGGCGGCCACTGAACCCATTGAAGTCAAAAATAATCTACGTTTCATGAAAAACACCTTTTTAAAAAAATCATTGATCTATTCTTAAAGGTGAATATGAAAATTTCGTGAATTTTGAGAGCTGTCTTAATGAATTAATGGTTAATTTGAAAAAAGCCCTGAGTTTTAAAAAAAATTGCGAAACTTTTGCAGTTATCTGGCCAGTTGAAAAAAATAGGGAGATCGGAGTAGGTTTAACTTGAGATTTAACGGCGGAATTTCGTCTTCGACAGGTCATGAGACTAGGAAATTCCCAGTGTTCTCAACGTCGCATTTAAGCTAGACTTTCTTCTTTTAGAGGAAAGATCAAATGCGACTTTTTCGAATTGCATTCACTCTGGCTTTGACTTCATTGACGCTGATGTCGGCGTTGGCCCAAAGTTATCCATCGCAACAAATCAAATTGATCATGCCCTTCGCGCCTGGTGCGGGTGCCGAGGTTGCCTTGCGCGTGATTGCAGAACGTCTGAGCCTTTCGCTTAAACAGCCTGTCATCATTGAAAACAGGCCGGGTGCTGGATCCACACTGGGCACTGATCATGTCGCGAAATCGGCACCAGATGGCTATACTTTACTGGCAGCTTTCAATTCATCAATTTCCCCTGGTCCTTTGATGTATTCGAAGATTCCCTACGATCCACTTAAAGATTTTCAACACATTGTTTTGGCTGGCGTTTATCCCCAGTTCGTCATTGTCAAGTCTGACCATCCTGCCAAGTCCATGCAAGAATTGCTAGCGACTGTGAAAGCCAAACCGGGGACGGTCAATTACGCATCTGCAGGTGTCGGTACTTCGGGGTTTTTGGCGGCTGAGCTGCTCAAACAAACATTGGGATTGAACATGACCCACATCCCTTACAAAGGACCCGCTCAGGCGATCACCGATTTGCTGGGAGGTCGTCTCGACATGGTGCTGACGGCCAGCGCCTCAGAGTTGGTCAAAGCCGGCAAAGTGAGAGTCTTGGCTGTCACCAGTGAAAAAAGAAGCCCAGCATACCCCGATGTACCGACGCTGGAAGAACTGGCACCAGGCGTCCAGGCTGTTTCTTGGTTGGGTATTTCCGCACCTGCTCAGACGCCTAAAGCCATTACAGCCCGTTTGGAAAAAGAACTCCTCCAAATCTTGAACACTACGGAGGTGCAATCTCGTTTGTCAGATCCCATTGTGGGCATGACACCCATGGTTCTGAATTCAGACAAGTTTGTTGAATTCATTCAGAAGGAAAACAGAATTTGGACGCCCGTGATTAAAAACGGCAATATTCGAGTCGATTAAACAAGTTCTGAGGTGCTCAAGTGAAACAAACGCATGTGATGATTGTGGGTGCAGGACCTGTCGGGCTTGTCAGCGCCCTGGTTTTGGGTCAAGCGGGTATCAAGGTCACGGTTGTTGAGGCATCTGACGTCCTTAATCAGGACTTAAGAGCTTCTACATTTCACCCCCCAACTTTGGACATGCTGGCCAGCTTTGGCTTGACGCAAGAGCTAATTGCTCAAGGCCTGGTTGCTCGGTACACCCAACAACGCGATCGTCACGAGGGTGTCATTGCGGAGTTTGATATGAGCTTGTTGAAAGGCGATACAGATCACCCTTTTAGGCTCCAATGCGAGCAATGGAAATTGACGAATTTGATCTGCGCACAACTTGCCAAGTTGCCTCACGTGCAAATTCTTTTCAATGCCAAAGTGGAATCTGTCCATCAAACAGCTGAATCCGCCACCACTCAATTGTCGGTGGAAGGAACACCCCATCAAATTCAAAGTGATTATGTATTGGGTGCAGATGGTGCATGGAGTGCCGTTCGGCGAAGCATGGGTATCGATTTCGAAGGGTTTACTTATCCCGAAAGATTTTTGGTCATTTCAACTCAGTTTGAATTTGCCAATCACATGCCAAAGCTGTCGTATGTGAACTACTGTTCAGATCCGCATGAATGGTGTGTACTTTTGCGTGTGCCCACTTCCTGGCGTGTACTGTTCCCCACCAAATTAGACGAATCAGATGAAGAGGTGATGGGGGATGCTTCAGTTGAAAGTCGTTTACAAGGTTTGCTGCCGCAACCACATGCTTACGATACCGTTCACCGGACTCTCTACAAAGTACACCAACGAGTGGCCCAACAATTCAGACGAGGGCGAATATTCTTGATGGGAGATGCGGCACACATCAACAATCCGCTTGGAGGAATGGGCATGAATGGCGGTGTTCATGACGCCATGAATTTATGCCACAAACTTTTGGAAGTCATCAACACAGGGGCTGCCCCCGAATTGCTGGACAGGTATGAACGCCAAAGACGAACCATTGCCATTGAATACATCAACGCCAGCACAGCTCGCAATAAAAAAGAAATTGAAGAACGTGACCCTTTAGTTCGCAAGCGTACCCAGGACGAATTAAGGGCAATCTGTGCAAATCCCATCACCGCCAAAAACTATTTGCGTCAAACTTCGATGCTGAATGCGCTTGAACGCGCCGAAGCCATCTTATGACAGCCAATGGTTTGAGCACTCTGACCGGTCAACAGCGAAGAGCTTTGCTTCGTGCCAAAGTCCAAAAAGGAAATTTGGTGATTGCACCCGGAATTTTTGAAATGATTTCAGCAAAAATGGCTGATCGCATGGGTTTTGATGCGCTTTACATGACAGGCTACGGCACAGTGGCTTCCTATCTGGGTTTGCCAGACGCCGGCTTGGCCAGTTATGCCGATATGGTCAACAGGGTTTCACAGTTTGCCAGCATCACAGACACACCCATGATATGTGATGGCGATACAGGCTATGGGGGCTATTTGAATGTGATGCATACAGTGCGCGGCTATGAGACGTCTGGTGCATGCGCGATTCAACTTGAAGACCAAGAGTTCCCAAAAAAATGTGGGCACATGCTGGGTCGACGTGTTGTTTCTGTAGAGACCATGGTAGAGAAAATAAAAATAGCAGCAGAAACTCGCAACGATCCTAATTTTTTAATCATTGCTAGAACAGACGCACGAACCACCTTGGGTCTTGACGAGGCCATGCGTCGAGCAGAAGCCTATGCACGAGCCGGTGCCGATCTGTTGTTCATTGAAAGTCCTGAAAGTGAGGAGGAAATGTACCGCATCGGTCAGGCCTTTGATTTACCTCTTGTGGCCAACATGGTTGAAGGCGGTCGAACACCGGTTTTGAGTTATGACGAACTCAAGGCAATCGGTTATGGTTTGGCAATTTTCCCTGCATCCGCCTTTTTAAGTGCAGCCGCTGCCTTTGAAAATGTCTACGCCACACTGAAAGAAAAAGGCTCTACTCAGGATGCATGTACACCTTTATTTGAGTTTGAAAAGTTTTCGAAGCTGATGGGCTTTGACTGGGTGTCTGAGTTCGACCGAAAGCATTCGGAAAATGTTGAGTCATTGAATAGCAAGTTCTAGGAGGGCGCGGTGAACAGAGATGAAATTTATCAGCATCAAGGTTTAGGAGGTCTTTCGGGCGTTGGGAGTTATTGCGCCTTGATTCTTGTTGACTTTGTCAATGGTTTTGTAGACATCGATCAATTGGGTGGGCCGCTCATTCAACAAGCTGTCAATGAAACAATTCCTCTCCTTGCCGCTTTTCGTCAACATCACCTGCCCATCGCACATACTCGGGTGGTATTTTCAGAAGATGGTTCTGATCACAACATTTTTTCTTCGCGTGTTAAGCCTCTTCAAAAACTGACGGAGTCTGCTGACAGTTCACAAATTGTTTCTGTCCTTCAACCACAGTCAGGCGAGAGGGTGGTGCGAAAACAGACAGCCTCCGCATTTTTTAATACAGGGCTTGCAGAATGGTTGCGCTTCAAGGGTGCAGATACCGCCGTCATTGTTGGTTGCACCACAAGTGGTTGCGTTCGCGCTACTGCGGTAGATGCCATGCAGCACAATTTCAAAACAATTGTGATCGGTGATTGTGTGGGTGATCGTGCCATCGAACCCCATGAAGCTAATTTATTTGACATTCAACAAAAATATGCAGACGTCATGACGCGTGACCAATTTTTGCCTTACCTTCAATCAACTTAACCAGAGAAAATAGGCCATGGCTGACCATTTGGGTTATCGAAAAAAACTGGGCACTTTAGGCCCCTCTACCAATACGGTGGTGCAGCCTGACTTTGATGATTTGCGTCCTGTTGGCGTGACAAATCATTACAGCCGGATCGCCATTCCGAACAATCCCGTCAACGACAATGCCCAATTTTTGCAACTTGTGGAAAATATCAATGCGGCCACATTAGACGCTGTTGATGTGCTCAGGTCCTGTGAAATGGACTATTTGGTGATGGGCATGTCGGCTGCCACGTTCTGGAATGGCCGAAGTGGCGCGGAAAAGTATCTGAAAATGATGACTGAGCGCGCGGGCGTCGGTGTTTCTTGTGGGTCTTTTGCGACTGAAGCCGCACTCAACACATTGAAAGTCAAACGCATTGCTTTTGTCTCACCCTATTTTGAGGTGGCCAATGAACAAGTTCGCAGGTTTTATCAGGATTGCGGTTTCACTGTGGTCAGGGATATTTGCCTTCAGCGACCAAGTCCTGTCCTCATTGCTCATACCACTGACGACATCTGTAGAAAAGCCATTCGCGAGTTGGATGGTGATGACGTTGACGCCATTGTTCAAGTGGGTACCAACATGTCGATGATCAGACTGGCTGCCGCCGCTGAACTGTTTTTAGGGAAACCGGTCCTGGCCATCAATACGGCCACTTACTGGCATGCTCTCAGGGCCTGCGGCATTCAGGACCGAAAATCTGGGTTTGGCGCCCTGATGGAGCACCATTGATCAGTCGTTCAGCAAAAAATTGTCACAGTTTCATTGAAAATAGCACCAAAGTCCATAACACTTGCCTGAGAACCATTCAATGGCAATATCCAGAAGGATGGTCAAAAGAAAAAAGGGCAAGCCAAAATACATTGCGGCCCAAAATCCTGCCAACCAAGTGGGGCGGGGCTCTTTGAGCTTGTAACCCATAACTGTTTGGGCTCGTCGTTTTTCAAGGAATTTTTTCAGCATGCTATTGCTATTGACTTCATTCATCAGAAAGGTTCTCCAATGATAGTGCATTGGGACACGCATGACCTTGCTGAATGGGATGCGGTTCACCGGGCTTCGGCAGGTGCTTTGCAACAAGGGTGGGACTATGGTTCAAGTTTGAAATTACTGGGGGTGCCCGTCCTCAGAGCCAGAGTCTTGGATCAGGGTCAACAAGTTGCTCAGGCGCAGTTCATCGTCAGACAATGGGGCAAATTAGGCGCTGTTGCCCTTTGTACGCGAGGTCCCATTTGGTCCAAGCCCTTGGCACCAGAAGTCGAATCTCTCGTTTACAAGGCCTTGAAGAAAACACTGCCGCTCACTGGGATACGTTTCATGGCTGTGACGCCAGAAGTTGCAGAGGGCCAAGTCCACGGCCTGCACCCGATGCGAAGGATCATGTCGGGCATGTCAACGGTCTTGCTCGACATTGCCCAGCCTCTTTCTGACTCGAGAGCGCAACTTGAAGGACGCTGGCGAACAAGCTTGGTGAGTGCCGAGTCTAGCGAAATGACGGTCCACCGTGTGGGCACCAATGAAGGACAGTACAGATGGCTGCTCGACAATGAAATGAAACAAAGGGTTGACAAGCAGCTTGAGGGATTGCCACTTCCTTTTTTTGATCTCTATGTTCAATCGCGCAAACAACCCACAAAAAATATTTTGACACTCAGAGGCGATTTGGGTCGGGATCGGATTGCTGCCATGCTGTTTTTGATTCATGGCGAAGCGGCCACCTACCAAGTGGGGTGGACCTCAGATCAAGGACGTGAATTGAATGCACATCATTTGATTTTGTGGCGCGCTATTGAAGAGCTTCGGGAAAGGGGTATCAGAATATTGGATTTGGGAGGGGTCAATACGATTCGAAGTGCTGGCGTTGCTCGATTTAAGATGCGAACAGGTGGCAAGGTTCTGACCTTGGCTGGAACCTATATTTAATCTTTTGAACCTCTAACTTTTCCATGTATCTGCCCAAACAGTTCAATCATCCCGAGCATGCCAGAAGCATCATTCTGGAAAATCCATTGGCCAGTTTGGTTTCAAACGATGATGAAGGTTTTCCATTTATCAGCCATATTCCCATCAAGTTAATGCCCCATGAAACAGATGCCAAGCAAGATCTGCTGCTGGGACATGTTGCCAAAAGTAATCCTCACGCTGGTTTTTTGCACAAGCGTACGCAAGTACTTCTCACCTTCATGGGGCCCCAAGCCTACATGTCGCCTGCTGTCTATCCCGATTTGATCAGGGTGCCCACATGGAGTTATGTGGCCGTACATGTCAAAGCTGAAGTTCGAATTTTGGAAGGCGAAGAAGCCAAAGATGGCCTCTTGAAACAATTGATTGCAGATCATGAACCGGCCTATGCGCAGCAGTGGCGGGGCCTTCCTGTAAGCTACACCCTGCCTATGTTGAACGGCATCGTGGCCTTTGAGATGAAGGTGATCAAAGTCCAAACCAAAGTCAAACTCAATCAGCATCGACCTGAGGCTCATGCAGCCATGCTCGCGGCCTATGATTCAGGCAACGAATCGGAAAAAGCTTTGGCTGGCTGGATGCGCCGGCTCGGATTGGCTTCATGATGGCTGATTTAAAGTGGATGCAAGAGGCCATTGAACTGGCCAAACAGGCGGGGGCTTCTGGTGAAGTTCCTGTGGGTGCAGTGGTCGTTCGAGAGGGGCTCATTGTGGGCAGAGGTTGCAACGGACCTGTTGCCAACAACGACCCAACAGCCCATGCAGAACTCATGG
>CANJOS010000103.1 GCA_947476015.1 Comamonadaceae bacterium | reverse complement strand
CTTGCCTGACTTCATTGTGGTCGACGGCGCGGAAGGGGGCACCGGTGCTGCGCCTGTTGAATTTACCGATTACATGGGAATGCCCATGCTGGAAGCTTTGCGTTTGGTTCACAACACGCTCACGGGTCTTCAACTGAGGCAACACATTCGCATTGGCGCCAGCGGAAAAATCATCAGTGGTTTTGATGTCATGAGAACTTTGGCTTTGGGTGCAGACTGGTGCAACAGTGCCCGTGGCTTCATGTTTGCCTTGGGGTGTATTCAAGCCCAAACCTGTCATACCGGCAACTGCCCCACCGGCGTGACCACGCAGGACCCCCAGCGTCAAATTGCTTTGGTAGTTCCCACCAAGTCTGACCGCGTGTTTAACTTTCACAGAAACACCTTAGAGTCAGTTCGTGAAATGTTGCAAGCAACAGGTTTGAAGCAAGCATCCGATCTGAAGTTGTCGCACATCATGCGCAGACTCAGTGAAACAGAAGTGCAGAATTTGGCTGTTTTGTTGCCGTCTTTGTCTTCCGGAGACTTGCTGAATGACGCAAAGCTAGAAGGTCTTTTTCAGCAGTATTGGTCACTAGCGAGTCCAGACCATTTCAACTTGCAAGCTTAAGTTCGGACCGATCATTTCTTGACTTAGGTCATCTTTGCATGACGATCAGGGGTGTAGGATCAAAGCATGACACCGCATTTGAGAAAGTTTCAATGCTTCGAAAACTCCTTCTTTCGTTTGCTGGCTTTGCAGCAGTCGCGGGCCTGATGGCCTGGAGTCTTGAGCCAGCTCTGGCGCAAGATTCAAAAATGGCTGTTCAATCTGAAGTGAATGCAAAGATTGCATCTCCTGCCATCATCAATATTTGGCCCCAGCTTCCTTTTGTTCGGGGCAAAGACCTCTGCCAATACCACGATGCTTACGGCAGAACCAAAAGTGAGCAAATGGCTGAAATCACCGAAACGGTTAGAAGTTTGCTTCGTGAAGGTGTTGAGTCTAAAAACCTAGTCTCATTGCTCATCACCATGGACAACCAGATCAGTCAACAGAGAACTGTTGCGGGCTCTAGCCCCGGCATGGATGTGATGTTGGGCGGTACACTCAAAGCATCTCTTGACAAGGTTTACCGCGACCGCAGTCCGTCAACGCGTCGATTTAATTTTTTCAACCCCTCGCCGTTAAATGAATTGATGCGTCAAATGCGCGACCCGCAAAGACACGCGGTTTGGGATCCGCGTGTCATGCAAAACTTGTCTGGTGTCGCCTACGGAACTTATTCTTATGCGCCAAATTGTCGAGGCGAATTACGGGTCACCTTGCATGTTGATCTCACTTGTGGCTTTTCTTACAACTTCCAAGCGCAAGGTTTTCCTGATCAGGTCATGCACAACATTGCGCAGCAAATTTTCGAAACGTTTCAACACACCCAATTTCCTTCTCAAGTCAAAATTGGCGGAAAGCAATTGGAATTGTTGGGCTCACCGGGGGGTGGTATTGGTCGTTCTCCCACACCCAAATCCGCAGACATGGCTTGTAAGGCCATGCAGGCAAGGCTTCCCACTGAAGAAGAATATGAATACCTGTCTAACCTAGGCGATTGGAATGGCGGCGTGACCTGCACACGAGGTAAGCTGTGGGCCATGGCTGGCAACATGGTGATGGCACCCGATTTGCGGAATCCCTCGCCGGTTCGTTCAGCATCACAATTTCCGGGTCAAGATTTCAGTTATTACTGTGTTCGCTAAGCTTAGAAAGGAAGCTATTTTCATGCTCTACAAATTCAAGTCCAAAGCCACTGGCGATCTGATCATGTTGGAGCCTGATGCTAAGCGACTGCTGAAAATCATGGCGCGTGAGGAGCAAGCTAAGGGCATATTCTTGGCCGATCAATTGGCTGCTGCCATTGCATCCCTTGAGGCTGCCGTGCTTCAAGAGGAATCGGATGGCCAGCAAGATCTTAAGAAAATTTCCTTGAAACAACGCGCTCAACCCATGCTCAAAATGTTAAAAATTTGTCTTGAAAAAAAAGCGGATGTTGTTTGGGGTGTTTAAATCGCGGAGGGGGAGCCAGAGGCGCCAAAAAAAATTGCTATGGCTTGTTAAAGCCAGGGCCTGTCAATTTAAATCCTGCTTGAATATTTCGTTTGGCAAACCATCCCAAGTTCATTTCTAAGACGTAACGAACGGGTTTTTGGGAGCAGTGAGAGTCATCACTTTTGGGCTTCATATCAGCCAAATTCACAATGCTTCCATCGTCGGCAATGAATGCCGCTGTGAGAGGAATGAGTGTGTTGCGCATCCAAAAGCATTGCACCCCCGCTTGCTCAAAAATGAACAACATGCCTTCGTTTTGAGGCATTTCTTGACGCCACATCAGTCCGGTTTGACGCTGTTCAAAATTTTGTGCCAATTGCACTTGAATTAAATGCATTCCTGCGCCTAGGGTGGCGCGCGGCAGTTGTGTTTGTGGCTTTTCTTGAGCGAGCACACAGCAACAAAGCAGGAGTCCAAAGCAACTCACTGTGAATTTGAAGATCTTGGGCCAAATATTTTGAGAAATCATGGTGACTGTGACGTGCGATTCATCGAAATGACGAGGCATCTCATTGGGTTATTGTGACTGATTTTGTCGCTAGAATGAAACTACGGAGCGCTTTTTCTCATGTACCAGCATATTCAAATTCCAGACCAAGGGTCAAAGATCACCGTCAAGGCCGACAATTCTTTGAATGTTCCCCATGACCCCATCATTCCATTCATTGAGGGGGATGGCACTGGGATAGATATCACGCCTGTGATGTGCAATGTGGTCAATGCAGCTGTGAACAAAGCCTACGCCGGCAAAAGACAAATTCATTGGATGGAGGTCTATGCGGGTGAGAAAGCCGCCCAGTTGTATGGCCCTGATGTTTATTTGCCCGCAGAAACGCTGGCTGCCATGAAAGACTATGTTGTCTCCATCAAAGGGTCCTTGAATGCGCCCGCCAGTGGCAGCATAGGCTCGTTGAATGTTGCCATCAGACAGGCCTTGGATCTCTATGCTTGTGTTCGTCCCTTGCGTTATTTCAAAGGTGTGCCTTCGCCTGTCCGTGAACCCGAGAAGACAAACATTGCTTTGTTTCGCGAAAACTCAGAAGATATTTATGCCGGCATTGAATATGCTGCACACAGCCCAGAGGCTCAAAAGCTCATGGCTTTTTTGACGCAAGAACTGGGTGTTAAAAACATTCGCTTTCCTTTCACATCAGGCATTGGTATCAAGCCCGTTTCAAGTGAAGGGACCCAGCGCTTGGTCCGAAAAGCCATTCAATACGCCATTGACCACAACAAACCCAGTGTCACCATTGTGCACAAGGGCGCCATCATGCGATATACCGAAGGTGCATTCCGAGATTGGGCCTATCAACTTGCGCGCGATGAGTTTGCTGCCAAGGTCATCGACGATGGCCCTTGGTGCCAGTTTAAAAATCCTAAAACGGGTCAGACCATCACGGTCAAAGACATTGCCATGGATTCTTTTCTGCAGCAAATTTTGATGCGCCCACAAGAGTTCTCTGTCGTGGCGACCCTCAATTTGAACGGTGACTACATTTCTGATGCCGTGTCGGCGCAAGTGGGTGGCATTGGCATTGCGCCGGGTGCCAACATGTCTGACAGTGTCGCTTGTTTTGAAGCCACTGTGGGTGCATTTTCTAAATTTGCTGGCAAAGACTATGTCAACCCTGGTTCTGAAATTCTCTCCGCTGAAATGATGCTTCGCTACATGGGTTGGACAGAGGCTGCGGACCTCATTATTCAAGCCATGGAAGCTGCCATTGAAAGTAAGCGGGTGACGCACGATTTTGCAAAACTCATGGAGGGCGCTTCCCAAGTAAGTTGCTCTGGCTTTGGTCAGGTTTTGATGGACTTCATGTGATGTTAGAAACAGGCTTGCACGCTCACTGACCATGTACGAAGAAAACCAAAGTTTCATTCCAGATGCTTTCATGGCCCTCTACTTGGACAAAGGGCAGTACAAGCCAAGCCTCTCTCGTCCAGACCTCACACGGCGGTACGAATTCTGTGAGGACATGGCGCAAATATTGACAGAGACTGCCAGTACACAGCAATTTCAATTGGGTATTACCGAGGAAGATGCTCTTGAGCGATGCTGGCGTGGCTTGCTCGTTGAACCGGTCACGATGAGCAGCGCCGAATCTTTTTGGGTGGTCTGCAGATTGGCCGAGTTGTTATCATGGCCCATCCCACCGTTGCCTTGGCCATCTGAGCAGGCATAGTTTCAAGCACACTCTGAAAAAAGCGTCATGCAACAAGACATCTTGATCAATTGGTCGCCCCAAGAAACACGCGTTGCTGTCGTGGAGTTGGGGGCTGTTCAAGAACTTCATGTGGAGCGCTCCTTAGAGCGAGGCCTGGTTGGCAATATTTACCTGGGCAAAGTGGCACGGGTTCTGCCCGGCATGCAATCAGCTTTCATTGACATCGGACTAGAGCGCGCTGCGTTTTTGCATGTGGCCGATGTTTGGCAACGCCAGCCAGAGGGCGAGCCCCCTCAAGTAGCGCGCAGCACACAAGCATTGGTGCCCATTGAAAAGCAAGTCTTTGAAGGACAAGCGCTCATGGTTCAAGTGGTGAAAGATGCCATTGGCACCAAAGGCGCCAGGCTCTCAACTCAAATCAGTATTGCGGGTCGCCACCTGGTGTTTTTGCCTCAAGATGACCATATCGGTGTTTCTCAGAAAATTCCTACCGAGCAACGAGATGCTTTGAGACAACGCTTGCAAAACCTTGTGGGTGATCAAGGTGGTGGATTTATTCTGCGAACCAACGCAGAAGATTCAAGCGATGCCGAGTTGGGCGAAGATGTGTCTTACCTTCGCAAGACTTGGTCGCGAATCAAAGAGACATCTCTTCGTTTGCCTGCGCAATCTTTGCTTCACCAAGATCTCACGCTGCTACAGCGAGTGCTGCGCGACTTGGTCGCTGAATCTACACAAGCAATTCGCATTGATTCGAAAGAGCAATTTGAAAATTTAGTTGGTTTTGCCAATGAGTTCATGCCTGCAGCCGCAGCCAGACTGCAGCTCTATAAAGGGGAGCGCCCCATCTTTGACTTGTATGCCATTGATGAAGAAGTGGGCAAAGCTTTGGGTCGACGGGTCGATTTAAAATCGGGCGGCTATCTCATCATTGATCAAACGGAGGCCTTGACCACTGTCGATGTCAACACCGGTGGTTATGTGGGCGCACGTAACTTTGACGACACTATTTTTAAAACAAACCTTGAGGCGGCTCACGCTATTGCGCGCCAACTTCGATTGCGAAATCTGGGTGGCATCATCATTGTTGATTTCATCGACATGGCACGCGAGGAACACCAGTCGTCAGTGCTTGAGGAGTTTAAGAAACAACTTGCCAGAGACCGTGTTAAAACCATGGCGGGTGGCTTTTCACAACTGGGCTTATTGGAAATGACGCGCAAGAGAACGCGTGAATCCTTGTCTCACATGCTTTGTGAGTCTTGCCCCAGTTGTGATGGCAAGGGGAGTGTGAAAACAACCCGAACTGTGGTCTATGACATTTTGCGAGAAATATTGCGCGAGGCTCGCCAATTCAATCCTCGCGAATTTAGAGTGGTCGCAGCACCCGGTGTGATTGAATTGTTGTTAGACGAAGAGAGTCAACATTTGGCTGCGCTGTCAGACTTCATTGCAAAGCCCATTTCTCTGCAAAGTGAAACAGCCATGGGTCAAGAACAATACGACATTGTGTTGCTTTGATTGTTGAGACTCCTCAGGGCTCCCTTTTTCAATTCAAATGCTTTCGCCTTTATGGTGGAGTTTGGCGTAAGCGCCGCCAGCACGAAGCAAATCTTCATGGCGTCCTTGCTCTACAATGCGGCCCTGAGCCATGACCACCACTCTGTCTGCGTGTTCAATGGTTGAAAGTCTGTGCGCAATGATCAGCGTCGTTCGACCCTTCATCAAGGTTTTCAGGGCTTCTTGAACCCATTTTTCAGACTCGTTGTCAAGCGCAGAGGTTGCTTCATCCAAAATTAAAATGGGCGCGTCTTTGTAAAGGGCGCGTGCAATGGCCAGCCTTTGCCTTTGTCCGCCCGATAACTGCGTAGCATTGTGTCCTAGGAGGGTGTCAAGTCCTTGTGGCAGTTGATCAATGTGTTCGGAAAGATGAGCGGCAGCAATGCACTGGCGAACTCTCATCAGATCCAAAGGCTGACCCAGCGCCACGTTGGCAGCGATCGTGTCGTTCAGCATCACCACGTCTTGACTGACCATGGCAAAGAGAGCGCGCAGTTGGCGCAGAGACCATTCTTCAATGGGTTTACCAAGGATTGAAACATGTCCAGATGTGGGCAAAACAAACCTGGGCAACAGGTTGATCAGGGTGGTTTTACCTGAGCCGGAAGGACCTACAAAAGCAATCGTCTCACCTTGTTCAATGACGATTGATAAATTTTGAACAGCGGGTTGTGAATCAGGGCGGTATTGAACCAGAACGTTGAAGAGCTCAACGCATTTCGCCTGAGGATCGCTGGCCGCTGAAGCTTGGCTCAAAGGCCCTTCTGTTTCAACTTTGACGTCTTCTAATAATTGCAGCCCTCTCTCTAAAGCGGCCAAGCCGCGGGTGACAGGGTTTGCAATGTCAGCCAAGCGTTTGATGGGGGAGACCAACATCAGCATGGCAGTGATGAAGGCCACAAAGCCGCCCACTGTGTTTGTACTGCCCTCCATGCCCGTGCGACTTTGCAGAAGAGCCACCACCAAAACCGTTGAGAGGGCAATGGCGGCCATCAATTGGGTGAGTGGGGACATGGAAGCTGAGGCAATGGTTGATTTCAATGCCAGACTTCTAAGGCGTTGACTCAAATTTCGAAAGCGTTGCAATTGACTTTCTTGCGCGCCATGGAGACGGATGATCCGATGCGCTAAAACATTTTCTTCAACCACATATGCTAAATTGTCGGTGGCGTTTTGGCTTTCCCGTGTCAAGCCATAAAGCCTTTGGGAGAGTTTTTTCATGATCCAAGCAGAGCCTGGAACCACAATGAAAACAAGAAGCGTGAGTTTCCAATTAAGAAAAAGCAAATAAGCGACCAATGCCAGCAGGGTAAAGCCATCGCGTGACAGGCCCAGCAGTGCAGCAATCAATTGCGTTGCGCCTGTTTGCACTTCGTAGACCAAGGTGTTGGAGAGTGTGCTGGCCGATTGATGGCTGAATATCGACATTTCCGCCTGCACCAACCTTCGAAAAAGACTTTCTCTAAGGGCTTGCATACCGTCGTTGGCGATGCGAGCCAATGCATATTGGGAGACGAAAAAGGCAATCCCGCGGACGAGAAAAATGCCAATCACTGCCGTCGGAACAAGCCACAGGGGGAGGGCGTTTTCAGCAAATCCCTGATCAAGCAGAGGTTTGAACAATGCGGGAATGAGTGGCTCTGTACAAGCTGCAATGAGGGTTGCAGCAAGTGCGATGGCCCAAACGGACCGTTGTTTGCCAAAATAGGGCCAAAGTCGAAGCATCCTTTTCAGAAAGGGGTGACCCTTTTGAGGGATGTCAGTGGCTTTGGGTGTCATTTAGTTGATTTTACTGCGTGTCACAATGTTAAATTAGCGATGTTTTGGCGGATTCCCCTTATGAACATGAACTTTTTGGTAATTCCTTTCCCTCTTGGCAAACGCCTCTTGTGTCAATTGGCCATGGTTTGTCTGTTGGCCCCAAACTTGGCATTGGCGCAGTTCAAAGTGGATGTCTCTGGCGTTGGCCTCACCCAAGTCCCGATCACTGTGGCCCGCTTCAAAGGTGAAGAAACTGCACCTCAAAAAACCTCCGCCATCATCTTGGCGGATTTGGAACGGAGTGGTCAGTTTCGCCCCGTGTTGTTTGCTGGTGCCGCTATGGATGAGTTGTCTCGTCCCGATTTTTCAGCGTTGAAGCAAAGTGGGGCGGATGCTTTGGTTGCTGGTAGCGTGACACGATTGGCCGATGGTCGTTACGAGGTTCGCGCCAAGCTTTCAGATGTCGTCTCAGGGCAAGACAAGGGGGATTACAGAGAAACAGTATCCGCGGCCGACCTCAGACTTTCTGCCCATCGGATGGCCGATTGGGTTTATGAAAAATTAACAGGTGAAAAGGGCGTTTTCTCAACCCGAATTGCCTACATCACCAAAACCACCGGCAAGTACAGCCTGTGGATCGCCGATTCTGATGGAGAAAACGCGCAATCGGCTTTGAGCAGTTCTGAGCCCATCATCTCTCCATCTTGGTCGCCCAAAGGCAACCAGTTGGCTTATGTGTCATTTGAATCTCGCAAACCCGTCATTTACGTTCACGAGCTTTCAACTGGCAAACGGAAAATCATGGCCAACTTCAAGGGCTCTAACAGCGCTCCCGCCTGGTCGCCAGATGGGCGTGCCTTGCTGGCCACATTGAGTCGCGATGGCGGCTCCCAGCTTTATCAAATTGATGTTGCCTCAGGGGATGCCAAACGACTCACACAGAACTCTGGCATTGACACAGAGCCTAGCTTTAGTCAGGATGGTAGCAAGATTTACTTTGTTTCAGACCGAGGCGGCAGCCCGCAGATTTACAAGATGTCGGCCGGGGGCGGTTCGGTCGAACGGGTCACATTTACTGGAAGTTACAATATCTCACCCGCATTGAGCCCAGACGGGCGTTGGTTGACATTCATCTCACGCGTTGGGGGGCAGTTCAAAGTTCAGATTATGAATTTGAGTACTGG
>CANJOS010000102.1 GCA_947476015.1 Comamonadaceae bacterium | reverse complement strand
TGTCGCACTTGTTGGCCAATGGCAATTTGGCAGATGTCGTTTTGTTTGGCAGCTTCCTTGCATGGTCGGTGTTGAACTTCAAATCAGCCAGAGCGCGTGATCGTGCCAAAGCACAAGCCGATCTTGAAGTCGCTTCAGAAATGGTTGAAGTTAAAGCACCGCAAACCAAAGCAACGCTCTTGACCCTGCTCTTGGGTGCGGCCCTGTGGGCCCTCTTTGCTTTCTATTTGCATGTTCGGTGGGTTGGTGTTTCGCCTTTAGGTTAATCAGGAAGTTTCAATATGCCCGTCATTTCAGTCACCCTTTTACCCGGCTATCCCCAAGAGGCGCAGCATCGCTTGGTGCAACGCTTGGCACACACTGCCAGATCGGTCATTGATGCCAGCGATGCCGGTACCACCGTCTTTGTTCAAGAGGTGAGTGCCTATCGGCGAGATGGCAAGGTGTTTGCCAGCGGTGGGCCGGTGTTGCCCGACGCCAGTCAATGCGTGTCGGAATTTTTAGAGTGCATGGCCGTGCGAGATTTAGAGGGTGCTCAGGCATTTTTAGCACCGAATTTCGAAATGGCTTTTCCGGGTGGTGAAAAGATGCATCAACTGTCCGAACTGTTGGCATGGGCCGCACCCCGCTACCGAAGGATTGCTAAAACCGACATGGCTTATGACGAGTCTTGGCAAAGCGACAAAACAGTGGTGTATTGCCGCGGCGTGCTCAGCGGTGAATGGCTGGATGGTTCAGAATTTAAAAACATTCGGTTCATAGACCGCTTTGAGGTGGTGAAAGGCAAGTTGCAACGTCAAGATGTTTGGAATGATTTGGCAGAAATACGCGCCAAGCGCTGATTGCCAAGAACGCCAAAAACCTCCAAAATATTCACATGAGCATGTCGCCTAAAGATCTTTCTACCGCAACACCAGAAGCTACAAGCACTTGGTTCGAGGGTTTTGAAAAACGCCAGTTCAATGTCGATGGCGTGGTGGTATGTGCCCGCATTGCTGCCAACTGGCTTTCACAATTGGACAAGCCTGTGCTTGTGTTGTTGCATGGATTCCCACAAACGCATGTCATGTGGCATCGCGTGGCGCAGGCCTTGAAGAACGACTATCGATTGGTCTTGCCCGATTTGCGCGGCTATGGTGACTCCTCGCATGCGCCTGGGCTGCCCGATCACAGCAACTACAGCAAACGCGCCATGGCGCAAGATGTGGTGGGTTTGTTAGACCAACTCAATGTGGACAATTTCTTCTTGTGCGGCCACGATCGGGGTGGACGTGTAGCGCACCGATTGGCGCTTGATTTTCCGGCACGTGTTTTGAAGTTGTGTGTGCTCGACATTGCCCCTACCCTCGACATGTACAACCGAACCGACATGGATTTTGCGCGGGCTTACTATCACTGGTTCCATCTGATTCAGCCCAGTCCTTTGCCTGAAAAAATGATTGGCAGCAATGTTTTGAATTACTTGCACACCAAGTTGGGTGGCTGGGGTTCACAAGGCACTTCGTTCATTGAACCCGAGGCCATGGCCGAGTATGAGCGCAGCATGAATTTGGCACCAGAACAAGCCGGTGATCTAATGCCCGCCGTGCACACGGCCTGTGAGGATTACCGCGCGAGTGCAGGCATCGACTTAGTGCACGACAAAGAAAGCCGAGCGCAAGCTCAAAAAATCAAGTGCGATGTGCTGGTGCTTTGGGGTGAGCGTGGCGTGGTGCACAAAATGTTCAAGCCACTTGAGTTGTGGCAGGCGCAATGCGCAGGTGAGGCGTCTGGCCAGGTGGTACCTTCAGGACATTTCATTCCAGAAGAGTTGCCAGATCTCACCGTTGAAAGCTTGCGCGGCTTTATGGTGTGAAGCGCATTCAGTTGGCGCCGCAACACTTCTTGTATTTTTGACCGCTGCCGCAACTGCAAACATCGTTCCGGCCTGGCGTGGCTACTCTCACCACTTGCACCACGCGGGGGCCGATGTTGCGCCAAATTTCACGCAAATCGTAGGCCGCCCACAGGGCTTCACCATAGGTGTTGAGGCGAGACTCACTCACGCTCAAGGGCCCGTCTTCGCTGAGGGCCGACAGTGTGGGCTCGTCGCTGTCGTCTTCCGTCAGTGCCACAATGGCTTGAAGTGCTGTGTCGTGCCACTGTGCAGCCTCTTTGTCTTTCGGTGCGGTCCATTCATCAGGCCAGTTTTCAACGGCGAACATGAAGCCCAAAGCCCAGACCTGAGCAAAGGCGGGAATTTCTTCGCTGTCAATTTCTGCACGCTCTTCAGACGGCAGGCTGGCAATGGCACCTCGAACGTCCATGACCTCGGGTGCGTAGGCGCTGTCTTCATCGAGCGCTTTGATTTCAGTGTCCAGAGACTTCTTGACTTCTTCAAAGCGCTGTTGCCACAGATTCAAGAATTTGATCTTTTGTGCTTCATCTGAAAAACCTGCACTGCCTTCATCATCATCGAGACCCAACAAGATGGGCAGCCATTCTGCTTGTGGAATAGCGCGGCGGCAGCAAATGAGGGCTACCAAAAAGCCTTCACAGAATTCCCATTGCGGTGTTTCCTCGTAACGCGTTCGCAAGTCGTCCAGAATGTCGTCAAGGGTGTCAAAGTCTTCAGGTTGTAGGCCAGTCATCAAGGTGTCCAGTGTTCAAATGGCGGAAATCTTGTCGGAAACAGGGAGAGGAATTTCAGCAGGGTTCAAGACCACGCCTGATTGCAACAGGCGTTTCTTCATGCACAAAATAGCAGCGTCTTTGCTGAGCAAAGGCGCCGCATGCGCCACAGCCAAGTCGATGAATTTTTGATCGTCGGGATCTTTGCAAGTGCAGGGGGCTTTGGCGGCGGGCTCTGCCGTCAAACAGTGCTCATCGAAGCGGTTCAAGATGTCCTGCGCTTGGAGGTTGGATTTGGCCATGCGCTTCACAATGTGGGGATAGGTCAGCACACGGTCTAATTCATCACGCATGCTGGCTGTGGCCAGATGGGAAACCAAGCCGTTTTGCAAAGCGGCTCGCAAAGGGTCAGTCGCAGGATCATGAAACAACCAGAGGTCGAGCACAATGTTGGTGTCAATGACCCAAGCTTGTGCTTCTCGGGTGGCCTCAGAGCTTGTCACGCACTGAGCCTTTCATGAGGTCAAAGCGGAACAAGCGGCACTCAATGGGGCCATTCCACATGGGCACTCGGCGTGATTCCTTGAAGCGCATTTTGGTAGGCAGCTTCAGATCGGGCGTGAGCATCCAAGCGGTCCAGCCGTTGTAATTCTTTTTCCAATGCGATGCCAGTTGTGAGAAAAACTCACCGCCGTCGTCGCCTTCTGCAATTTCACGCGCTCTGGCCAAACTAGAAACGCCTGCGACACCAGCGGCTGCGATACGCTCGCCATACGGTGGATTGAGCATCATGATGCCAGGTGTTTCGCAAGGCGGCATGCGCTGGAGCGCATCGCCACCTCGCGCTTGCACCACTTGGCCGACACCTGCACGTTCGGCATTGCGTTGTGTGAAGTCGACCATGCGGAATGCCACATCCGAAGCGTGAATTTCGGTGGTAGGCGCATGCTCTTGCGCACGTGCATCGTCTTGGAGGGCTTGCCAGACGTGGGGTTGGAAGGGCAATAATTTTTCGAAGCCAAAACGGCGCAGAATGCCAGGTGCAATACCGCAGGCAATTTGTGCAGCTTCAATGGCAATGGTGCCGCTGCCGCAGCAGGGGTCGTACAAGGGGGTGTGTGCATCCCAACCGCTGGCCGCCAGCATGGCAGCTGCCAAAGTTTCTTTGAGTGGCGCGTCGCCTTTGTCTTCACGCCAACCGCGCTTGAACAAGGGTTCGCCTGAGGTGTCCATGTACAGCGTGCAACTGTCTGTGGTGAGGTGCACATAGATGCGCACATCGGGCCACTGGGTGTTAACGTCAGGACGCTCGCCGCGTTTGTCTCGAAATCGGTCGGCCACGGCATCTTTGATTTTGAGAGCTGCAAAGTTCAAGCTGGTGAGAGGGCTGTGCTGCGCGGTAATTTCAATTTTGAAAGTTTGCTTGGTTGTGAACCAAATTTCCCAAGCCACGGCGCTGGCGGCGTCGTACAAATCTTTTTCATTTCTGTAAAAGGTTTGCGACAGTTGGATGAGAACGCGCTGGGTGAGACGGCTGTGCAGGTTCAGGCGCAAGGCGTCACGCCATGATGCATTGGCCATCACACCACCGCGGCCAGTGAGCAAGTCGTTGCCCGTGAGGCTGGTGAGTTGATGAACCTCGTCGGCCAGCAAGCCTTCAACGCCGGCGGCGCAAGGCATAAAAAGTTGAAGCGAGTTCACAGAGTTTTACGCAAGTTGGCGGGCGCAATTTTGAGCGCCTCGCGGTATTTGGCCACGGTACGCCTTGCGCAATCGATGCCTTGTTCTTTGAGCATTTCAGACAGTTGGTTGTCTGAAAGAGGTTTGTTGGGACTTTCTGCTGCCACCAATTGTTTGATCAAGGCGCGCACCGCCGTACTGGAGGCCGCGCTACCACTGTCGGTACCCAAGCCCGAGCCAAAGAAAAATTTCAGCTCGAAAGTGCCCATGGGCGTGGTCATGTATTTGGCGGTGGTGACCCGGCTGATGGTGGATTCGTGCAAGCCCAATTCATCGGCGATTTCTCGCAGCACCAATGGCCGCATGGCCAATTCGCCATGAATGAAGAAGTTGCGTTGACGTTCCACAATGGCCGTGGACACACGCAGAATGGTGTCAAATCGCTGTTGAATGTTTTTAATGAACCAACGTGCTTCTTGCAGGCGTTGTTGTAAACCCAAATGTGCTTCACCTTTGCCACCGCGCAACGCGTTGGCATAAATATCGTGCACGCGCAGCTTGGGCATCACATCGGGATTGAGCTGAACCCTGAAGTGAGGTTCACCGCCTTTGCGCGTGCCAATGACCAACACATCAGGCACGATGACATGCTGCTCCGCATTGGCAAAGGGGCGCCCAGGTTTGGGTTCGAGCCGCGTGATGAAGGTGAGCGCTAATTTCACAACGGCTTCATCTTCACCACACTGCACTGACAGACGTTTGTAGTCGCGCTTGGCCAATAATTCTAAGGGCAACGCACAAATTTTGAGGCCCACTGCAGCCACTTCATGGTCGGGCTCATCTTTCAGAATGGCTTTGAGTTGAATGCGCAAGCACTCGCCCAAATCGCGGGCGCCAATGCCCACGGGTTCTAGCGATTGCAGCAAACTCAAAGCCACAGTGAAGCGGTGCACCAACTCTTCAAGCTGCTCAATGTCGTCAGTACCCGCCAAGCCTTGTGCCAATGACGCCAAGGTGTCTTCCAAATAGCCATCGTCGTTCAAAGACTCAATCAGGAAGCGCAAGGCAGCGCGGTCAATTTCAGACAGTCGCATGGACAATGCTTGGCGATGCAAATGTTCTGTGAGTGAACCCAAGCCGCGGGCCAACTCAATGGCATCTGCACCTTCGGAGTCGTTGTTGGTGTTGTTTTTGCGAGCGCCTGCATCGGTGCCCCACTCACTGTCATCTGGGGTAATTTCAGCACTGCCATCGCCGTCCCAACTGTCGGCCACATCGGTGACAGCTTCGTCGTTGGAAACTGAGGCGGTAGATTCGTCAGCTGTATCACGCGAGTCCGAGCCCGCTTCGCTGGCGGCTTCAGAGACTCTGTCGCCCAAGCTCACGCGGGCATCAGCCTCGGGCAGGCCAAAATCTTCTTGTGGCGCTTCTTCTGTGCTGCGCTCGAGGAAAGGATTTTCGTCGAGCATTTGCTCCACTTCCTGACTCAGCTCTAGCGTGGAGAGTTGAAGCAGCCGTATGGATTGTTGCAACTGTGGCGTGAGTGCCAAGTGCTGGGACATCCGAAGTGAAAGGCTTTGCTTCATGATTTTTCAGCCATCACATTCGGAAGTGTTCGCCCAAGTACACGCGGCGTACATCTGCATTGTTGACGATGTCTTGCGGTGTGCCCTGGGCTAGCACGCGGCCTTCACTGATGATGTAGGCGTGGTCGCAAATGCCCAGTGTTTCGCGCACATTGTGATCGGTGATGAGCACGCCAATACCACGCTCTTTTAAAAAAGCAATGATGCGTTGAATTTCAATGACGGCAATCGGATCGATGCCCGCAAACGGCTCGTCCAGCAAAATGAAACGAGGGTCTGTGGCCAAGGCGCGGGCAATTTCAACACGGCGACGCTCTCCGCCCGACAAGGCCAGTGAAGGTGAATCGTGCAGATGGTCAACGCGCAAGTCTTTCAAGAGAGCTTGCAAGCGGTCCTTGATTTCCTCTTCTTTGAGCGCTTGGCCTTCGGCATTGTGTTGGAGCTCCAAAACGGCACGAACGTTTTCTGCCACTGTCAGTTTCCTGAAAATAGACGCTTCTTGGGGCAAGTAAGACAAGCCCATTCGGGAACGACGGTGAATGGGCATGCGCGTAACGTCTTCACCATCTATCAAAATTTGACCGCCATCGGTTCGCACCAAACCCACAATCATGTAGAAAGAGGTGGTCTTACCAGCGCCATTGGGGCCAAGCAAACCCACCACTTCGCCTTTTTGAACTTTCACTGACACGTCAAAGACCACTTGACGGCTGCCATAAGACTTTGCCAGATGTCGGGCTTCTAGGTTGCTCTCTTCTTTGACAAGGCTCATGGCTTATCTCCGCCTGTGCGAGGGCTGGATTTCAAGGCGGGGCCAGAAGCGGCGGGTGTGGATTCGTTGGTTTTCGGCCGAGGTGTGATGGTGGCTTTGACGCGCTGGCTACCAGAAGAACTGGCCGCCGAGCCAGTGTTGGGTTTGCCATCCACAGTGAAAATTTCTGTGGTGTTGTTGACCAAAATTTGTTGGCCTTGAATACGGTCGGCCACCACATTGCCTCTGATCAAGCGCAACTCAGCGCGCGAAGTGAGTGTGAGCGTGTCAGCTTGGCTGTTGTAAATGACGGTCTCGCCTTCGCCTTCTGTGAACTCGTCCAAGCCTTCACGCTTTTGCCGAAAGAAAACGCGCTCCCCGGCTTCAGCCCACAGCTTGGCGACTTGATTGCCTTGCCCGTCTTGCTTCACTTCCATGCGTGCCGCCTTCAAAATCAAGCTGCCCTTTGTCATGTGCACTTTGCCAGTGAAGAGGGTGAGTTGCTGTTGTTCGTCGTGTTTGAGGGCATCGGCCTCAATGTTCATGGGTTTGTCGCGATCCGCTTTTTCGGCGTGGGCCATCTGCACCGTGAGGACGGTGGCGAGGGTGCACAGCAAAGTCAAGAGTTTGATTTTCATAAAGGCGCGAATCTTGCTTGGATTGTAGGTGTTCAGAGTGAAGTCAAGTCGCTTTGAAAGAAAAAACGCGAAAAAAAGCCCGCCGAAGCGGGCTGATGCACAACACCTGTGACGGTTGCATCAGGCCCGCCCTTGCCGGACCTGCGCTAGCAAAGACTCCGCCACTTGCAAGGCGCGCTCCATGCTGCCCGCCAAAGTGCCATCAATGTAGTACTTTCCGGCCACGCCCAATGAGGGCACGCCTTCAATCTTGAAATCATTTTGAAGTTGCACGGCACGCTTGAGTTTGCTGGCCACACCAAAAGATTTGGCGGTGTCGGCAAACTTGTTTTTGTCGACACCCTGTTTTTCAACCCAAGCCACGATGCTGGCATCGGTGTTCAGAGTCAAGCGCTCAACGTGAATGGCTTGAAAGACCTTGGCATGCAATTTTTCAAGCAAACCCATGGCCTCCAATGCAAAGTACAGACGCTGTTGAGGCGCGAAATCATCGCGGAAGGCAACGGGCATGCGGCGCACGATCACGTCTTTGGGGGCATTCTTCACCCACTGCGCGAAGGTGGTCTCAAAGGCATTGCAGTGAGGGCAGCTGTACCAAAAGAACTCAATCAGTTCAATTTTGCCGGCCTCAGTTTCGGTGGGCACGTTGCGATCGAGTTTGATAAAGTCTTTGCCCGGCACAAATTTGGAAGGGCCTTGCGCCCAGGCGGGGGTTGCCATCCCCAAGACGTTGACGGCAGCGGCAGTGCTCAGTGTGGCAAGAGAAAATTCACGACGTTTCATGGGAAGACTCCAGAAGGGGGTTTAGCGTTGCACGCGAACCAATGCAGCGTCCATGCTGTTGGCATCGAGACGCGCTTTGATTTTTTCGGCTTGTTCTTTGTCATCAAAAGGACCGCTGCGCACTCTGAAAATGGCGCGGCCCGCTTGCTCACGTTCGCTCACTTTGGCCTCAATGCCCATCATGGACAGCTTGGCTTTTTGAGCATCTGCATCGGCTGCAGTTTTAAAGGCGCCGGCTTGTACAAAATAAGTGAAGGGGTCGTTGGTGGCTGCTTTAGAGGCGGGTTGGGGTGTCGCTGCCGCTGGCGGTGGCAACGCGGCTGAGGCGCCGCTGTTGGGGGTAGATTTTTTGTCCAAATCAGCCAAGGGATCGGCAGTGACTGCGGGCGCGGCAGGAGCGTTGGCGGAGGGTGGGCTTCCAGGTGCCGGTGTAGCGCCCTCTGCGGGTACTTCTACAGCAGCCGGTTTGCTTTGCAGCGCCCCGTTGGGATTCCAGTCTTTGTTTTTTTCCGCTTCGACTGCATCTTGCTCAGCCGAGCGGCTTTGGTTCTTGTTGCTGAAAGGCATGGGCACTTTGGTCACGTACATGGCAACGCCCAAAGCCACCACCAAACCAATGACCAGGCCCAGCACAAATCCAAGCAAAGTACCGCCTTGTTGGCGGTGAAGGTTGGGCTGGGACATGGTGTGCGGTGCTCTCAAAGAAGGTTCTAAAGGGGATGCCATCATTACATTTGTTCAGGTGCTGAAACACCCAAAATTTTCAAGCCATTTTGCAAGACTTGCGCGCAGGCCGCAACCAAGGCCAAGCGCGCGAGTTTGAGTTGCTCGTCTTCCACCAGAAT
>CANJOS010000101.1 GCA_947476015.1 Comamonadaceae bacterium | reverse complement strand
CTGATGGTGCGAATTTGCTTGATCAAATCACGCGCCATGCCCGGTGTGGCCGTGGCATCACTCACCATGATGAACTTGTCACCAATGATCACGCCCGAATTGGGATCGCCCTCAGCGGTGTACGCCCAGCAGTGCTTGCTGAGTTGCTCAAACTTAATGATCTTGTCTGCCAAGTCGGCTTGTGAAGCAAATGCTTTTGTAGGTTGGTTCATATTCTCTCCGGTGAAAAATTATTTTAATTGGGGTCAGAGCAACATTAATTTGGTCAATCAGAAGGGGTAGAGGCTGATGAGGGCTCAATAAATGGGGTCAGATCAACATTAATTTGCTTGCCGCCTAGATTCCTTTGAATCACAGAAAATTAATGTTGATCTGACCCCATTTATTGTCGGCCCCCATCAGCCTCTACCCCTTTTGATTGGAAATTAATGTTGCTCTGACCCCAATTAATTCAAGCCCTTTTCTAAGAGGGCAATGACTTCTTCGGCGAAGGCCACATAAGAGATGGGGCCACCAGGACGAAGCCAAGTGAAGGTCCAGTTGATCATACCGAATAACATCATGGTGATGGCAGTTTGATTGGAAGGGTTTAAACGGCCGGGATAAGCGCGGCGCAATGCGCGGGTGACGGCGGCGACCACATCGCGTTGGCGATTCAAAATCAATTCGCGTGGGGAAATGGCGGGCGTTGCCAAATTGGCATCCGCTTCATCGCTCAAAAACTGCGTGTCATTCAACAATGCCACGTGCCGTGTGGCCGAAGTTTCATACTCCTGCAAAAAAGCGCGAATCAGTTCGTGCAAGGCAGCGCGATCGTCTAAATTGCGGCGCTGTGCGGTGGCCTCTGTAAGTGCAATGAGCGACAACAAACGCTGCGTATAACGGTCCATCAAGTCAAACAAAATGGCTTCTTTGCTGTCGTAGTAGTGATACAAGCGTGCCTTGGAAGTGCCACACGCTGTCGCAATTTCACTCATGCTGGCCGCAGGGTAGCTGCGATCGGCAAAACACTGCGCTGCAATGTCCAAAATGGCGTCACGCTTGCTGTCGTGCGTAGCGGATTTAGGTCTGGCCATAACTTCTCAAAAGATCAAACATCAGCCCACTGGCCAAACCACGCCGTTGTCATTCAAGATGGCATCAAGGGGTACATCGTGGGGCTCGGGGTCTAAATCGTCCACATAAGCCTGCGTGAATCCCAAGCCCACGGTCAAAGGTTTGGGCTCAATCGCCGCCAAAGTACGATCGTAAAATCCGCCGCCGTAACCCAAACGGAAGCCCCCGGCGCTGTAGCCCACGCAAGGGACAAACAACAAAGTGGGCAAAACGACCTCGGTGTCTTTCGGTTTGGGAATGCCATAAGCATCCTCCTCCATGGGGCAACCAGGGTACCAAGCATGAAAGGTGAGGGTTTTGTGAACTTTGTCCACCACTGGCAAACCAATGCGACGCAACTGAGATTCACCCGTCAACTCGCCATCTTCTTTCCATCGGTGCAGCGCAGGCAAAGGATCAAACTCACCCTTGATGGGCCAATAGGCCCCAATCACCAACTCGGGTCGGCCAAACAACCAAATCCGCATCACACGTTGTAAAGCATCGATCCGCTCTTGGCGGTCGGTCATATTGAGGCGTGCCGCCAACAACTCTTGGCGAATTTGTTTTTTGGCTTCTGATTTGTCCATAATCAACCCATGCAATTGACACAGATTTTGACATCGCTTGGGGCCTCCGTCCTCATTTTCTCGTTCACAAGCCACGCGACAGGCCAAACAAGCCTGCAAAACAGGGCAGATGACGTGATTTTGGAGATGAACCAGGCTTTCAAAAAGAACGACAAAGCCCAGCTTTCCCGCCTTTTACCCAAGGCCAAAGGCCACGCCTTAGAACCCTGGGCCGCTTATTGGGAGCTTCGGGTGCGGCTAGACCAAGCCAGCGATTCCGAAATTCAACAATTTTTCTCGGTCTACGCGGGCACCTATGCCGAAGACCGCTTGCGAAACGACTGGTTGCTGCAATTGGGTCGGCAACGTGACTGGGCCACCTTTGCGCAGGAGTACCCTCGCTTTCGCATGAATGACGACAGGGAAGTGCGATGCTACGCATTGGCAAACAGTGCTTCTCTTCAAAAACCTGAAACTGTGAGCGAATTGAAACGGCTTTGGTATTCCCTCAGAGAGACCGAGGACGGGTGTACTTACACCGCAGAAAAACTTCACGACCTGAAAAAAATTGACGCGCTGGATGTGTGGCGCAAAGCTCGCCTTGCCATGGACAATAACCGCCCCCGCGCAGCGCAACTGGCACTCAACATTGAGTCGGAAGAATTGGGCAAGCAAACCATCTTGATCCATGCCGACCCGCAAAAGTATTTAGACAAACGCATTTTGGCCATCACCAAAAAGCGCAAAGAACTTGCTGTCTTGGCGCTCATTCGAATTGCCAACACTGACCCCGACAAAGCCGCCCAGTTGTTAGAAAAAAAATGGGGACTGATGCTTACCAAAGAAGAGCACAACTGGACTTGGGCAGTGATTGGCAAGCAAGCTGCACAAAAACTCCAAGACAACGCCAACGTCTATTTCAGCAAGGTCTCTCGCAACCAAGATTTGAGCGACGATCTCCTGAGTTGGAAAATCAGAGCAGCTCTCAGGCAAGGCGACTGGAAAGCCGTGATCCCAGCGGTTGACGCCATGGAAGACGCCAAGAATGATGCGACTTGGATTTATTGGAAAGCCCGTGCGCAATTGGCCACCGCCACGACCGATGCACAAAAATCAGAAGCCCAGAGCGCTTTGAAAAATATCGCCAGTGTCAAAGGTTTCTACGAACAACTGGCCCTGGAAGAATCAGGCCAATCTATTGTGGCACCCGCCAAGCCCTTGCCGCTGAGCGCACAAGAAAAAACACTTGCTGCACAAAACGCTGGTCTGCAACGCGCTTTAACAGCACTCAGCCTCGGCCTTCGCTCCGAGGGCAATCGAGAGTGGAACTACTCGACCAATTTACACACGCCCGGTGGCATGAGCGAGCGCGAGTTGTTGGCGGCTGCCGATTTGGCGTGCAGCAAACAAGTTTGGGATCGCTGCATCAACACCAGCGATCGCACCAAAACACAAATTGATTTTGACCAACGCTTTCCGATGCCCCTCAAAGACACCGTCTTGAGAAAAGCCAAAGAGGTTCAACTCGATCCAGCGTATGTCTATGGCTTGATCAGGCAAGAAAGTCGCTTCATCATGGACGCTAAGTCTGTGGTGGGTGCTTCAGGCCTGATGCAAGTGATGCCTGCTACGGCCAAATGGACTGCTAAAAAAATTGGCTTGACTCACTTTCAAGTGAATCAACTCAACGATCACGAGATCAATGTCGCCATTGGCACCGGCTACCTGAAATTTGTTCTCGATGATTTTGACGGCTCCATGCCCTTGGCTGCTGCAGCCTACAACGCTGGCCCTAGCAGATCGCGTGCATGGCGCAAAGGCCCCGTATTAGAGGCCGCGATTTGGGCAGAAAATATTCCCTTCAACGAGACCCGCGACTACGTGAAAAAAGTGCTGTCCAACACCACCAACTACGCGGCCATCATTTCAGGACAACCCCAATCCTTGAAAGCTCGTTTGGGGACTGTTGGGCCCCGAAGTGCGCAAGCTTCTGCAGAAAACGCAGATCTGCCCTAAGGGGTTTCGCTCCGGTGAATCAAAGTGCCTAACCTAGCAGCTTGTCTAGATTGCTGGTGATTTTTTCTTCAATCTTGTCTTTAAAAGAAGCCATCAAGAAACCCAACTCCAGCTTCATGGTGAGTTGGGTGGCTGACACACACAAGTAACCTGAAGCACCCGCACGCTCGAAATTCAATCGGTCTTGAACATCCCCTTCGGCATTGGTTTCATTGGCCACATAAGTGCAGTCCATGCCCCAATCTGACTCGGCTTCTGAGTGCCACTGCGCTGCCACAGCACGGGCTTTTTCAAGGCCTAGGTTGTGAGATCTTTGAATCAAAATATCTGTCATGGTTTCAAGCTTTCTTCACAAGTGAGACTTCCACTTGGCAATCATAGAACACGGGCGCACGGCCTAAATCGGTGAGCAACTGGCTTGTCACTTCGTTCACATTGGTGCCATTCAAACCCATCTTTCGCCACCAGATGCCCAGGCCGTTGACCACCCCGGCGCGAGCTCTGCGGCTGACGTCGGCTTTGCAATGGTATTCACCGCGATCGTTGAAGACTTTCACAGTGTCACCTGTCGAAATATTGCGCTCTTTGGCATCGATCTCATTGATTTCAAGCAAAGGCTCTTTTTCGATCGCACGCAAACTCGCCACATTGACAAAAGATGAATTGAGAAAATTTCGAGCCGGCGGTGAAATCATGGCCAAAGGATAGGGTTGACCTGCCGCAGGCACTTCGTAATTGGGCACATGATTGGGCAAGGGGTCTAAGCCTTGGGCAGCCAAACGCTCGCTCACAAACTCACATTTTCCAGAAGGCGTTGGGAAACCGCCTTCCGCAAACGGGGCTTCCGGCATTGGCATCGACACATAGCCCTGTGTCCACAGAGTTTCGAAATCTACCTCGGCGCCTACTGCCGTTCGACACAAACTCAAATCGTCTTCCAAAAAACAAGGCTCGGTGTAAGCCATGGCTTGGGCCAGCAGCCTGAAAATTTCTGTGTTGGGTTTGGCTTGTCCCACGGGCGCAATGGCCGGTTTGTTGAGCAATAAATCGGTATGGCCATAACTGCCCTGCACATCCCAATGCTCCAACTGCGTGGTGGCTGGCAAGACGTAATCGGCATAGTCTGCCGTGTCGGTTTGAAAATGTTCAAGAACCACCGTGAAAAGGTCTTCCCGCGCAAAACCCTGAGCCACCTTGCTTGAGTTGGGCGCAATGGCCATGGGGTTGCTGTTGTAGACCAACAAGGCTTTGACTTGCGGCCCCCAAGCATCACTGCCCGGATGGTTCAGATCATTGCCCACGGTGGTCATGTTCAACAAGCGAGGACGACGTGCCTCCAACAAATCGGGTCGGTGCAACGCCAATTTGTTGGGTTTGAATACGCTAGAGCTGCTCATCAACAAACCACCCGCTCTGTCGCGCCAAGCGCCTGTCAATGCGGGCAAGCAAGCGATGGTTCGCACCGCATTGCCGCCACCTTTCACGCGCTGCATGCCATAGTTCAACCGAATGGCCGCTTTGGCCGTGGTACCCCAGTCGTGGGCCAATTCACGAATGAGCGATTCATCAATGCCACAAACTTCGGCGGCTCTCTGCAGCGTCCACGTCATGGCGCGTTCTTTGAGCGCCTCCCAGCCTAGGGTATAGCGATTGATGTAATCGGAGTCGAGCCAGTCGTGAACCACCAACTCGCGCATGACTGCAAAAGCAAGGGCGGCATCGGTCCCAGGGCGAATGGGCAAATGCAGATGACACTTTTCAGCAGTTTCGCTGTGTCGTGGGTCGATGCAAATGAGTTTGGCGCCATGGCGCTTGGCCTCTTGCGCGCGTCGCCAAAAATGAACATTGCTCGAGATTGGGTTGCTGCCCCATATAACGATGAGTTTGCTTTCGGAAAAAAATTCTGCGCGCATGCCCATCTTGCCGCCCAGCGTGTAAGTCAGCCCCTCACCCCCTGCAGAGGCGCAAATGGTGCGATCCAACAAGGAAGCACCCATCTTGTGAAAGAAGCGCGAGGCCATGGATTCACCTTGCACCCAACCCATGGTGCCGGCATAGCTGTAAGGCAAAACAGCTTCTGGGTTGTCCGCCACGATGCTTTTAAGTTGGGCTGCAATGTCTGCAATGGCCTGTTCCCAAGTGACAGGCTCAAATTGCCCAGACCCTTTGGGGCCCACGCGTTTCAAGGGTTGCGTCAAACGCTCCGGGCTGTAGGTTCGCTCGGTATACCGAGAAACTTTGGTGCACAGCACCCCTTGCGTGTGAAGGTGCTCGGGATTGCCTTGTACTTGGGTGGCGCGCCCGTCTTCGACAGTGGTAAGCAAAGCACACGTGTCAGGGCAGTCATGCGGGCACAAACCTTTGACAACAGCATTTTTTTCAAGGGCGATGGGGATCATGGTCTCATTCTAAAAGGGGATGGGTCGGGATAACCCTGAAATCAAATGCCCCCCTACCTGCAAGGGGTTGTAGCGCAATTTCATGAGTCTCGGTAGACTGTGGTCATGAAATTGATCGACGCCATCCTCACTGAAGCCGCCAGCATTGCGGCCATTCGAAAAGACATTCATGCTCACCCCGAACTGTGCTTCCAAGAAGTGCGCACAGCCGATGTGGTGGCCAAGCAACTGACCGACTGGGGCATTCCTGTGCACCGCGGCATGGGCACCACGGGGGTGATTGGCATTGTGCATGGCCGCGATGGCGGTGCTTGTGGCAGAGGCATTGGTCTGAGGGCTGACATTGACGCCTTGCCAATGCAAGAATTCAACACCTTTGCCCATGCTAGCAAACACGCGGGCAAGATGCATGCATGTGGCCACGACGGGCACACCGCCATGCTGTTGGCCGCTGCCAAACATTTCTCGAAAAACCGAAACTTTGACGGCACGGTTTATCTGATTTTCCAACCCGCTGAAGAAGGCGGTGGTGGAGCGCGTGAAATGATCAAAGACGGCATGTTCGAGAAGTTTCCCATGCAAGCCGTCTATGGCATGCACAACTGGCCAGGCGCCAAGGTTGGCACTTTTGCCGTCAGTCCAGGCCCCGTCATGGCGTCTAGCAACGAATTCAAAATCACCATCCATGGCAAAGGCAGCCATGCAGCTTTGCCTCACAACGGCGTGGACCCTGTGCCGGTGGCTTGCCAATTGGTCCAAGCCTTCCAAACCATCATCACACGCAACAAAAAGCCCGTGGATGCCGGTGTCATTTCAGTCACCATGATTCATGCAGGAGAGGCCACCAACGTGGTGCCCGATTACTGCGTGATTCAAGGTACCGTTCGCACCTTCAGCATCGAGGTTCTGGACCTCATTGAGTCGCGCATGAAGCAAATCACAGACCACCTGTGTGCTGCATTCGACGCCAAACCCGAATTTCATTTCAACCGCAACTATCCGCCGACCATCAACAGCGCCGCTGAAGCCGAGTTTGCGCGGAAAGTCATGGCAGGTATTGTGGGCAGCGACAACGTCACACAGCAAGAACCCACCATGGGCGCTGAAGACTTTTCATTCATGTTGCAAGCCAAACCTGGTGCTTATTGCTTCATTGCCAATGGCGACGGCGCCCACCGCGAAATGGGCCATGGCGGTGGCCCTTGCATGTTGCACAACCCCAGCTACGATTTCAATGACGACTTGATTCCGTTGGGCGGCACCTACTGGGTTGAATTGGCCACTCAATGGCTGGCCAACCCCACTCAAAAATAACGTCAATTCCGCGGTGCGTATCATGTCCCTTTGAGCGCATTCCGCTAAAGGTTCATGATGTCCAATAAGTCACGCGTTTTAATCTTGGGCGGCACAGGTTTTGTAGGCCGCCATGTTTGCGAAAAGCTCACCCGCCTTGGGGCCAGAATGACTGTCGTCACGCGCCGTGCTTCTCAGGCCACAGCCATTCAAAATCTTCCAAATGTCACTGTCATCGAGGGCGATGTGTTCAACCTCGACTGGTTAACGAAAACCATGTCGCAGCACGATGTGGTCATCAACTTGATTGCGATCTTGCACGGTACCGAAGCTGCGTTTGACAAGGCGCATGTGCAGTTGCCTCAAATCATTGCGCAAGCCTGTGGCCAAAGCGGCGTCAAGCGTTTGATTCACATCAGCGCCTTGGGCGCCAGCGCAGAAGGCCCTTCGCTTTACCAACGCAGCAAAGCCAAGGGAGAAGCCATCCTTCAACAAGCCAGCCTGCAACTGACAGTGCTTCAACCCAGCGTCATCTTTGGTGCAGACGACAAGTTTTTGAACTTGTTTGCCCAGCTTCAAAAGATCGCGCCCTTTGTGCCATTGGCCGGCGCCAGCACCCGCTTTCAACCCGTGTGGGTAGAGGATGTGGCTTTGGCTGTGGCGCACTGCGTCAATCACGCCGACACAGCAGGACAAACTTATGAGCTTTGCGGACCTGATATTTGGACCCTTCAAGCCTTGGTTCAAAAATCAGGGCAATGGGCAGGCGTTCGCGGCGGTCAAGGTCGTTGGGTCTTTGGCATTCCCAACAGCATCGCTTCGCTGCAAGCCTTGCTGATGGAATTGGCACCGGGTCAACCCCTCATGAGTCGCGACAACCTTCGCTCCATGCAAGTGGACAATATTGCGTCAGGGAAAGCATTGGGCCTGAAAGACATGCATATTCAAGCCAGCGGTGTCAGCAGCATTGCGCCTGGCTACTTGGGCCACCAAGAGGCTTGCACTCAACTGAATGCGTTTCGCGCCAAAGGACGTCCATGAAACTCTTCATTGCCAATAAAAACTACTCTTCATGGTCCATGCGCCCTTGGGTCATGCTCAAGCAAGCAGGCATTGCCTTTGAAGAAATCATGGTGCGCTTTGATGGTTTTGACGCGAAGTCTAAGTTCAAGCAAACTTTGAAAGACATCAGCCCCGCAGGCAAAGTGCCCGTGCTGGTCGATGGTGATTTAGCCGTTTGGGATACGCTGTCGATTGCAGAGTACGCTGCCGAGAAATTTGCCGACAAGCAACTCTGGCCCAGCAAAGTAGCGGACCGTGCAAGAGCGCGCAGTATCTGCGCCGAAATGCACAGCGGCTTCACGGGCATTCGGAGTGCGTGCCCCATGAACATTGACGCTTATTTGCCAGAAATAGGTGCTTTGGCGCTGCGAGACAAAGAAGCTTTGCGCCATGATTTAAAACGCATTGACCATCTGTTCTCGTCGCTCCTTCAAGAGCACAAAGGACCCATGTTGTTTGGTGAATTCAGCATTCCAGACGCCTATTTTTCACCCGTGGTCATGCGCATGAAAACCTATGCATTGCCCGTGAGTTCAGACACACAGGCCTACATCGATCG
>CANJOS010000100.1 GCA_947476015.1 Comamonadaceae bacterium | reverse complement strand
TCCACCAAACTTGGCCGCCAACACCGTGGTGATAGCCGCTGTCAAGGTTGTCTTGCCGTGGTCAACGTGACCAATCGTGCCAACGTTGACGTGCGGCTTTGTCCGCTCAAATTTCTCTTTTGCCATTTCTCGACTCCGAAAAAAACATTAAAAAACTGACACTCGAATCTAAACGACTCAAGTAACTGGTGCCCATGGCGGGAATCGGACCCGCGATCTCTCCCTTACCAAGGGAGTGCTCTACCACTGAGCCACATGGGCGGCCTTAAATCCGCACTCACTCTGCTTCAAGCCAATACCCTAAAGCCATGATCAAAAACTGGAGCGGGAGACGGGAATCGAACCCGCGTCATTAGCTTGGAAGGCTAGGGTTCTACCATTGAACTACTCCCGCATTGAATGCAGCAGAGTCAGGCACGCCACCTTGGTTAGTTAACCTGGTGAGTTAACCTGATTTCCAAACGCTCACTGTAATTGACAAAGCAAGTTTTGCTGGTGGAGGAGACTGGATTCGAACCAGTGTAGGCGTAAGCCAACAGATTTACAGTCTGCCCCCTTTAGCCACTCGGGCACCCCTCCTCAGCGAATCTCGGATTATGCCACTTTTTTTCAGGGGTCGGCAAGCCTGCGGGCGGAAAATTACCACGCCATGGGCTTTTGATGATGCGCCTTTAACCATTGGTTAACTTGGCCAAAATGACCACAGCCGATGAACGGCACAGGCTGCCTCAAAGCCGATAAAGGGGAGGGGTGGTTGGCCTTTAAAACCAAGTGTCGGCCATCGACATTCAAGCCCTCGATGCACGCCGCCTGGGTCTGCGCATGAGCACCCCACAGCAAAAAGGCTCTTGGGCTTGCATCGCCTGCAAGGGCTTGAATTATTTTGTCAGTAAGCACTTCCCAACCCCAATCGCTATGGCTGGCAGGAAGACCATCTTCCACGGTCAGCGAAGTGTTCAAGAGCAAGACGCCTTGCTCTGCCCAGCGGGCCAAACTTCCCGCTTGCGGGCCGACTGGAATGGGCACGCCTAAATCTCTTTGAATCTCTTTGAAAATGTTGCGCAAACTTGGCGGTATTTTTTGGCCCACCCCGACCGAAAATGCCAAGCCTTCGGCCTGCCCTGGGCCGTGGTACGGGTCTTGGCCCAAAATCACAACCCGCGTTTTTTCAAATGGGGTTGCAGCCAAAGCGCTGTAAGGCCAGCGAGGATAAAGGCATTTTCCTTGCTTCAAGTTGGCGGAGATTTTGGCGCTCAGCGCGTGTCCCACGGCCGTCGACCAGAACGGCTGCAACACACTCACCCAATTGGCCGACAATCCTTCGAGCTTCAGCGGCCATTCTTCAAGGCGCAATTGATTGTCAGCCTGGGCCAATTTGCCAGCCGCCATCAGTGAAAGAGGTCGGCCAAGGCTTGGCCGGGATCGGCCGCACGCATGAAAGCCTCCCCTACCAAAAAGGCATGGACCTTGGCTTCCCGCATTTTCTGGACATCACTGGCGGACACAATGCCACTTTCAGTGACCAAAATTCGATCTTCGGGGACGTCTTTGATCATGTCCAAGGTGGTGTCTAAGGAAACTTCAAAAGTTCGCAGGTTTCGATTGTTGATACCCACCAGCGGCGTTTTGAGTTGAAGCGCCCGCGCGAGTTCCTCGGCGTCATGCACCTCAACCAAGACGGCCATGTCCAAACCGCGCGCGATGGCTTCCAAGTCTTTCATCTGCGCATCGTCCAAACATGCCGCAATGAGCAAAATACAGTCTGCACCCATGGCGCGCGCTTCGTACACTTGGTACGCATCGACCATGAAATCTTTGCGAAGCACCGGCAGATCGCAACTGGCTCGGGCTTGTTTTAAATAATCAACACTGCCTTGAAAAAATTGAGCGTCGGTCAGAACCGACAAGCATGCAGCGCCATGCTCGGCATAACTTTGCGCAATGTCTGCAGGAATAAAATCCGCACGAAGCACACCCTTGGAGGGGCTTGCTTTTTTAATCTCAGCAATGACTGCAGACTCATGGTTGGCTATTTTCTGGCGCATGGCGCCCACAAAATCTCGCGTCAGAACTCGGCTTTCAGCATCGGAGCGAACCATGGCCAAAGATTTTTTTTGAGAGGCCGCCGCAATCTCTTCATGCTTCACAGCCACAATTTTTTTCAGGATGTCACTCATGAACTTGCTCCCGCTTTTTGAGTGAACGCCACAAATTGCTCAAGCTTGTTTTTTGCAGCACCCGACTCAATGACTTGTCGCGCCAACAAAATGCCGTCCTTGATGTTGGCTGTGACGTTGGCCGCATACAGCGCAGCACCTGCATTCAAAATAACAATGTCACGGGGTGCGCCCTCTTCATTGTTCAAGACGCCACGCACCACGGCTTGCGAAGCTTCGGGCGTTTCAACGCGCAAGGCACGGTTGCTGGCCATGGCCATGCCATAGTCTTCAGGGTGAATTTCATACTCGCTAATGTGGCCCTCTTTCAACTCGCCCACCAAGGTTGAAGCACCCAAACTGATTTCATCCATGCCATCGCGCCCATAGACCACCAGTGCGTGCTCTGCCCCCAAGCGTTGCAGTGCGCGAATTTGAATACCCACCAAATCGGAATGGAACACACCCATCAAAATGTTGGGTGCGCCAGCAGGATTGGTCAAAGGCCCCAAAATGTTGAAAATGGTTCGCACGCCCAACTCTTTGCGTACAGGTGCCACATTTTTCATGGCGGGATGGTGATTGGGCGCAAACATGAAACCAATGCCTGTTTCTTGAATGCACTGCGCAATTTGAGCGGGTGACAAATTGATGTTAGCGCCCAAACTTTCAAGCACGTCGGCACTTCCCGATTTGCTGCTCACACTGCGGCCACCGTGCTTGGCAGTTTTGGCGCCCGCCGCTGCCGCCACAAACATGGCGCAGGTAGAAATGTTGAAGGTGTGCGAGCCGTCGCCACCCGTGCCCACAATGTCTACCAAATGGCGAGTATCGGGCACCACCACTTTGGTTGAAAACTCTCGCATCACTTGCGCTGCCGCTGTGATCTCGCCGATGGTTTCTTTTTTCACACGCAGTCCGGTGATCAAAGCGGCCGTCATGACAGGAGACAACTCGCCATTCATGATCATGCGCATGATCTTGAGCATTTCATCGTGAAAAATTTCACGGTGTTCAATGGTTCTTTGCAGTGCTTCGTGCGGCGTGATCGGCATGGTGTTTTCTTTCATTTTATGGCTGGCGCCTTTCCAAGAAATTTTTCAGCATGGCGTGGCCGTGCTCAGTGAGAATGGATTCAGGGTGGAATTGCACCCCTTCAATGTCCAAGTGCTTGTGTCGCACACCCATGATTTCACCATCATCGGTCCATGCCGTGACTTCCAGGTCAGGAGGGCAGGAGCTTCGTTCGATGGCCAAAGAATGGTAGCGATTGACTGTGAATTTTTCTGGCAGGTTTTGAAAGACGCCCAATTGCTTGGTTTGAATAAGGCTGGTTTTGCCGTGCATCAATGCTTGGGCCCTCACAATCTTGCCGCCGAAGGCTGCGCCGATGCTTTGGTGTCCCAGACAAACTCCCAAGATGGGCAATTTCCCTGCGAAATGTTGAATGGCCGACACTGAAATACCAGCCTCTGCAGGTGAGCAGGGACCGGGCGAAATCACCAAACGATCTGGGCGCCTTGCGGCAATGCCTTCCAGCGTGATCTCATCATTGCGAAAGACTTCGATGTCAGCGCCCAATTCACCGAAATACTGAACAATGTTGTAAGTGAAGGAGTCGTAGTTGTCGACCATCAACAATTTAATTTTGTTCATGTTGCTTACTCCAAGCCTTCTTCGACCAACTCACTGGCACGCAGCAATGCACGTGCTTTGTGTTCAGTTTCTTTCCATTCGAGCTCAGGCACTGAATCGGCCACCACACCCGCAGCCGCCTGCACATACAAAGTTTGATCTTTGATGATGCCCGTTCGAATGGCAATGGCCACATCCATGTCACCGGCATAGCTTAAATAGCCGCAAGCGCCACCATAAACACCGCGCTTGGTGGGTTCGAGTCGATCGATCAATTCCATCGCGTGGACCTTGGGTGCGCCCGTTAAGGTGCCTGCAGGGAAAGTGGCTTTGAGCACATCCATGTTGGTCATGCCTTCTTTCAAGATACCTTCCACATTGCTCACAATGTGCATCACATGGCTGTAGCGCTCCACCGCAAAAGCTTCGGTGACTTTGACCGATCCAATTTTGGCAATGCGGCCAATGTCGTTTCGCGCCAAGTCAATCAGCATCACGTGCTCTGCGCGTTCTTTAGGGTCGTTGACCAATTCCAACTCAGCAGCCTTGTCCTTTTCTGGGGTAGCGCCGCGGGGGCGCGTGCCTGCAAGGGGTCGAATGGTGACTTTGACACCTTCCTCGGTTTTCTCTTGCCGCACCAAAATTTCGGGGCTGGCCCCCACCACATGAAAGTCACCAAAGTTGTAAAAGTACATGTACGGGCTGGGGTTGAGCGACCTGAGTGCACGGTACAAAGACAAGGGGCTTTCGGTGTAGCGTTTTTTAATTCGCTGGCCTACTTGAACCTGCATGAAATCGCCTGCTGCAATGAGTTCTTTGGCTTCCAACACAGCTTTTAAATAATCTTCTTTCTTGAAGTCGCGTTCTGCGGGGTAGGTTTGCGTGGAGGTCACCGCCGGCGCACTCACAGAATATTTAAGTTGCTCTTTCAAATCGCGCAAACGCTTCTTGGCCTTTGAATAGGCTTCCGGCACAACGGGGTCAGCATAGACAATCAAATAAAGTTTGCCAGACAAGTTGTCTATGACGGCCAGCTCCTCACACTGTAAGAGCAAGATGTCTGGCGTGTCCAGCGAATCAGGCGGACACGATTTTTCCAACTTCTTTTCAATGTACCGAACTGCGTCATAAGCAAAGTAGCCCGCCAAGCCACCACAAAAACGTGGCAAGCCAGGGCGCAAGGCCACTTTGAAGCGCTTCTGATATTGCTCAATGAAATCCAGCGGATTGCCAAGGGCCGTTTCTACCACCACCCCATCGGTGACCACTTCTGTGCGTGATTCGTCTCCAAAGCCTCGCGCTTGCAACAGCGTTCGGGAAGGTAGGCCTATGAAGCTGTAGCGGCCAAAGCGTTCGCCACCCACCACCGACTCCAACAAAAAGCTGAACTTGCCACCATCTTTGTGATGGGCCAGTTTCAAATACAGTGAGAGAGGTGTTTCTAAATCTGCGAATGCTTCCAACATCAGTGGAATGCGGTTGTAGCCTTGCTGCGTCAGGCTTTTAAATTCAAGTTCTGTGATCACGATCAGGAGCTCCGTTAAGGATGTTGCGACCTTGGCTTGCTGGGATAGCTTTGTGAAGGCAGGTCAACACGGTTCATTCATTTGTTCAGGTCAATCCATGAACACTTGGGTGACAGCACATGGGCTGCCGGTTCTCAGCAAATTTAAGTTGGCTGACGCCAAGACCAGGCTCCCCGGCTCAAAAGAGCCGGCAGCTGGACTGCGAAGAATGAATGAAAAAAGATCATGAGCATGCCAGTGTACCAAAGCTCTGAGGGGGTTTCAAAGCAGTATTTCCGCCAAAGAGTCGAGGTGATGGTCGGCTGCCACAGTCCGAATGGGTTGGCCGTGGTTGTAGCCATAGGAAAGCAACACGACTTTGCAACCCGCAGCCTGAGCCGCTTGTGCATCGTTGCCAGAGTCACCCACCATGAGCACTTGATGCGGGGCAAACCCCAGCGCCTCGCAGGTTTTGACGAGGGGCAAGGGGTCTGGCTTTTTCCGCTCAAACGAGTCACCCCCAAAAATCAATGAGAAAAATTCAGACAAGCCTTTTTGTTTTAACAATGATTTGGCCAAGTCTTGTGGCTTGTTGGTGAGGCAAGCCAGTGGCAAGCCCTTCTCCACCAAGCCCTTAAGGCCTTCCACAACGCCAGGGTAAACCGCGCTGGCTTGCCCATTGACCCGCTTGTAATGCGCCTGATAAATATCCCATGCTTGTTTCAGCTGAGCCTCTGACGGTTTCACGTCTGCTTTGGAAACCATCTTCAATTGTCGTGTGAGGACACATTCAATCAGGTGCTCCGAGCCCTTGCCCACCATGCCTTCTAAAGGGACTCGGCCAAGCGCTGGCAGGCCAAGGTCGTGCAACATGAGGGTCACCACGGCGTCAAAGTCGCCCATGGTGTCGACCAAGGTGCCATCCAAATCAATCATGCAGGCTTCTACCTGCATGCCGCGCAAATTAACCAAGCTTCAATGCCTCGCGCATGGCTTGAATGACAGCGGCGTAATCGGGCTTGCCAAAAATAGCACTCCCAGCCACGAAGGTGTCAGCGCCTGCGTCGGCCACGCGCCTGATGTTGTCTACTTTCACACCCCCATCCACTTCAAGGCGAATGTCTTTGCCAGAGGCATCAATCAACTTGCGTGCTTGTTCAATTTTGCGCAACGCGCTGTCAATGAAACCTTGCCCGCCAAAGCCGGGGTTGACCGACATGATGAGGATGAGGTCGATGTCTTCTATGACCCATTCCAAGACATCGAGTGTTTCAGCAGGGTTGAACACCACGCCCGCTTTGCAGCCTTTCGATTTGATGGCTTGCACACTTCGGTGCACATGGGTCGAAGCATCAGGGTGAAAACTGATGAGGTCGGCGCCTGCATCGGCAAAGGCTGCAGCCAATGCATCCACCGGTTGCACCATGAGGTGCACATCGATGGGGACTGCTTTTCCATCCGTGGTTTTGGCGTGCGGCTTGAGCGCCTGGCAAATCATGGGCCCAAACGTGAGATTGGGCACGTAGTGGTTGTCCATCACGTCGAAATGAATCCAGTCGGCGCCGGCGGCAATGACATTGCGCACTTCTTCACCCAATCGAGTGAAATCGGCGGACAAAAGAGAGGGGGCGATGCGGTAAGTGGTCATGGCTGAATTGTCGCATTTTGCGGGCTGGAATATTTACAGGAGTGGCACTGCCTGCGCCGATGTTTGAGCTTATGCTTGGGCGTATGGGTGAGTTTGATCTGATTGAAACCTTCTTCAAAAGGCCTGCGCGGCACGCAACGCTCGGGGTGGGTGATGACTGCGCCTTGCTTGCCGTGCCAACGGGCCAACAGTTGGCCATTTCGAGCGACATGTTGGTGGAGGGGCGGCACTTTTTATCGACCGTGAGCCCCCGGCATTTGGGACACAAAGCTTTGGCCGTCAATCTGAGCGACCTCGCGGCTTGTGGCGCACGGCCCAAAGCCTTTTTATTGGCCTTGGCCTTGCCTGAGTTGGTGCCGCACTGGCTGTCCGAGTTTTCTCAAGGGCTTTGGGATTTGGCCGATGCCCATCAGTGCGACTTGATTGGCGGTGACACCACCCGCGGGCCTTTGAACATTTGCATCACGGTGCTGGGGGAGGTCTCTGCTGCGCAAGCACTGCTGCGCAGTGGCGCCCAGGTGGGCGATGACATCTATGTGAGCGGCACCTTGGGTGATGCGCGCTTGGCGCTGGAAGTTTTTCGAGGACATTTGGAAGTGCCCTCTGCGGTGTTTGATGCGGCACGCTTGCGCATGGAAATGCCCACACCCCGCATTGCGCTGGGTTTGGCTTTGCGCGGTTTGGCCACTTCGGCAGCAGACATCAGCGACGGTTTTCTAGGTGACTTGCAACACATCTTAAAAGCCAGCGGTGTGGGGGCCACCATTGAAACGGCCAGCGTTGCTGCCACTTTGGCCAGCGCAAAGAATTGCCATTTACCGCTGAGCACCCAATTGAATTTAACGCTGGCGGGGGGCGATGATTATGAGTTGGTCTTCACGGCACCTGAAGGCCTGCGCAGTGCTGTGACGGCTGCCGCGATGGCTTCTGGCACATCTGTTTCGCGCGTTGGAAGAATCACGGGTTCGTGCGATTTGATCTTGCTGGATTCCGAGGGCAATCACATGGCCAATCACTTTCAATCCTTTGACCATTTCAAAACACCATGAGACCCACTGCCGTCTTCATGAGCCGTCATCCAGCGCATTGGATTGCCCTTGGTTTTGGGTCTGGCCTCTCTCCCAAGGCACCCGGCACCGTGGGTACTTTGTGGGCTTGGATCAGTTGGTGGGCCTTTCATGAATTTTTCTCGGCAACCGAACTAGGGTGGATCATTTTGTTTTCGTCTTTGGTGGGTTGGTGGGCCTGCAAAGTTACTGCTGAACATTTGGAAATTTGTGATCCTGGCGCCATTGTGTGGGACGAGGTGGTGGCTTTTTGGCTCATCCTTTGGTTGCTCATGCCGGCCACTTTGACAACGCAAGTCTGCGCTTTTGTACTGTTCCGATTTTTTGATGCGGCCAAGCCAGGACCTGTGGCTTGGGCCGATCAACTGTTCAAAGGCTTTGGCTGGCGCGGTGCGTTTGGCATTTTGCTCGACGACTTTGTGGCGGCTTTTTGTACTTTGCTTTGTTTTGCAATTTGGAGAGCCCTATGACGCCTCAAATTCAGGTTCTGTGTGAAGCACTTTCAAAAGAATTGCGCCTTCAGAAATTGTCGATGGCCACCGCTGAAAGTTGCACGGGTGGTTTAATTTCCGCCAGTTGCACGCAGCTCTCGGGTTCCAGTCTTTGGTTTGATCGTGGCTTTGTCACCTACTCCAATGCGGCCAAAACGGAGATGTTGGGCGTTCCCGCACAGCTGCTTGAAACGCCCGGTGCAGTGAGTGAAGAGGTGGCCAAGGCCATGGCGCTTGGCGCCCTTCAACATTCAAAGGCCAGCTGCAGCTTGGCCGTCACAGGCATTGCAGGACCCACAGGGGGCAGTGAAGCAAAACCGGTGGGGTTGGTTTGGTTGGCTTGGGCCGTCCGTGGCGGAGCATCGCACGGGCAAGCAGTGCACTGCGAGGCAGTGATGCGGGTGTTCAGTGGAAATCGCTCTGACATCAGATTAGCCACAACTGAGTTGGCACTTGCTCACCTTAGGGAATTGTTGGTCAAAGCCTAATGCGGCAGGCAAAAAAATACCCACCGAAGTGGGTATTTTTTCAATCAGTCAAAGACAAAAGTTTTGACTTAATTTGGTTGCGGGGGCCGGATTTGAACCAACGACCTTTGGGTTATGAGCCCAACGAGCTACCAGACTGCTCCACCCCGCGGTATGAACGAGAGTATATCTTGTTACTCAGCTTTAATACTTAAGAAT
>CANJOS010000099.1 GCA_947476015.1 Comamonadaceae bacterium | reverse complement strand
GAAATGCGTGACTACTTGACGAAAAATCGACCAGAAATCTCGCATGTTTCACCCTTCTACATTTCCGCTTGGTTCTCAGGCATGGTGTTTGCTGAAATTGCCGACAGATGCTTGAAGGCAAGAAAGCCCCTAGATCTTCCGAACATGAAAGCTGCTTTAGAGTCCATCCAAAACTGGGATACTGGCGGCATCATTGGGTTGCCAGTTGATTACAGCAAGCACGAAGTTTTGGCAGGTCGCTTGATCAAATACAACATGGACAAGAAGTTCATGGAACCCGTGGGTCCTTGGATCAAAGTATGAGTGAAGCGGCGCTGGCCATTGAGAATATTGAGGTTGTTTATAACCACAGTGTGCAGGCCCTTCGGGGTCTGTCCATTGAAGTTCCGGTGGGCCAAATTGTTGCGTTGCTGGGTTCCAATGGTGCAGGTAAAAGCACAACCTTGAAGGCGGCCTCTGGCATTCTTCCTTTTGAAAAAGGAAAGATTGCCATGGGTCAAATTCGTTTTTATGGTCAGGACATTGCCGGCCTGCCAGCCCACACCTTGGCAAGGCAGGGCATGGCACACGTTCGCGAGGGTCGACATATCTTTGCAGACATGACGGTGGAAGAAAACTTAATAGCAGCGGGGAATGCGCTGAAGGGTAGAAGCCAAGAAAAGCTGAACATCGAAATCGTCTTCGAATACTTTCCCCGTTTGCTCGAGAGACGCAAACAAGTTGCGGGTTACCTGTCAGGTGGAGAACAGCAAATGTTAGCCATCGGACGCGCCATCATAGGCAAACCACGTTTGATTTTGATGGACGAACCCTCATTGGGCTTGGCGCCCATGGTGGTTCAAGATATTTTCAGCATCATTGAACGCATCAATCGTGAACAGAGCGTGGCTATTTTGGTGGTTGAGCAAAATGCTCGCGTAGCCTTGAACGTTGCACATTACGCCTACATCATGGAGAACGGTCGAATTGTGATCAACGGCCCGACCGAAACCCTGATCAACGACCCCGATGTCCAGCGCTTCTATCTAGGCGCTTCAGATGAAGGCTCTGAACAAGTGAGTTTCCGAGACATCAAACACTACAAGCGCCGTAAGCGTTGGCTTTCATAATTTTTCAAATGACCGCATCACAAGATATCTCCCAATTACCTTTGCCTCAGCAGTTGAGACATTGGGCACAGGTCAGACCGACTGAAACCGCTTTACGGCAGAAGAAATATGGAGTCTGGCAAACGGTATCTTGGTCAGATTATGAACGGCAGTCGCGTTGGTTTGGGCTAGGCTTGATGAAACTGGGCCTTCAAAGGGGGCAAACTGTTGCTGTATTGAGTGAAAACTGCCAAGAGTGGGTCATTGCAGAACTTGGCATTGCCATGGTCAATTGCATAACAGCAGGTGTCTACCCCACATCGCCAGCAGCAGAAGTTGAGTATTTACTGGCCCTTTCCGATGCGCCCATCGTTGTGGTGGAAGATCAAGAGCAATTGGACAAAGTGCTTGCAATCAGATCACGCTTGAAGCACTTGGTCGCCATCGTAGTCATGGATCCAAAGGGACTGCGCAGATACGACCGCACCGGTATGTGGGACTTTGCAGACGTGGTTCAAATGGGCTTAGATTTTGAGAAACAAGAACCTACACAAAGTGAAATTTTTGTAAAAGGTCCCCAACTCGACGATATCGCATTGATGGTGTTTACCTCTGGCTCAACTGGCAAGCCTAAGGCCGCCATGATGTCTTGGCGTGGACTGGGTTGCGCCGCGCAAGGTCTCAATTCAATGTTGGGATGTACCAATCAGCATTCTTTGGTTTCTTATTTGCCTCTGTGCCATGTAGCTGAGCAAATGTTTTCAATTCATATTCCTTTGTACACGGGTGCGGTGGTTAATTTTGCGGAGAGTTTGAGAACTATTCAGGAGGATTTGAGAGAGTTGTCACCTCGCATATTTTTTGGCGTCCCTCGCATATGGGAAAAGTTCCACTCTTCCATTCAATCCAAAATTCGAGAGTCTGGCCGTCTACAACAATGGCTTTATGAATCGGCCATGTCGTCTTTGCAAAACATAGGCCAAAAATCCCGCTCACAGTGGTCTCTGATTGATTCATCTGTTTGGTGGTTTTGGTATGTGCTCATTCTTCGATCCTTGGTTAACTTTGTGGGCCTTAGACGCTGCGATGTGGCCGTTTCTTCTGGGGCGCCCATTTCACCAGAGATTTTGAGTTTTTTCCGAAAAATTGGGGTGCCTATTCGAGAGGCTTATGGGCTGACAGAAGCATCCGGCGCTACCACCATGCAACCCTCTGACATGTCGCCCGTAGGTACCGTGGGTGTGGCCTATCCAGGGGTAGAAGTGAAGTTGGCAGAAGATGGTGAAATTTTGATTGCCGGTAATGTGGTTTTTGTCGGTTACTACAAAAATGAAGAAGCCACACGGGAAGCTATCGATGCCGACGGCTGGTTGCACACGGGTGACGTGGCAAGATGGGAGGAGGGTCCAGCCGGTCGTGAGCTCCGCATCATTGACCGGAAAAAAGACATCATGATTACTGCAGGCGGCAAGAATATCACGCCTTCAGAAATTGAAAATTCCTTGAAATTTTCGTCTTTCATCAAAGAGGCTGTGATCGTTGCCGATAGGCGAAGATTTGTTGCTGCGCTTATTCAAATTGATTTCGAAAATGTCAGCAAGTGGGCGGCAGATGAAAATATTCTGTTCACTAATTTCAAAAGTTTGGTCGAAAACCCTACTGTCGTTTCACTCATTCAGAAAGAAGTGGAGAAATCGAATTCTCAAATGCCACAAGTTCAACAGGTCCGAAAATTTCACCTGTTCACCAAAGAACTTGATCACGATGATGGCGAAGTAACGGCTACCATGAAAGTCAAGCGCAAGAGTATTTACGAGAAGTACACAGCAGAAATTGAAACCATGTATGGCTGAATCCTCGGGTCTTTGCTTGGACTAGTTTGGGGATTCTTGACCGCTTGACATTTCAGCAAAAAGTGGGCGTGGGGAATTTTTCAATTCAATCTCAATTTCACGCCGCATCGACTGTCGAAGTTCAGATTCGATGGCCAGTGCGGTCGCTTCGGGTAAGCTTTCCTTGGCTTTTGCCAGCCAATCTAGCAGTTTGCTAATCTCTAAGTTGGCTGAATCTCGGAGGCTCAACAATTCGGCAGGCGAGACGATTTGGGGTGTTCTGAGTTTTGCCACCTCGGGGGCATGGGCAACATTGCCGATGAGTGCACGAACCTGTTCAAGCGCATGACATTGAACGCTCAATTGTTGTGATAAAAAATCGGTGGACCAATCGGCGCGCGACTTGAAAGTGTTGAGCAAATTAATGACCCCAAATACCTGACCCCTCGCAAATTCATCGTCGAGTCGCGACAGAACTTCTGTGCGCAATGTGGCACACATGCCATCGATCAGTCGGGGAAACGAATTGTTCATAGGGGTGACTCAATGGTTTTTTCGAGTTGACGCAGACAGGTCGCAATTTGACTGCCCATGGCCGGCATGCGCAAATCATTGAAGCGACCTTCCTCAAAACAGCGCGCTGCAGCCATGTGCGTAGCGGCTAATTTAAGAAGTGAGAAGGCTCGGTAATATTTAACGGAGGCCATGGAAACTTGGAAGCCGACTTTTTCGCTATAGCGTTGGTAAAACCATTCAGGTTCTGTTAGTCGGCAAAAGTGCGAACTACCTCCCATGTACATGGGCATGCTAACCCAGCCAATATCTTCGTGCGGGTCGCCTAAGTGAACCAATTCCCAATCTAAGATGGCTGTGATATGACCATTTTCTTCAAGAAAGTTGCCTGTGCGATAGTCGCCATGGATGATCGCCACACGCGGTGCGACGGGGCAGTGATTTTTTAACCAACGGATGGCCCACTGTGCAGCTGGATAAGGACGCATGGCCCAGCGTTCTATTTGTTTCTCCCAATAAAGCACATTGGTCAATGCAGCGTTTTGGATGTTGATTCCCTGAGCCATTTGTGCGATGGGTCGATCAGACCAATCGACAGCATGCAATGCTGCGAGCGCATCAATGAACTCTGCACCCAATGATTTTCGATAAGCTTCATCCAAAGGGGGGGTATTGACAGGGACCCAGGGTACAACTGCAGCGCCATTGACCTTTTGACTGAACAAAAAAGGTGCGCCAAAAGTTTCAGAGTCGTCGCTAGCCCAATACGCCTTGGGCACAGGAATGCCTGAAGATTCTAGTGAACGCATGGACAAGAACTCAGGCATGGCACTGTAAGGGGCAAACAGACCATCACTGGGGCCAAGCCTGAGAATCAGTTCCGTTGCACCATCTGCTTCAGGCAGTCCGCCTGCAATCGGCACCAAATATGTTTTCCATGAAAAGCCGACGGCGAATCTTTTTAGAGGACCCACTTGGACAACATGTCCCGTTTGCTGTTGCAAATAGTCTGCAATTTGAACGGGAAGTAATTCTTCATTCATTGACTTGAGTTTCGCAATAATTCGGGCAAGACGGCACGGTGAAAACCATTGAATTCCGTAGAGCGTTGCGCAGGTTGCAATTTCCAAGTGCTTCTGGCGTTGGGTGCGCCGCCGTCAACTCGCAAACAACTGCCGGTGATATAGCCTGCAGCAGGAGACAACAGATAAACAATGGCCGCTGAAATCTCAGATTCGGTACCAAAGCGTTGAAGGGGTACGGTGGGAGGGAACTCAAGAATTTTTTGTTTGGCTTCAGGTGGGTAGGTGTCAAAACCACTGGACGCAATGCCGCCTGGTGCAACGGTGTTCACCCGCACACCCGCAGCAGCCCATTCACAAGCTGCCGTTTCAGTCAGGGTCAGCATGCCACCTCGAGATGCTCCAGAATGCGCAAAATCTGGCCATCCGTGCCAGATGTCTGCAATGATGTTGACGATGGCACCACCATGATCTTTCATCCGACGGTTGTAGGTTTCTCGCATGAAGATGAAGCCACCAGTGAGATTGTTTCTGACCACGGCTTCAAAACCTTTGGTCGAGATGGTGTTCATGGCAGTACGGTATTGACCGCCTGCATTGTTGACAAGCCCGTCGATCCTGCCGTGCAAGGCCAGAACACTGTCGATCACGTTGATGACGTTAGATTCTTCCCTGATGTCGCAAACAAAGGTGCTAATCAAGCCACCATCTTCTAAAATTTCTGCTTTCACTGCTTGTAATTTTTCGTCGTTACGGCCAACGATAACAACTTGCGCGCCTAGCGCAGCCAATTCGTGGGCTGTGCATCTGCCGAGACCACTGCCACCACCGGTGACGATGATGACTTGGCCTTTGAACAAATCATTTCGATAAATTGATCGGTATTTCATCGTAGTTTTTGTCAAAAGGTGTTCAATATTGGATGGCTGTTTTGCCAATGTGCTCGCGCGCAATGATGAGCTTCATGATCGCGGCGGTACCATCGCCAATTTCCAAACCTGAGACATCACGCATCCGCTGCTGATGCGGGAGGTCTTTGGTCCAGCCGTAGTGACCCAAAGTCAAAATACATTGGTGGATGATGTCAAACGCATATTTTGGCCCCATCCATTTGCACATGGCTGCTTCAGAAACATGGGGTAAGCCGGCATCCCGCAGGGCCAAGGTGTGCAAGCAAAGTTGCCGGATTGCGGTGATATGTGACTCGCCCTCTGCCAGTGGAAATGTCACCCCCTGGAACTGTCCAATGGGTCGACCAAATGCTTGTCTTTCTTTGGTGTAAGCCCAAGCCTCGTCCAACGATGCTTGAGCGGCGCCGCAACATTGCAGACCAATGAGGGCTCGACTGTAATCAAAACCTTGCATCACTTGCGTAAAGCCTTTTCCCTCATCGCCCAAACGGTTGCCCACAGGTATGCGGACGTCGTCAAAGAAAACCTGCCCACGACCAATGATGGCACTGCCTAGATCGTCAAACGATGTAGCAGAGAGTCCGGGTGTGCCGGCTGGAATGAAAAAGGCAGAGACACCTTTGGCGCCTTGTTCAGGGGTGCCTGTTCGTGCAAACACGACGTAAGCATCAGCTCGGTCGGCAAATGTGATGGATGTTTTTTCGCCATTGATGACATAGTGATCGCCTTCTAATTTGGCTTTGAGTGCCAAGTTACTGGCGTCCGACCCGCCACGGGGCTCAGTCAGACAAATGGCAATGATGGCTTCACCTTTCGCCATTTTGGGCAGCCATTCAGATTTGATGGCATCGCTGCCGTGTCGCTCCAAAATAGCGCCGTTCAATGAAATGCCGACAGGCACTGCACTGATATTGAAATCGCCATAGGCTAACTCTTCAGCAATGAGGCCAGTGGTGACCCCATCCATGCCCATGCCACCATATTCCTCAGAAAAATCCATGCCCAGCAAACCCAATTCCCCCATTTGCTTGATCAAATCACGGTCCAAAATACCTAATTTTTCTCGTTTTTGATAATCGGGCAGTAGTTTCTCTCGAGCGAATCGACGAGCTGTCTCTTGTAGCGACTTTTGAACTTCATTCAATACCATTTGGGGGCCCTAGGTTCTTCCACAACATTTTTAGTTCAATTGCATTGAATTGAATTGAATCAACGGCATCTTACACTAGCGTACTAATAGGCTCTTTGGGGCTTACCCTGAGACCTCAGAAGCTGTCTGACTATTGACGGGTTTTGTTTTTGAAGGCCAATGCCTTGACTTTCAAAACACCTGTCGATCGTGCCAATATTTGAGTTCGATTTTCTAATTCGATGGCAGCGCTCATGCTCGAGGCCTCCAGATTGGCCCACATGCCCCGTTTGGTCATCCAAACTGCAAAGCCATCGTTCTCAGCCAACTGAAGGGCCAGTTTGTTGGCCTCAGACATCAGGTTGACAGGCTCACAGAGCCTGCTGACCAGGCCGATGTTGGCGGCTTCTGCGGCTGAAACCATTCGGCCTGTCAACATGATGTCAAAAGCGTGCGAAGTGCCCACGCATCGAGGGAGTAAATAACTGACGCCAATGTCACAACTGGACATGCCAACTTTGATAAATGCCGCATTGAAACTTGCGGAATGGCTGGCCATGCGAATATCACAGGCCAATGTCAGTCCAAATCCAGCGCCGTTTGCTGGACCATTCACAGCAGCAATGACAGGTTGAGAAAGAGATTTGAGCCGGGTAATGATGGCTGCAAAGTTCTCTTGTCGGCGCATCCAGGCGCCAGTTTCACCGTTTTCACTGCCGGGCGCATCGTCCGCCAGACTCAGATCAAAACCTGCACAGAAACCTTTGCCTTCGCCCGTCAAAATCAAAACCCTGCAGGCCGTGCTTTGATGGACGTCCTCTAGCATTTGATGCAGACGCTGAACCATTGCATCGCTCAAAGCATTGAGTTGCGAAGGGCGACAGAGTTTCAGTGTCCAAATGCCATTGTCATTTTTGTGGAGATCGAGGTCATTCATGATCAGATAGGCGGGTGAATTTGAACAGACTCGTATTGGGCATAGCCCTTGCCAACGCCATATTCCATGATGCCGTAGCCAACTTCATCGCCATCGCGAACCTCAATGATTTGATCAGCCAAAGTTCGGACAAGCTTTCGGGTGCCAGGTTGGTTCAGGTTCCATAATTCATGCTCAGCGTAAAACTTGCCTTTAAAGTCGCCCTGAAACCAACCATTCAAGCCTCCATAAAGGCCACCCTTGAGGTAGTACTTGACGGGGTAGGTTTTAATGAAAACTTGCTTCTGTCGACCATCGGCAAATGTCAAGTTAAATTCACCGCTGGCCAAGGATTGTCCCAATGAATCCTCGTGCCATACCAAATGATGGGCAACATCGGTAAGTTGATTGCGACTGCTGACGCGATTTTCGGGTGCAAAGACTTCTTCTCCAGAAATGTAAATTTTGTCGCCGGGTGCGCGCTCTTTGAAGAAAATGTGAAGACCTCGATTTTTGAATTGTGCCGTGGCCCAGGTGTAGAGAAAGGGTGGGTAAAAGGTGAGTGGAGGATGAGTTTCGTCTGTTCGCATTTCAGAGCGAACGCCCCAAGAGTGGTCACGCTGGCCATACCAGTTGTCTGCCGAAATCTCAATGTGCTGACCATCTACTTTGAGCCATCCTTGATAGCGACCCAATTGTTGTGCACGCGCCATATTTTCAGTGACACGGCCGTCTCTTCGTCGCATGTGAGGTGTTTCCTCATGTGGAGACATGGTGGCCAGAAATTCGAAGTCGAACTCAAGGCCTGAATCATTAGGTTCCAGAACGAGTCGATGTCTTTTGAGTCCCTCTAAAACAATGATTTTAAGAGGCCCCACAGCCGTGTTCAAGGGATCGGGCCTGAGTTGACGGGAAACGCGAAAGTTCCATTGCTTACCTTCGATGGCCACTCCGGCAAATGCATCCATGACATTTCGATTGGGGTGATAGCCCAAACCGATGTCAAAAATCAAGTTGAGTTTGTCGATGGGGTGGCCTGTGTACCAAAGTCGCTCCATCCAAGCAGGATCACTGTTGTCGATTTGATCAAAAGTGGTGGGCAGTTGATGCCCAATCAAATCGTCTTGTCCGGTGAGCATAAAAGGTCTCCTGTTTTTCTAATCTGAAAAATAACTGCCTTGATTACGCGATAGGCTTTGCTTTAGTAAGGTACTTTACTATACTGTGACCTCATCCGTAAAATAAGTGGGAGAAGTTCATGAAATTGACTGCTGCAAGTTTAGAGATCAATGAACAAGGTTTGGCAACTGTGACGCTGACTCAAGCCGAAAAGGGCAACCCCTTTAATGGAACTTTTGTCAAGGACTTGCGCGATATTTGTCTGGCACTTTGGGAGTTGCCTCATTTGCGTGCAGTGCTTTTGAGGGCGGAAGGGGCCAATTTCAGTTTTGGCGGTGATCTCAAGGCGTTCTACCCAGATCGACACAACTTGGCGCCATTGGTGCGAAGTTGGACGGCTGATTTGCACATGGGCCTGCAGCGCCTTTGGCAATTGCCTGTTCCCATTGTGGCGGAGGTTCAAGGATTTGCCATGGGCGGCGGTGTGGCACTTTTTGCGGGTTGTGACATGGTGGTCACTGGCAAGTCCACCAAGATTGGTTCTGCTTTCTCTCAAATTGGATTCAGTTGTGACTCAGGCAGTTCTGTGGTTTTGACTGCTCGCTTGGGTGCCGCACGGGCTAAGCGGTTTGTCATGATGGCTGAAATGTTGACCAGTCAAGAAGCCCTGAACATTGGACTTGTGGATGTTGTGGTCGAAGATGAGCAACTTTCGCAAGAAGCATTGAAGTTGGCGACACGCCTTGCGCACGGCCCCACGGTGGCCTACGGTGAAATCAAACGTTTATTTGCCCGTGCGAGCGCTATTCCCATGCACGCGATGTTTGAAGACGAAGCGCTGACACTGGCCAACGTGTCTGCAACGCATGACGCACAGGAGGGGATTGCTTCTTTGGTCGAAAAACGAAAACCTGTCTTCAAGGGGCATTGAATTGAGCGCTCATGGCATCGTGATTGAAAAGAGTCCGAAGGGTTGGGCCATGCTCACCTTGAGCCGTCCTGACAAATTCAATACGCTTTCAATTGCCATGCGACAAACGCTTGAAGGCAAGATCGCTGAATTAGCGTTAGACCCTCACACGCATGTGTTAATTCTGACGGGGACTGCCAAATTCTTCACTGCAGGCTTGGATTTGGACGAATGGGAGTCTTCAGAAGGGCCATCAGCTGCGGCTTTCAAACATGATTTTGTGGCAGCTCTTCGAAAAT
>CANJOS010000098.1 GCA_947476015.1 Comamonadaceae bacterium | reverse complement strand
GCCAGTAACAAGGAAACAGGCCCGATCAAGGGAGTGACTTCTAAGCCCAGTTCGTGGGCGGCGCGAACGACTGAACTGCCAGGGTCTGCCACAGCGGGCATCCCTGCTTCACTGATCAGTCCCATGTTTTCTCCAAGCAGTGCAGCATTGAGCAAGGGCTTGGCATCAAAGCCGCCGAGATGGTCGCCTTTTTTGTGCACTTCCCTGGGCAATTCAGTGATGATTTGGGACTGAATGGGTGTTTTCAAGGGAACGCATGCATTGATGCGTTTCAAATACGCGCGTGTTGTTTTGGCGTTCTCGCAAATCCAGTGTGTGACTTGCGCAGCTTCTTTCAGGGTACCCATGGGCATGACTTCTTGCAGATCAACATCTTGGGCACACCCAAAATCGAGGGGCGCTGGCACTAAAAGCAGCCTACCCCATTTTGTGTTGGTTTGTGTCATAGCAGTTTCACTCCTGCTTCTCGCAGCATTTGGCATGTTCTGATCAATGGCAGCCCAACCAAAGCCGTTGGATCGTCGTTGTCGATGGATGCCAAGAGTGCGATGCCCAGGCCCTCACTCTTGGCGCTGCCTGCGCAATCGTAAGGTTCTTCCGCTCTTAAGTAGGACTCTATTTCGGCATCGCTTAAGTCTCGAAATTGAACTTTGACGGCTGCCAAGTCGGTGCGCTCGTAGCCAGATGCAAGGCAAATCACGGAGAGGGCTGTTTGGAAAATAACTGTTTTGCCACGCATTTTTTGAAGTTGCAAAACAGCGTTGGTGTGATTGCCAGGCTTCCCAAGAGGTATGCCATCAAGGTCAGCCACTTGGTCGGAGCCGATGACCACAGCTTCTGGATGCTTTTGTGCAACAGCGCGAGCTTTGGCAAGCGCCAATCTCAAAGCCAAATCTTTGGGAGATTCTAGAGGGTGAGGTGTTTCGTCCACATTCGGCGCTTCCGTTTCGAATGGGATTCGGAGCCGCGACAACAATTCCTTTCGGTAACTTGAGCTTGAACCCAGAATGACCGTGCGACCCAAAGTGCGGGGAGGTGGGGTGAGATTGTCTTTGGACATCCCCCAATTCTCTTACACTGGCGGCATGGATAAAAAATTCGATTTGAATCACCTCAATGTCAAGGCTTTTGCAAGGGAGAGTCTGAGTTTGCTAGGCCAGCAGAGCATCACGCACTTCGCGCGATTGGCGGAGCTGGCGGTGAACCTCGAAGAAGCTTCGCCGAATGATTCTTCAAAACCTTCTCAGATTTCTTGGTCCATTCAAGGTGAATGGGTGCCCGTTGCGGGCGGGGATGCTCAAATTTGGCTGCATTTGAAAGCTGAGCTTGAATTGCCGATGCAGTGTCAGCGTTGCATGGGGGGGGTCAATGTGTCTGTCGCTGCCAATCAATCCTTCCGATTTGTGCCTGATGAGGCCACGGCTGAGTCCGAAGACGACGAATCCGAAGAGGATTTACTGGTCTTAACGCCAGATCTGAATGTTTGGGAGTTGATTGAAGACGAGCTCATCATGTCGGCGCCCATTGTGCCCAAGCATCCAATTTGCCCCAATTTGGTGCCTATGTCCGCGGTTGACCATGCCTTTGAAGTCGCCTTGGATGCGCGTCCCAACCCGTTTGCAGCCTTGGCAAAGTTGAAGAAAAAACCAAATGAAAGTCCTAGATGACCCTGAAAGTATGGGCTATAATCAGCGGCTTCGTGCCTGTGATGGCGCGTTAGTTCATTCACTGTTTAACCTAAAGCCGCGTTGCGCTTAGTTGCGCTTGGGCAGACAAGGGCAAAAGCCTTGATCTTCAAAACGCAGCTTCCAACGCATCCAAGGAGCCATCATGGCTGTTCAACAAAATAAAAAGTCACCTTCTAAACGTGGCATGCACCGTTCGCACAATGCGCTGAACGTGCCTGGAATTGCCGTCGAACCGACAACTGGCGAAACACATTTGCGCCACCACATCAGCCCCAACGGTTTTTACCGTGGTCGCCAAGTTCTGAAGAATAAATCAGAAGCCTAATTGACGCTTGAAATACAGGCCCGATGCTACATTCAAGGTAGCCTCGGGCCTTTGTATTTGTGTCTATAGAGAACATGTCGTCCAAAGAATTTTTCACCCTTGCAGTTGATTGCATGGGGGGGGACCATGGGACAAGCGTTACGCTGCCAGCCTGCCGCCACTTTCTGGATACCCACCCAGAAGCCAGGTTGCGTTTGGTGGGGCGCTTGGCTGAATTGGTTTCTTTTCAGCATCCCCGTGCTGAAGTGGTGGAGGCCGCCGAAGTGGTGGGCATGGACGATTCTCTAGAAGTGGCGCTGCGCAAGAAAAAAGACTCCTCCATGCGCGTGGCCATCGAACAAGTGAAGTCCGGCCATGCGGATGCAGCAGTTTCTGCTGGAAATACGGGCGCTTTGATGGCGATCGCGCGTTACGTTTTAAAAACAATGGAGGGGATTGATCGCCCTGCCATTGCTGGCCAAATGCCTAATTTCAAAGGTGGCGGCACGACCATGTTGGATTTGGGTGCCAATGTCGATTGCTCTCCTGAGCATTTGTTGCAGTTTGCCGTGATGGGATCTGCTTTGGTTTCAGTCTTGCAAGGCAATGAAAGCCCCACTGTGGGCTTGCTGAATATTGGCGAGGAAGCCATTAAAGGCAATGAAATAATCAAAAAAACCTCTGAATTGCTTCGATCTGCCTCTAACTCTGGCGATTTGAATTTTTATGGAAATGTTGAAGGTAATGACATTTTCAAAGGAACTGTTGATATTGTGGTTTGCGATGGCTTTGTCGGGAATGTGGCCCTTAAGGCCAGCGAAGGCTTGGCGACCATGATGGGGGGATTCTTGAGATCTGAGTTTTCTCGCAACATCTTCACTAAAATTGCAGCTATTTTTGCTTATCCGGTTCTAAATTCGTTTAAAAATCGAGTTGACCATCGCCGGTACAATGGTGCAGCCTTGTTGGGGTTGAGGGGCTTGGTTTTTAAAAGTCATGGTTCGGCAGACGAGCTGGCTTTCGAGGCAGCCCTGAACCGCGCGTATGATGCAGCCAGACATCAACTGCTCAGTCGTGTTGCTGCTCGAATTGCACATGCTGCACCTTTGTTGAACTCACAAGGGGTCGCCGCTGAAAATTCAGCCAACACGGCCGCTAACGAATGACCATTTATTCTCGTATTTCTGGCACTGGCAGCTATTTGCCCCCAAGAAGATTAAGCAATGCTGATTTGGTTGCAGAACTGGCAACACAGGGGATCGAAAGCTCCGACGATTGGATTGTTGAACGGACGGGTATCCGCGCAAGACATTTTGTCGATGCGGGGGTTGGCAGCAGCGATTTAGGCGCTGAAGCAGCCCGCCGCGCTATTCAGGCTGCTGGTTGCCAAGCATCTGACATTGATCTGATCATTGTTGCCACTTCCACCCCTGACATGGTGTTTCCCTCCACCGCGGCACTGCTTCAAAACAAACTTGGCATTGTGGGATGCCCTGTATTTGATGTTCAGGCCGTCTGTACGGGTTTCATTTACGCCCTGACCGTGGCAGATGCCTTGATCAAAACGGGTTCAGCCAAGCGCGCCTTGGTGATCGGTGCAGAGGTTTTTAGCCGAATTCTGGATTTCAAAGATCGCACCACCTGTGTGTTGTTTGGCGATGGCGCTGGCGCCGTTGTCTTGGAGGCTTCCAGTACACCCGGTATTTTGGCAACGGACATCCATGCCGACGGGCAATATTCTGAGCTTTTGTGTGTTCCGGGCCATGTTTCTGGCGGCGCCATTTTGGGTGATCCTGTTTTGAAAATGGACGGTCAGGCGGTTTTCAAATTGGCGGTTGGCGTCCTCGAAGAAACTGCGCGTGCATCGCTCAGCAAGGCTGACTTGAACACTTCAGACATTGATTGGCTCATTCCTCATCAGGCCAATATTCGAATCATGCAAAGCACTGCACGAAAACTCAAAATGCCCATGGAAAAAGTTATTGTGACGGTTGATCAACATGGCAATACATCGGCGGCGTCCATTCCATTGGCCTTAGACCATGCCGTTCGTTCAGGACAAATCACAAAGGGCCAAACACTGATGCTCGAAGGCGTGGGCGGTGGCTTTACCTGGGGCTCGGTCCTTTTGAAATATTAAATCAATCGCAACTGAAATCATGACTGCATTCGCTTTCGTTTTTCCTGGCCAAGGCTCCCAATCTGTGGGAATGTTGGATGCTTGGGGTGAACATCCTGCTGTTTTAGAAACCTTGAAAGAGGCCTCTGATGCCATGGGCGAAGATTTGGGTGCGCTCATTCACAATGGCCCTCAAGAAGCCTTGGCGCTGACCACCAACACACAACCGGTGATGCTGGTTTCGGCCATTGCTGCATACCGCGCATGGCTGGCAGAGGGTGGCGCCAAACCCTCTGTGGTTGCTGGGCATTCCTTGGGCGAGTATTCTGCGCTGGTTGCTTCGGGTGTACTGACGCTTGGGCAGGCTGTGCCCTTGGTTCGTTTTCGAGCAGCGGCCATGCAAGATGCGGTGGCTGTGGGTGCAGGGGCAATGGCCGCCGTCTTGGGCATGGCTGCCGCGAAAGTCATTGAAGCTTGCGCGCAAGCACAAGCCACTTTTCCAACTGACAGTGGCGAAGTGGTTGAGGCTGTGAATTTCAACGACCCTGGTCAAATTGTGATTGCGGGTAGCATGGCTGCTGTTGAAAAAGCTTGTGAAATTGTGAAAGCCATGGGCGCAAAGCGTGCCCTGAAATTGCCAGTTTCAGCGCCTTTTCACTCCACCCTCATGAAGCCTGCGGCGGAGAAGTTGAAAGAAAAGTTGGCCACCACCCCATTTGCTTTGCCACAAATCCCGGTCGTCAATAACATTGATGTCACCATTGAAACAGATGCTGATCGCATTCGCGATGCACTGTATCGCCAAGCCTTTGGACCAGTGCGTTGGGTCGAGTGCGTTCAATTTTTCAGGTCCAAGGAGATCACCACGGTGGTTGAGTGCGGTCCGGGCAAGGTATTGGCGGGCATGGTGAAGCGAATTGATGCTGACATGAAAGGCTTGCCCTTGTTCGATCCTGCCTCTTTGGCAGAAGTCAAAGGGGCATTGTGATGAGCGCCTCAATTGCAGAGTTCAAAGCGCAGGTTGCACTGGTCACCGGTGCCTCTAGGGGCATTGGCGCGGCCATTGCCCTAGAACTGGCAAAGCAAGGCTTGAAAGTGATTGGGACAGCCACCACAGACGAAGGTGCAGAACGCATCGCTGCTGCCTTGTCAGCCTATGCGGGCTGCCGTGGTGCGAATTTGAATGTCAATGACGCTGCTGCAGGAGAAGCCCTTATTGATGACATCGTCAAATCTCAAGGCGGCCTGCATGTGTTGGTCAACAATGCTGGTATCACGCGAGATACTTTGGCCATGCGCATGAAAGATGACGATTGGGACGCCGTTTTGGACACCAATTTGAAAGCTGTTTTTCGCATGAGCCGTGCAGCCATTCGTCCGATGATGAAGCAGCGGTATGGGCGAATTATCAACATTACGAGTGTGGTGGGCGCCGCAGGCAACCCTGGGCAAGCCAATTACGCGGCAGCCAAGGCCGGCGTGGCGGGCATGACCCGCGCATTGGCCCGGGAGTTAGGCAGTCGGAACATCACGGTGAATTGTGTGGCACCAGGCTTTATTGCCACCGATATGACGGCTTCACTGCCGGAAGCGCAGCATCAAGCCCTGATGGTCCAAATTCCATTGGGTAAACTAGGTACACCAGAGGACATTGCCCACGCAGTGTCCTATTTGGCCAGCCCGCTGGCTGGTTATGTTACGGGTCAGGAACTGCATGTCAATGGTGGCATGCACATGTCCTGATAAAATCTCTTTTTTCACAACCCTCAGAGGGAACCATGAGCGATATCGAAGCACGTGTCAAAAAAATCATTGCTGAACAACTCGGCGTTGAAGAGTCACAAGTCACACCAGAGAAAGCATTCGTTGCCGACTTGGGCGCAGACTCACTGGACACCGTTGAACTGGTGATGGCCTTAGAAGATGAGTTTGGTATTGAAATTCCAGACGAAGACGCTGAGAAAATCACAACCGTTAAAGCGGCGATTGACTACGCCCAAAGCAAAAAGGCTTGATCTGAGATGACCCGTCGCCGCGTTGTTGTTACGGGCCTGGGATGTATCAGCCCCGTTGGAAACACGGTGGCGGAGGCATGGGCCAATCTCTTGGCAGGTCAATCTGGTATTGGCCTGATCAGCAAATTTGACACCTCAGCTTTCGCTTGCAGAATTGCGGGCGAGGTAAAGGGTTTCAATTTGGAGCAGTACATCAGCGCCAAAGAAGCGCGCACGATGGACTCATTTATCCATTTCGGCATCGCTGCAGCCGCACAGGCTGTGGAAGATGCAGGCTTGCCTACGGGCGAAGCCTTGGACGAAGAGCTGGCCACACGCATTGCTTGCGTGATTGGTTCTGGCATTGGCGGTTTGCCCATGATTGAGCAAACGCATGTCGAGTACACAGCCCGCGGCCCGCGCCGTATTTCTCCTTTCTTTGTGCCAGCTTCTATCATCAACATGATCGCTGGTCATGTGTCTATGCGTTTTGGTTTCAAGGGCCCTAACTTGGCCATTGTGACCGCTTGCACCACGGGACTTCATTGCATTGGCGAAGCAAGCCGCATGATTGAATACGGTGATGCTGACGTGGTGGTAGCAGGGGGCTCTGAGGCCACTATTTCACCTTTGGGTTTGGGTGGATTTGCTGCCATGCGCGCCTTGTCCACACGCAACGACGATCCCGCAGCGGCATCCCGCCCTTGGGACAAAGACCGTGATGGTTTTGTCTTGGGTGAAGGCGCTGGTGTGATGGTGGTCGAAGAATACGAGCACGCCAAGGCACGTGGTGCCAAAATTTATGCCGAAGTCTGTGGTTTTGGTATGAGTGCTGATGCCGGACACATGACGGCACCCAGCATGGACGGCCCGCGACGTGCCATGGTGTCCGCCATGCGCAACGCGGGTATCAATGCAGAGCAAGTGGGTTATTTGAATGCCCATGGCACTTCCACACCTTTGGGTGATGTCAATGAAACAAATGCCATCAAGGCCGCTTTGGGTGATCACGCCAAGAAGACGCTGGTCAGTTCAACCAAATCCATGACGGGCCACTTGCTGGGTGGCGCAGGTGGCATTGAAAGTGTCTTCACAGTTTTGGCTTTGCACCATCAAAAAGTGCCGCCCACCATCAACTTGGACAACCAAGATCCAGAGTGTGATCTGGACTACTGCGCCAACACTGCGCGCGATGTCAAGATTGAATATGCGTTGAAAAACAACTTTGGTTTTGGTGGGACTAACGGCAGTTTGGTTTTCCGCAGGATCTAATTCTTTTGAATTCAAACGCCCCACCGGTCGATTTCCCGGTGGGGCGTTTTTTCATGGATGCTTGGATTGCAATCTTCTTGTCCTTGCTTTCTGGATTGGCGATCGCATTGCTTTATTTTCTGGGTGAATTTTCAAGTCGCTTGAGTTCATTGCTGATGTGCACTTGGTTGGTCCTGACATTGATTTCTGCTGCTTATTGGCGGCGGAGTAGAGCCAATTGCTGGCTTTCTTGGGATGGGCTTCAGTGGCATATCCTGCCCTTGATGCCACCGCAATTTCCTGGCTGGAAAGGAACTGGAAGGGCCGCAGATTCACACGCAATCATCGATGTCCCTTTGCAAGATGACCATGTGATCGTCGTTCATTTGGATTTGCAAAAGTATTTGTTTGTGTCTCTCTCCAACAACGCGGGTTCCAAAGAGTGGTTTTGGCTTGCACAGACTTCATTTCCTGAGCGTTGGCATGGTTTTCGTTGCGCTGTATATTCGAGCAGCGAATGAGGATTCTTCCTCAGCGAATCAAACATGGGAGTTGATGTCTTTTATGAAATTTTTACACTTTGAAACAAAAGCTTATTTTGTTTCGTTCATATTGATTCTGACGGTGGGCCTAGCTTTGCAGGCGCCTGTGAGTGCAGTTGCTCAGCAAACTGTTGTCAAGGGACTGCCAGATTTTACGGAGTTGGTTGAGCAAGTCAGCCCCTCGGTGGTAAATATCCGGACCCTTGAAAAAGCTCGGGGGATGGGGGCCGCAGGCAACGGCATGGACGATGAGACGCAGGATTTATTGCGCCGATTCTTTGGTATTCCCATGCCCAATACGCCCAATCCCAATGCGCCCAGGCAAGCACCACGGCAAGGGAGATCACCTCCACCAGAAGAGGCGCAGCCAAGGGGTGTGGGTTCGGGCTTTGTACTGACTTCAGATGGCTACATCATGACCAATGCGCACGTCGTGGAAGGTGCAGATGAAGTGTTGGTGACCTTAACGGATAAGCGCGAGTTCAAGGCCAAGCTCATTGGTGCTGACAAACGCACGGATGTTGCCGTAGTGAAAATTCAGGCAACTGGTTTGCCGGCTGTGAAAGTGGGTGATGTTTCTCGCTTGAAGGTGGGTGAGTGGGTGATGGCTATTGGCTCGCCCTTTGGCTTGGACAACTCTGTCACGGCAGGCATTGTGAGTGCCAAGCAACGTGATACAGGCGATTACCTGCCCTTCATCCAAACAGATGTAGCGATCAATCCCGGTAACTCTGGAGGCCCTTTGATTAACATGCGTGGAGAAGTGGTTGGCATCAACAGCCAAATTTATTCTCGTTCGGGCGGGTTCATGGGCATTTCATTTGCGATCCCCATGGACGAAGCCATGAGGGTGAGCGAGCAGTTGCGAGCCAATGGCCGCGTGACTCGGGGGCGAATTGGTGTGCAAATTGAACCGGTTACCAAAGAAATTGCTGAATCAATTGGTCTAGGCAAAGTCCAAGGTGCCTTGATCAATCGAATTGAGCCAGGTGCTCCTGCAGACAAAGCTGGCTTAGAGCCTGGCGATGTGATCACACGATTTGATACCAAGCCCATTGAAAAATCTGCAGACTTGCCGCGCATTGTGGGAAATACAAAGCCGGGCACCAAAAGCAATGTCACTGTTTTTCGGCGGGGTGCTTTGAAGGAGTTGAGTATCACGGTTGCTGAGTTGGAGCCCGAGAAGGTGGCCAAGCAGTCAAGCGATACCGAAGAGAAAACTAAGTCTGCTGCATCTGTTCAAGGTCTTGGTCTTGTGGTGGTCGATTTAAGCGACGCCCAGAGGTCTGAGCTCAAGTTAAAAGGTGGCGTGCGTGTGGAAAGCGTACAAGAAGCCGCTGCTAAGGCGGGCCTTCGAGAGGGTGATCTGATCTTGTCAATTGGTAACCAAGAGGTGGCCAACGCCAAAGATTTCGAGGCAGTCTCAGCAAAGATTGACAAAAATAAACCGGTCAGTGTTCTGTTCCGGCGGGGCGAACTGACCCGATTTGCGTTGATTCGACCCAATCGGTGATCATGAGAATGTCAAGAGTCCTTTTGAAGCCACAGGGTTTTCCATGGCTTGAAAATATTTATAAAGTAGGTGTTCACTGACTTTGAGACGCTTAGATTCGCAAAAATGGTTAAAATCCGAGGTCTTGAACCAAGATTCATGGCAAAAACAGCAGGACTGGATTCACGATGTGGGATGTCCCGCATCAGTCCACCGGTGATCCACAGAACACCCACAAGTTATTCAAATCAAGTCAATTGATTTTGTGAATAAGCTGTGTATAAGATTCTGTTGTGAGCTTGCAACGACCTGCAAAGTGCTTTTTTGGGGCTGTACGTGTTGGGCTTTTTGCCTACAATGAAGTCCCAACTATCGCAGTTGCCATTGATTGTTGGTTCAGGGCGCGTCCTCATTCGACGCGCCCTTTTTTCTT
>CANJOS010000097.1 GCA_947476015.1 Comamonadaceae bacterium | reverse complement strand
TTGGCGGAGAAGGTGGGATTCGAACCCACGGTGATGTTGCCACCACGCCTGATTTCGAGTCAGGTACATTCGACCACTCTGCCACTTCTCCTGCATTCAACATTGCGGCTGGTCACTGCCACAAATTCTATCAGGCGCCTTTAGGCGCGCAATTCTGTGATACCACCCATATAAGGCCGTAACACCTCAGGCACCGTTACAGAGCCATCTGCATTTTGATAATTTTCCAGCACAGCCACCAACGCACGGCCGACAGCCAAACCAGAACCATTCAAGGTATGGACCAGTTCATTTTTACCCTGCACATTTTTAAAACGCGCTTGCAAACGCCGCGCTTGGAAAGCTTCGCAATTGGAGCAAGAACTGATCTCGCGGTAAGTCGCTTGTGCAGGCACCCAAACCTCCAAGTCATAAGTTTTGGTAGCACCAAAACCCATATCACCAGAGCACAATAACATGACGCGGTAAGGCAAACCCAGCTTTTGTAAAATAGCTTCAGCATGGCCCGTCATTTCTTCCAGCGCTTCATAGCTTTTTTCTGGATGAACAATTTGAACCATTTCTACTTTGTCAAATTGGTGCTGACGAATCAGGCCGCGCGTATCACGCCCTGCACTGCCCGCTTCTGAACGAAAGCAAGGCGTATGCGCTGTGAGCTTCATTGGCAAATCTGATTCCGCCAAAATTTCATCGCGAACCACATTGGTCAGAGTCACTTCTGAAGTGGGAATCAAATACAGCGCTTGGCTTTCTGCGCCTTCTTCAGAATCTTGTCCGCCCTTTTTGGCAGCGAATAAATCGCCTTCAAATTTTGGTAACTGGCCTGTACCGCGCAAAGTGTCTGCGTTAACAATATACGGTGTGTAGCACTCTGTATAGCCGTGCTGCTGTGTTTGCGTGTCCAGCATGAATTGCGCCAGCGCGCGGTGCATGCGCGCAATTTGACCGCGCATGAATGTGAAACGTGAGCCAGATAGTTTGATGCCGATGTCAAAGTCCAGGCCCAATTTTTCACCAATGTCCACGTGGTCGCGCACTTCAAAGTCAAACGTCTTGGGGCCTTTGCCGTCCACACTCCATTTGCGCACTTCCACATTGCCATGTTCATCGGCACCCACAGGCACGCTTTCGTGAGGCAAGTTGGGCACGGCCAAGAGCATGTCTTGAATTTCTGCCTGCAAAGCATCCAAACGCAATGCAGATGCATCCAGTTCTGTTTTGATGTTGGCCACATCGGCCATAACCTGATCGGTGCTTTCACCTTTGGCTTTCAACATGCCAATTTGTTTGGACAAGCTGTTGCGCTGGCTTTGCAATTCTTCGGTGCCTGTTTGTAAAGTTTTGCGCTCTGTTTCTAAAGAACGAAACTTTTCTACATTCAAAAAAGCTTGTGGTGTTTTGCGAGTCTCTAAACGCGCTACTGCGGCGTCTAAGTCTTTACGGAGCAAGAGAATGTCTAGCATTTTGATAAAAGTTATGCGGCCAAAAAATCAATGGCCATCGTCTAATTTTAGCCCTTTGGGCAAGGGGAATTTGATGGTCTCAGTCACGCCATCCAATTTGCGAATGGACGTGGCACCCAAGGCGCGCAAGCGGGTAATGACATCTTGTACCAGCACTTCAGGGGCAGAAGCACCCGCAGTGAGGCCCACTCGGTGTTTGCCTTCAAACCACTCATTTTGAAGTTCATCGGCACTGTCAATCATGTAGCTGTCTGCGCCCAGTCGGCTGCCCAATTCACGCAAACGGTTGCTGTTGGAACTGGTAGGACTGCCCACCACCACCAACACATCAACTTGGGGGCTCATGAGTTTGACGGCATCTTGACGGTTTTGGGTGGCATAGCAAATATCTTGTTGCTTGGGTTCGCGCACACTGGGAAAGCGCTTCTTCACGGCCAATAAAATTTCTGCTGCATCGTCCACACTCAAAGTGGTTTGCGTGACAACAGCCAACAACTCTGTTTGTTTGGGTTGAACTTTGAGCACATCGTCCGAGCCCTCTACCAAGTGAATGCCATTTGGCAATTGGCCCATGGTGCCTTCAACTTCAGGGTGACCTTTGTGACCAATCATGATGAACTCATAGCCTTCTTTGTGAAGTTTGGCCACTTCCACATGCACTTTTGTCACCAAGGGGCATGTCGCATCAAAAATAGTGAAGCCACGCGCTTCTGCTTCGGCCTGCACTGCTTTGCTCACACCATGCGCGCTGAACACCAAGGTGGCGCCAGGCGGCACGTCGCTTAACTCTTCAATGAAGATGGCACCTTTGGTTTTGAGATCGTTGACCACATAGGTGTTGTGCACAATTTCATGACGCACATAAATTGGCCGCCCAAATTTGGCAATGGCCGCTTCCACAATGTCGATGGCACGATCGACTCCCGCACAAAAGCCACGCGGTTCAGCCAATAAAATTTCTTGCACACCCATATTTGCCTTCATTTTTATTTACTTGGTTGAATTGGTTCTACTTGCTTCATTTTGTTTTACAAAATACCAATGACATGAACTTCAAAAGTGACGGGATGTCCCGCCAAGGGATGATTGAAGTCAAACAAAACTGCGCCATCATCAGCCGCTTGCATCACGGCACCTGCATAAGTGCCATGGCCATCAGGTGTTGGAAATTGAACCACATCGCCAGGCACATAGTTTTCTTGAGCCGCACCCAACTGGGCCAATAACTTGCGCGCCACCCATTGCTGCATGTCGGGGTTGCGATCACCAAAAGCCACACCTGGGGCCAATTCGAAAGTGGTTCGAACGCCCTCTGCCAAACCCATGAGGCAAGATTCCATACCGGGCGACAACTCGCCAGACCCCAGTGACAAAGTGGCAGGCTTGTCTTCAAAGGTATTGATGAGCGTGCCCTGAGGTCCTGCCAATCGGTAATGCAGCGTTAGAAAAGATCCTGCTTGGATTGTGGTCATAAAACTTAATTCTGAGAAATGCGCTTTGAAGGCGCATCAAGCGCAATTCAATGCAAGCCAATGAAAATCCAAACCACCCCATGGAGAGGGCTTTGGGTTCAGACTCCAACAGTCGAATGCGCCATTGTAAAAAGCTTCTGCGGCTTTCGCCCGCAAAAGACTGAATCTGGTGCATTTATCTCTTCAGAAAACCCATGAACTTCCAAGAATTACCCCCAGACACCCGTCCTCGCGAAAAAATACTCACCCGCGGACCCGGCGCTTTAAGCGATACCGAGCTTTTGGCCCTGTTGCTCAGAACAGGGGTGGCTGGCCGCAATGTACTGCAATTGGCGCAAGACATGTTAATGGCCAGTGGCGGCCTGGCCAATTTACTGCTCACGCCGCCTGCGCAACAAGCAGCCATCAAAGGCCTAGGGCCCGCCAAACAATCCGAGCTCTTGGCCGTCATGGAATTGGCCAAGCGCGCAATGGCCCAACAACTCAGCACCCGGGAGGTCATGCAAAGTGCCAGCAGCGTTCAACTTTATTTACAGCTCCATTTGGCGCACAAAACACACGAGGTGTTTGCCATGTTGTTCCTAGATACCCAACACAAGCTGGTGTGCATGGAAACTTTGTTTCGGGGCACGCTCAGCCAAACCAGTGTGTACCCCCGTGAAGTAGTGCTCAGAGCGCTGCATCACCACAGCGCCGCGGTGGTGTTGGCGCACAACCATCCCAGCGGGTCGGTCCATCCCAGCCCTGCCGATTTGCACCTTACCCACAGTTTGAAATCTGCTTTGGCCATGGTCGACGTCAGGGTGTTAGACCATGTCATTGTGGGCCCGGGTCAGGCCTTTTCCATGGCAGAGCAAGGCGTTTTATAAGCCGACAGTTAAAACGCTTGCAGCTTGTGGCACCATTGGCTGGTGAAATTCCAATCGCTTCAAGATCTCAAACTGGTTCAAAAGCAAATTGCGGCAGCGCAGGCCAAAGCAGTTGCTGAGGTTGCCGCGCGCGCAGAAGCCATTCGAAAGGCAGAGGCGGATAAAAATCTGTTTGTACGCGCCATCGGCAAGGTAGCACCATTGCCTGTTCACAACAAAGCACATCTTCCCAGAACGCCGCGTGAACCTGTGGCCACCCAGCTTCAAAAAGACGAAGCCAAAGTCATTCAAGACTCATTAAGCGATGAGTTCGACGTGAGCACTTTGCTAGACACGGACGACGCACTGAGCTTTCGCAGACCCAGTGTGGGCACGGAAGTGACGCGCAAATTGCGAAAAGGCGAATGGGCTATTCAACGTGAAATTGATTTGCATGGCTTGCGCAGCGATGAAGCGCGATTGGCTTTGACGACCTTCATTCGCGAAGCCCACAAACACGGTATTCGATGTGTGCGGGTGGTTCATGGCAAAGGTTTGGGCTCCCCTGGCAAAACGCCAGTGCTCAAATCCAAAGTACACAGTTGGCTGGTCCAAAAAAATCAAGTGATGGCCTTTGTACAGGCCAAACCGGCTGAAGGAGGCGCCGGTGCCTTGGTGGTGTTGCTCACACCTTCTTGATTTATTCCGAAGCCTGACGCAGCGTTTCTGACACAGGCTGCCTGAGTACTTCAGCCAAGCCCCACCATCCCGCAGTCCATGCCAAGACAGCACCTGTGAGCGCGCCAGCAGCATGCACCCAAAGTGATGCAGTCCATTCAAATTCAAAGACAAATCTAGCCAAGCCCCAACCCACCAGTTCGGCCACCAAACTGGCCAAAAATCCGGCCAAGAGTCCGACACCCATGAGTTCTGCTGTTTGCACTTGACTCAATAAACGACCCGTTGCACCCAAGGCTCGCATGATGGCGAATTCTCTTTTTCGCTCTTCCCGCGTGGAAGTGACCGCGGCCGTGAGCACCAACAAACCCGCCATCAAGGTGAAAGCAAATAAAAACTCAACCGCACGAATGACTTGGTCCAACACATTTTGAAGTTGTGTGAGTGTGGCTCGCAAATCGACACTGGTGACATTCGGAAACTGCTGAAGCAAGTTACGCTCAAAGGCGGGCACATCTGGTGTTTTAAAAGCAGCCATGTAACTCAAGGGCACATCGGGCAAATTGTCTACTGGATAAATCACAAAGAAGTTGGCGCGCATCGAGCCCCAATCGACTTTGCGCAGAGAGGTAATGCGACCTTCAGAAACCACACCACCCACATCAAATCGCAAACGGTCGCCCATCTTCAGACCGAGCGTTTGGGCAATGCCTGTTTCAACACTCAGCGCATCGGTCTCGCCTTCTTTCCATTGACCTTGAACTACGGCATTGTGTTCTGGCTTGGCCGAGCGCGCAGACAAGTTAAATTCGCGGTCGACCAATCTTTTGGCGCGTTCATCGGTGTAATCTAGAGGGCTGACAGCGTTGCCATTGACCGCCACCAAACGACCTCGAATCATGGGATACCAGTCGTAGTCTTTCACACCCAATTGCTTGAGAGAGGTTTGAAAAGCCTGCGTTTGATCTGGCTGGACGTTGATCACAAAACGATCGGGTGCGTTCACAGGCGTGGCTTTGCGCCAGCTGCTGATGAGATCGGTGCGGAGCAAAACCAGCAAGACCAAGGCCAATAATCCAATTGACAATGCGCTGACTTGAACCACTGCATAAACGGGACGCGCCATGACTTGGCGCGTGGCCAACAAAAGCCATCTTGGCGTGGCATCCGAGGGCACCCATTTGCGCAAGAGTTTCAAAACCAACCAGGTGGCACCTGCAAATAACAGGGTGGCGATCGCAAAGCCACCGACTGTCATCAAACCCAATTTCACGTCTCGGCTGGCCCACATGAGGGCGCCTGCAAAACCAAACAAGCCCGTAAGTAAAACTCCCACAGACGCAGCTTGCAAACCACCCATGTCTCGGCGTATGACTCGCATCGCAGGAACTTTGGCCAACTGCAACACGGGCGGCAGACCAAAGGCCAACAACAAGGTCAGGCCCATGCCCAAGCCCAACAGCGCAGGCGCGGCGGAACTGGGTGGCAGTTGTGCATCGACCAATCCTGCCAACAGCCATACGAAAGCGTGATGAATGCCATAGCCCAGCATCACCCCAAACAAACTGGCCAACATTCCCGCGGTGATGAACTCAAAGGCATAAGCCACAGACAAAGTTTTTTGGCTCTGCCCCAAGACGCGCAACAATGCACAAGCATCGAGGTACTTGCTTGCAAAAGTTCTGGCTGCCAGTGCCACAGCCACAGCGCACAACAGGGCTGCGAGCAGCGCAACCAAATTCAGAAACTTTTCAGCACGGTCGAGGGTTTGGCGCATTTCAGGTCGCCCGCTTTCCATCGATTCAATTTGAATGCCGCGAACTTCTGGCTTGTCAACTTCCAATCGGGCCCACTTTAAAAACTGCTGCACATTCTCCTGCGACGCATCGCCTGACACAGCCATGCGGTAAGAAATGCGACTCGCTGGTTGAATCAAGCCTGTGGCTGGTACATCAGATTGGTGAATCATGACCCTGGGTGCAAAATTCATGAAAGCAGCACCTCGGTCCGGCTCGCGGTCAATGAGTGCCGCTATTTGAAAGGACTTGTCGCCCAACCAAATCAAATCACCCATCTGAAGGTTCAACACTTCCAACAATGAAGGATCAACCCACGCTTGCCCAGATCTAGGCACATCACGGGTCAAGCTTGAAGTGGCTTCATGGTTGGCTGCACCTTCGCTTTGTGGCTTCTGCAATCTCATTTGCCCCCGCAAAGGATAGCCTTCCGAAACCGCTTTCAAAGCCACCAATTTGGTTTCGCCACCTTTGGCATCGTCTGCCCGGGCCATACTCGGAAAACTCAAAGTGGCATTGGTTTTTAGGCCGAGTGATTGGGCCTTTTTCTGAAAATTTTCCGCAGTGGGTTTGTCGCTGACCACCACAGCATCACCACCCAAAAGTTGTCTAGCATCTCGCCACAAACCTGCTTGAAGTCGATCAGAGAAAAATCCAACGGCTGTGAGTGCAGCAACCGCCAACACCACCGAAACAATGAGCAAATTCAATTCACCAGAACGAAAGTCTCGCCAGAGATTGCGCAAGCCTAATTGAAATGCGCGCTGCCAAGAATGCTGACTCAAGGCAAGTAAACCAGGGCTCATGGGCGCTTTAGAAACTTCAGGCGGCATCTTGAAGCAGGGTCTTGCTTGAGACTTCGGCCAGCGCAACTTGCCATTTCAATCTGTGGGATGCACTGAAACACAAGAATCGCTTGTTAGTGGCACGTCCAATGGCACAGAGTTGAAGGCGTTCAGCCACTTCCAGTCCCATTTGGGTAATGCCACTGCGCGATACGGCAATGGGCACACCCATCTGGGCTGACTTGATGACCATCTCGCTGGTCAGTCTGCCCGTAGTGTAAAAAACTTTGTCGTGTCCGCTGACATCGTTCATGACCATCCAGCCGGCAATCGTATCGACCGCATTGTGCCGCCCCACATCTTCGACAAACATCAGCATGTCTGAGCCCTTGAACAAGGCACAGCCATGCACCGAGCCAGAAGATTTGTAAGTGGTTTCTTGAATGCGAATGGCGTTGACCAAGGCGTACAAGGTGGCCTGGGAAATGTGCGCGTCGGCGGGCAATTGAATGGCATCGATGTCGCTGACCAAGTCTCCAAAAACACTGCCTTGTCCACATCCAGTCGTGACCACACGTGCTGCCGTTTTAGGGCCAGCTTGGCTCAGGCCATCGCGTGTTTTGATGGCCGCCACACCAGGCTGCCCCATTTCACCTTCGCCTAAGGACCAATCAACTGTGACCGATTCAATTTCATTCACCGATTGAATCAAGCGTTGGTTTAACAGGAACCCCAACACCAGCCATTCAGGACTGGCGCCCAAGGTCATGAGCGTGACCAACTCTTTCTTGTCCAAATAAACCGTGAGCGCACGCTCTGCGGGAATGTGGACTTGAGAGCTTTCACCCAACTCGTTGACCACCGTGATTTGGCGCGTCAATTCTGCGCGGGCTTGGGTCAGTCTGGGTTTAAGGGCAGGAGATTGCAAAATGGGTCATTCAAAGATTCAGGCCTGAGCCTAACGCAAAAAGTCCCACGCTTATGCAGCGAGGGACTTTCAACCTGATGGATTCAGGGAAAAATCAGGATTTTTTGGCTGGTGCTGCGGGTGCAGGTGCAGCGGCCACAAAAGGACCAGGATCTGCGCATGCAGGGGTAGCGACAGGCGGGTTAGTAGGCTTGCCACTGGCCTTGGCTGTTTTGTAATAGTGAGCCGCCACTTTTTCGCGTGACTTGCACAATTGAAAATCTGCTACTTTGTTGCCATGGGCTGTTTTAGCGGCTGCTTCTGCAGCCTTGGCTTTGGCTTCATCACTGGGGGCTGGCAACTTTGCCAGAGCAGAAACGCTGAACAAAGAAGCCAGTACCAAAGTGGCCAAGCTGATCAATGATTTTTTCATGGTTGGAATCCTCGTACTTCAGGCAGATGCGGATGTGGAAGCCGCGCCAGCATGGGCCACTGCTTCGGGAGATCTTTGAGCAGGAATTTTGCCTGCCTTGATGTCGTTGTACCAGAGCTCATGGTGTTCTTTGGCCCAAGTTTCATCGACATAACCTTCGCGCATGGCACTGTAAGCACCTTGCATGCCAATGGTGCCCATGTAAATATGGCCCATGAACATGGCCATCATGAGCACGCAGGCTACACCGTGAATCATGTTGGCAATTTGCATGGTGCCGCGCTCATAAATGAGTCCGGGAATGAGTTTGTCGAGCACCAAGCCCGAGGCCACCACAATGACGCCCAAGCCCAACACGCCAAACCAGAAGACCACTTTTTCTCCAGCATTGAAACGGTGTGAGGGCACTTCTTGTCCCGAGAGCATGCCGCCACCCTTCACAAGCCATGTGATGTCTTCCTTGCTGGGCCAGTTGTCTTTCAGAAAAGTGAAGAACACGATGATCAGGGAGACGGCGAACAAAGGACCCGCAAAGTTATGCAGGTTTTTCAGAGCGTAAGAGAGCCAACCAAACAAGGTGTTGCCAATGATGGGCTGTATGAAAAACTTGCCCCAAGCCATGACCAAGCCGGACACAGCCAAGCAAACAAAGGCAATGGCATTGGACCAGTGCGCCGCCCGCTCGAGAGGGGTGAATCGCTCAATTTTGCGGCCTGTTTCAGTGCCATGCAATTTCATGCTGCCCTTGCCGTAATAAAACAAAGCAATGGCCAAACCAGCAATGAGCAACAAAGAGCCACCGTAGGGAATGATCCAGTTGTTGCGCACTTGACGCCAAGCTTCACCCGCTGTGGTGAGCTTTGAGCCGGGGTACTGAACAAAGGGCTGTATCAGGTTGCCCGCTTCTGGCGCTTCGGATGCTGGCAAGCTGCTGTAGCCCGTGGCGCCAGCACCGACTTGTCGCCAAATAGGCGCGTTGTTACCCGGCTGAACCTTGTTGCGCTCCCCATTGTTTTGGTCTGCGTATTTAGGATCGGTGTTGGCATCGGGCGCAATGGAGAAGATGTTGGCACTTTGCACACCGGGTGCTGCAGACTTAGCTGTTTGTGGCGCAGCTGCAGTTGAAGCGGCAGCAGGTGTCACTGCAGGTGCAGTTTGTGCTGTGGCAATTGAGAACCCGCCCAACATCAGACCGGCTGCTAGCAGCCCAGATTGGAGGTTTTTCTTTACCGAAAATCGGTTCATGCTTGCTCTCCTACGTTCAGTTGGATCGCGTGTGATCGTTTTGCCCATACTGAGCGCGAGTTTTGAGTTGCTGGGCCCAGCTGTTCTTGTCGCCCGCTTTCCAGTCAGACTCGGTGAACACCTTCACGCCTGTGCCTGAGTAAGGCGCGGCATCAAACTTAGGCTGGCCAGCCAGTTCTTGGGCTTTGTCGCCACAAGCTGTGAGGCCTGTCACCAAAAGCAAAGCGCTGGCAAGGCCTGTGATTCGTTTCAAGCTGCTCATGATTTGGCACCTTTTGCATCGGTCTTGCTGCCGTAGGCAGTGCCCCAGCCCCAAACTTCTGCGCCCTTGCCGCGTTGCACCACGCGGTTGCG
>CANJOS010000096.1 GCA_947476015.1 Comamonadaceae bacterium | reverse complement strand
GGTGTGATCGTTGAAATTGTTCGGCCTGGCACAGGCGATCCTGTGCCCGAGGGAGAAGTGGGTGAATTAGTCATCACCAGCTTGAATCCAGACTATCCTTTGATTCGCTTTGGCACCGGTGACTTGTCGGCTATTTTGAGTGGCCATTGCCCTAGCGGCCGAACCAATCAGCGCATCAAAGGTTGGATGGGTCGTGCAGATCAAACCACCAAAGTGCGCGGTATGTTTGTGCATCCTGGGCAAGTGGCCGAGGTGGTCAAGCGCTTTCCCTCTGCGTTGCGCGCACGTCTTGTTGTTCAAGGTGAGATGGCCAATGACAGCATGTCTTTGCATGTGGAAACCACAGCGGCCCACGGTGCTGAAGCCGAGTTGAAGGCGCAGATTGCAGAGGCCATTCGGGATGTCACCAAGTTGCGCAGTGATGTGCATTTGGTCGCGCCAGGTACGTTGGCCAATGACGGCAAAGTGATTGAAGATGCGCGCAGCTATCAGTAAGTTTGGAGAGCCAGTTCAAGCCCAAGGCCGGCAAGGCCCAAAAGCACCCATGCAGTGCAGCGACATTTGATTTATCGCAAATGCTTTTGATTTTCTTGCCGATTAACCCCTGATTTCTTGGGTGCTCAGTGTTTCCGAAAGCGAGTATTTCACCTCGATGCGGCTACACTGTCTCGTTATTTCACAGGAGATGAAGATGAAACGTTTGTTAGTGATTGCCGCCGCCATTTTAACTTTGGTTGCGCAAGCTCAAAATTTCCCGGGCACCAAGCCAATTTCAATTGTGGTTCCCTTTACTGCAGGTGGCCCGACCGACAAAGTAGCCCGTGACCTTGGTGTTGCCATGTCCAAGACCTTGCCAGGTGGCAATTTTGTGGTGGAAAACGTGGCAGGTGCCGGTGGCACGATTGGCGCCAGCAAGGTGGCTCGCGCCAACCCAGACGGTCATACTTTGTTGCTGTTTCATATCGGCATGGCCGCTACGCCAGCCCTGTATCGCAAACTGTCCTACAAGCCCCTCGAAGACTTTGAGTACTTAGGCATGGTCAACGATGTGCCCATGACCTTGATTGGAAAGCCTCAGTTGCCAGCCAATACTTACCGGGATTTTGAAAACTACATTCGTACCAACGGCGGCAAGTTGAACATTGCTCATGCGGGCCTAGGTTCAGCCTCGCACATTTGTGGCATGTTGTGGCAAGCTCAGTTGGAGACAAAAGAAGCCATGACCACTATTCCTTTTGGCGGTACAGCACCTGCTATGAACGCGCTGGTCGGCGGTCAGGTCGACGTGATGTGCGATCAAACCACTAACACCACTGCGCAAATTGAGTCAGGTCGTGTCAAGGCTTTTGCTGTCACAACTGCTAAACCATTGTCAGATCACAAATTCCTGAGGTACTACCCTTCATTGCAAGAAATGGGCATGAAAGGTTTTGACCTCACCATTTGGCACGGTCTTTATGCGCCCAAAGGCACACCCGAAGCGATTACAACAGCCTTGAATGAAGCCCTGAAAAAAGCCTTGAAGGATCCTGAATTCATCAAGAAGCAAGTAGACTTGGGCGCTTTGGTTGTCACTGACAAACGAGTGCAGCCTGCAGAACACAAAAAGTTTGTGGCTGGAGAAATTCAGAAAATCAAGACGGCAGTTGACGCCAGCGGTAAGTACGCTGACTGATGGCTGCTTTGAAACTCATCTTCAGATTAATGAGCGAGAAACGCCCAGCAGTGCGGGCGATTCTGGTGCATTGATGACCCACACAGGAATGTCTTTGAGGTAAGCCCTAAAGCGGCCTTTGGCTTCAAAGCGTTCTCTGAAGATAGAGCTTTCGAACCAGCCTAACCAACGAGGCACAATGCCACCGCCTAGGTAAACTCCGCCGCGTGCCCCCAATGTGAGTGCCAAGTCACCCGCTACTGATCCCAAGAAGCCTGCAAACATTTCAATACATTGATAGGCCAGAGGATCTTTGTCTTGCAATGCCCAAGCCGTAATTTTTGCAGCACCCGTCACATCGATGGGTGTTTTTTTTTGCAATTGACGCAATGCCACATACAAGTCAACTAAACCGGGGCCAGACAAAATACGCTCCGCTGACACATGACCATAGCGTTGCCGGATAAGTTCAATCACTCGGTATTCAGTTTCTGTCTGCGCTGCCAAAGTGGTGTGGCCACCTTCTCCGGCAACGGCGACCCAGTGATCTTTTTGATCTGTAGGTAACAAGCCAGAAACGCCTAGCCCAGTACCAGGCCCAATGAGTGCCTTGGGCGAAAAATTGAGTGCGTTTTGTCCACCAACTTTCACCAAGTTTCCGGATGGAATGGAGGGCAAAGCCAGGGCCAATGCAGTGAAGTCGTTGATGACTTTCAATCGTGCTAACCCCAATCGGCTTTGCATTTCGGAAATTGAAAATGACCAATGGTGGTTGGTCATGCGAACCTCATCACCCGTGATGGGGTTGGCAATGCCCAGTGCGCAAGCACGTGGCGTGGGCAAATTTTTCAGTGCAAGGTAAGCCCGAATGGCGGCTTCCAGCGTTTCATGCGCAGCGCATGGCACCACCAGCACATGCTCAATGTTGCTGATGGCATTGGCTTGCCAACCGAACCGAGCGTTGGTGCCGCCTATATCTGCCAATAAGTGCGGAAAAGTTTCAATCACACATTAAATTTTCACAAGCTTTAATTTACAAACTGTTCTGAACCTACAATGCCCAGCTTGTTCAGACCCAAGCGTTGAGCGCTGGCCATCACCAGGACCACCGCTTCATATTTGGCTTTCGCATGAGAGCGAATGTGCAATTCGGGTTGCGGTTGGATGGCCGCTGCCTCTGACAGCTTGGCCTCCAACTCTGCACGGCCTGTGATGGGCTTACCGTTCCAATTGATCACGCTCTTGGCGTCCACATCAATCTTGATCACTACAGGATCCCGTTTTTTAACAGGCGGTGTAGAAACAGGCATGTCCAAATTCACCGAGTGCAACTGTGCTGGAATGGTGATGATCAACATGATGAGCAGCACCAACATCACGTCAATCAAGGGCGTGGTGTTGATCTCCATCATGACTTCTGGCTCGTCGCTGCCAGAACCGGAACCGAGGTTCATTCCCATGGTTTTGTTCCCTTATTGAGGTTCCGTGATGAAGCCGACCTTGGTGATGCCAGCGCGCTGTACCGCATACATGACACGGCCGATCGATTCGAAATCACTCTTGCCATCGCCCCTGATTTGAACTTCAGGTTGCGGCTTCATGGCCGAAAACTTCTTCATGCGCTGCAGCAAATCATCTGAATTTTTTATGGGCGTGTCGTACAAAAAGATCTTGCCCTTGACATCCACCGAGATGATCACGTTTTCTGGCTTGGTTTCCCGCACCATGTTTTTCTCTTTGGGCAAGGCCACCTTGATGGACGTTGTTACCACAGGAATGGTGATCAAGAAGATGATCAGCAAAACCAACATCACGTCCACCAAGGGCGTGGTGTTGATCTCACTCATGATTTCATCGTCTTTGTCTGAACCGATGTTCATTGCCATGAAGGGCCTCCCGGTGAAATAAGCTTTGAAGTCTTGTCAGACTTGAATTACTTGTTGCTAGAAGCCAGCAACACAGAGTGCAAGTCAGAACCAAACGCGTTCACATCTTCCATCACTGCCTTGTTTCGGCGGACCAGCCAGTTGTAACCCAGGACCGCAGGCACGGCGACTGCCAAACCAATGGCCGTCATGATCAAGGACTCGCCCACAGGGCCGGCCACTTTGTCGATCGAGGCTTGGCCGGACATGCCAATCTTCACAAGCGCGTTGTAGATACCCCAAACTGTGCCAAATAAACCAACGAAGGGAGAAGTAGAGCCGACTGTTGCCAATACTGCCAAGCCGTCTTGCATCCGACTTTGAACGTTGCCAATGGCGCGCTGAATGCTCTGTGTGGTCCATGTGTTGAAGTCAACAGCCCCGAGCAAGCCTGTGTGTTTGTTGGCACTTTCTAGGCCTTTTTCTGCAATGAATCGGAAAGGGCTGTCTTCAGCCAAGGCGTCTGCGCCTTGACGCAGTGAGGCGGCGGTCCAGAAAGATTCTTGCGCAGCCTTGGCAAACTTAGCCGCCTTCGATTGCTCAAAGAATTTGGTGATGATCACGTACCAAGAGCCCATGGACATGATCACCAAGATCAGCAAGGTGCCCTTGGCCACGATATCGCCCTGAGCCCACAAGGCGCCAAGGCCGTAGGGGTTGTCGTCGTGTGCGCCAGCGGGCGATGCCGATTCTGCCGCTGCGGGCGCGGGAGCAGCCGCGGGTGCTCCCGCTTCGGGTGCTGGTGCGGTGGCCGCAGCAGGGGGAGCAGCAGGCGCCGCCTCTTTAGGCTTGGCCGCAAAGCTGCTGCTGGCCATGGCGATGCCCGCCAGCAAACCGACAGCGAGAACGAGAGTTTTGAGTTGCTTGATCATGGAAGGACTCCTCTGAAACGAATTCGATTCAATTTAAAAAATGCTCAACAAATATGTTGGGTGATTGGATTTATTCCAAGCGCCATGTGTATTTCAAGCTTGCCCAGCTTTGCTGAGGTTTGCCATCAATCGTGGCGGGCTTGAATTGACATTTCGACAAACCAGCCCTTGCTGCTTCATCCAAACGTCTGAATCCCGAAGATTTTTCAACGGCTGACTCAATGACCTTGCCGTCAACGCCTACCAAGAATTTGAGCTGCACGGTGCCTTCCTCTTCCATGCGCTTGGCAGCGCTTGGGTACTCAGGCTTCTCGCAACTGGTGGCGCTGATCACTGCAGATGTGAACACAGGCGCTGCAGGCGGCGCAGGTGGTGCAGGTGGTGCAGGTGGAGGGTTGATTTGCACGGGCAAAGGTGAAGGGGGGGCAATGGGCTGTGGCGCATTTGAAACCGCCGCAATTGCGTTGACTGGCGTTGGCGCGGCCACCTGAATGTCCACGGGCGGCACATAGGCAGGCGGTGGAGGGGGTAAATTCTTTGGCGGAGGGGGCGGTGGTGGCGGCGGAATGTCGGGTTTGGTTTCTTCTAAAAGAATGGCTTCGACTGGGCCTTGAACGACCTTGACAAACTTGCGTGCAAGGCCTGAGTTGATGGCCCAAAACAGCAATCCATGCAGCACCACCACTGCGGCCAAGCCAATCAGATGTTTCCTAGGTGTCCGCTGCCGGCGGGCGTAATCAATCATGTCGCGGGTACTCTTTGGGGTGTCGAGATGAAATTGGGTAGGCTTGAGGAATTTCTCTATAGTAACCTAGCCAATTCCCTCAGCTCAAAAACTGAAGTGGCAAGCAAGTCATGCGCCAATGCTTTAGGGCCACGGGTCTTTCGCGCTGGACGCTGAAGCCGCCGCTTTCAATGCAAATTCAGCGCGAAGCGCCCGCAGCTTCTCACGGGGATCTTCTTTCACCGTATTTTTGTCAAGTGCCATCTCCGCAATAAACCGACTGGGCAAGGCGGCAATGGTGTCACGTCCTTTTTTGCGGCGCTTGGTCCAACTGACAGACAAGGATCGCTGAGCGCGTGTGATTCCCACGTACATCAAGCGCCGCTCTTCTTGAAGCCTGTTGACTTGTCCCTCTGCATGCACATCGGCGTCGATGGCTTCTTTGTTTTCTTCGTCCATTTTGAAAGGCAGCAAGCCTTCAGTCACGCCCACCAACATCACGTGAGGCCACTCTAAACCTTTGGCGGCATGCAAGGTGGAGAGAGTGACCACGTTGGGGTCACTCTCTCGTTCATTCAAAGTGGAGAGCAGAGAAATGGTTTGAGCCACCTCCAACAAAGACTTCCTTTCAGTGACACTCACGCCCGCTGCATCATCGATGGTGCCACCACACCGGCCAGACATCCAATCACAAAACTCCAAGACATTGGTCCAACGGGCTGCTGCCACTTTTTCATTGTCTTCGCCGTCATACAGGTGTTTTTCATAAGCAATGTCTTTCAGCCACTGCAACAAAAAAGTTTTGGCGTCTTCTGCACCCTGAGTGCGTTTGGCGCGGTACGCCAAGTCATTCATGAAGCGACCAAACTCGTGCAAGCTGCCCACAGCGCGTGCAGACAAGCGACTGCCTAAGCTGTTGGAGAAAAGGGCTTCGAACAAACTCAACTTGGACTGACTGGCCAGCGTGCCAAGGCCTGCCAAGGTTTGATGACCAATGCCACGTTTGGGGCTGGTCACTGCGCGCAAAAACGCCGGGTCATCATCATTGTTAACCCACAATCGAAACCAAGCGCACAAATCTTTGATTTCGGCGCGGTCAAAAAAACTTTGCCCGCCCGATACTTTGTAGGGAATTTGTGCGCGCCTCAAGGCCTTTTCAAAGGGCTTGGCCATGTGATTGGCGCGGTACAAAATGGCAAACTCTTTGTAGTCTCTGTACTGCACGCCACCGGCCGTGGTGGCAGTGCCCGCCCGCAAGGTCTGAATTCGCGCCACCATTCGCTCGGCTTCATGCTCTTCGTTGTCGGCATCGACCACCCGCACGGGCTCCCCTTCGCCCAACTCAGAAAAAAGCGTTTTGGGATAAAGCTTGGGGTTGGTCTCGATCACGTTGTTGGCCGCGCGCAAAATGGCACTGGTGGAGCGATAGTTTTGCTCCAACTTGACCACCTTGAGCTGTGGGAAATCTTGAGGCAAGCGTTTGAGGTTGTCCAAAGTGGCACCTCGCCAACCATAAATAGATTGGTCATCATCGCCCACTGCTGTAAAACGCGCCCGCTCACCCACCAAATGTTTGAGGACCTCATATTGGGTGGCATTGGTGTCTTGGTATTCATCGACCAGCACATGCCCCATGGTCGATTGCCAGCGTTCACGCACTTCTGGAAATTGCGCCAATAATTTCAAGGGCAGGCCAATCAGGTCATCAAAGTCCACGCTTTGATACGCTGCCAAACGCTCCTCATACCGGCCCATGATACGGGCGGCGATTCTTTCGTTGTCATTTTTGGCAACAGCCTCCGCTTGAGCGCCAGTCAGCCCACTGTTTTTCCAAGCACTGATGGTCCATTGCCATTGGCGCGCTGTGTTGGCATCGGTGGTGCCGCCACAATCTTTCAAAATGCTGGTCACATCGTCTGAATCTAAAATACTGAATTGGGGTTTCAAACCCAAGACATGACCGTCTTGCCGCATGATTCGCACGCCCAATGCATGGAAGGTGCAAATCAACACTTCTTGCGCACTTTTGCCAATGAGTTTCTTTGCGCGATCGCGCATTTCACTGGCGGCTTTGTTGGTGAACGTGATGGCAGCAATGCGGCCAGGCTCAAGACCCAGATCAATCAAATGTGCAATTTTTTGAGTGATCACGCGGGTTTTGCCCGAGCCGGCACCCGCCAAAACCAAACTAGGGCCTTTGACGTAGTTGACGGCCTCAAGTTGGGCCTGATTCAAACCAGATGTGGGGGTCGACATGCGTGTAAAAAAAGAGCACCGCATTGGGGAAATGCCAACGGTGTGATCTGCGATCATAGCGGGCAATTGCCTGTCGTTCACGGCAAGTGGGTGGCTCATTTCAAGGCACAATGTGGCCCATGCTAGATGTCTTGAGAGTCACCTTTCCCTTCTTCGCTTTGGTCCTGTGTGGCTACTTGGCAGCGCGCCGCAAGTTGCTGCCCTTTGAAGCCATTCCTGGCTTGAATGGCTTTGTGCTCTTCTTTGCGTTGCCCTGCATGTTGTTTCGCTTTGGTGCCAATACACCCATTGCGCAAATACTCGATGCAGGTTCATTCTTCATGTATTTGTTTTGTGCTTTGACCATGGTGGCCTTTGGGGTGGCTGTCACACTCAATAAGCGAATTGGCTGGAACGATGCCGCCTTTGGCGCACTGGTCGGGGCATTTCCCAACACGGGTTTTATGGGTGTTCCTTTGTTGGTGGCCCTGTTGGGCGCTGCGGCGGCTGGCCCTGCCATCGTCACCATTGTCATCGACATGGTCATCACCACTTCATTGTGCATCGCACTTTCAAGACTGGATGGTGCGGGACAGCAAGGTGTGACGTCAGCCGCTAAAAATGCATTGTTGGGCATGGTGAAAAATCCATTGCCTTGGGCCATTTTGTTGGGAACATTGTTCTCCGCATTTCAAGTGGCGTTGCCCGGGCCCGTTGAAAAAACCGTTGCTCTTCTAGGAGAAGCGGCATCCCCGGTGGCCTTATTTACCATTGGCGCTGTGTTGGCTCGTTCTCAAAAAATTGCCCACCACGGTCAGCAAGGCCCGCTCACTTGGCTCGACTATGTGCCGGTTGCGCTCATGAAACTTTTCTTGCATCCTTTGTTGGTTTTGGCGGTAGGACTTGCGGCCATTTCCATGGGCGTTCCCATTGACGTCTTTGCGCTGAAAGTGATGGTGCTTGTGGCCGCTTTGCCAAGTGCCAGCAATGTGTCTATGTTGGCGGAGCGCTTTGGTGCCGACAATGGCCGCATCGCCAGAATTATTCTGGTGTCAACGGCCGCAGCGTTCTTGACATTCTCTGGGGCTGTGGCCTTGCTGCAGTAAGTTCAAATGGCCAACGGATCGACATCCACAAGCCAGCGAATCAGTCCTTTGTAGTCAGGCAGACCGCGCGAGTCATGCAGCACTTGTTGAATATTTTCTAACGCGAAATGCAATGCTTTTCGAGAGGTGCTCTCCATCAACATTTGCGCGCGTTCAACGTTGGCCACGCGCTGAATGCTCATGGGGACCGCTGAATAAATACTCACTTCTGGCTGCTCAATTTTTGCTGCACCAGAGGTTTGCTGCAGCAACTGCCACTGCGCATTGGCATGGTTTAAAAAGGCTTGTGCCACTGCTTGGGTGCGTGCATCGCAGCGAACCAAGGCTTGAAAACTGCTGGGTGGCAAGCCAGCTTCCAACCGCTCCTTCAACTGCTGTTCTGCAAAGGCTGGGTAGTCATGTTGTTTCAAGGCTTCAAACAAGGGGTGAGAGGGGTGAAATGTTTGAACCCACATCTCACTGGTTGCGCTTTGTGTTGCATCGCGTCCGGCACGCCCACCGGCTTGCATGAGCAAAGCGAACAGACGCTCGGGCGCTCTGAAGTCACTTGAAAAAAGAGCGCCATCTGGATTCACTGCGGCAACCAAACTGATGTGCCGGAAGTCATGGCCCTTGGCAATCATTTGGGTCCCTACCAAAACATCGATCTCGCCGCTGTGAACCCCCGCCAGCTGGGCTTCAAGTGAGCCCTTGAGTTTGGTACTGTCGGCGTCAATGCGCATGATGCGCACCGCTTGGCCATCGGGACGCTTCACATCGACCAGCAACTCAGACAAATGTTCTTCCAGTTGTTCGGTACCCCGACCCATGGGTGCGATGTCTGTGTTGCCACATGCAGGACAAGCGCGAGGAACACGGTCTGTCAAACCGCAATGGTGGCATCGCAAAGTGCGATCAATCTTGTGGAAAACACGGAATGCACTGCAGTGAGCGCATTCACTTTTCCAGCCGCAATCGGCGCAATGCAATACGGGCGCATAGCCTCTGCGATTGAGCAACAGCATGCTTTGCTCACCTTTGGCTACCCGCGCTTGAATGGCCGCAATCAGAGGCGCTGACAACACCGTTTTTCGAGGTTGGTGGTTCATGTCAACCCTGCGCACAAAGGGCAACTTACCTTCGCCAATCCGAGCTGGCATTGGCAGTCTCAAATAACGGCCACCTTGCGCCGTTGGGCGGCTGTGATGCCAACTTTCAAGAGAAGGCGTTGCAGATCCCAAAATAAGCTTGGCACCTTCTAAGCGCGCGCGGTACACCGCCAAGTCTCGCGCGGAATATCGAGCACCTTCTTGTTGCTTGTAACTTGCGTCATGTTCTTCATCCACCACAATCCATTTCAATTCAGGCATCGAAGCAAAGATGGCCATCCGTGTGCCCAAGACAATTCGCGCGCTGCCATTGTGTGCAGCCAGCCAACTTTGAAGGCGCTGGGGCCCTGTCATGCCGCTGTGCATGGACACCACGCCCGCATCACCAAAGCGAGCTTTGACGCGTTCTTCCAATTGAGGTGTGAGGTTAATTTCGGGCACCATCATCAGCGCTTGGGAAGTGGGGTGTTCAGCCAAGCAGCGCACAATGGCCTGCAGGTAGACCTCGGTCTTGCCACTGCCAGTGGCACCATGAAGCAAAAAAGGGCCGGGCGATTGCGCTATTTGATCGAGCACGTGAACCTGCTGTTCAGACAAGGGCCAGGGGGACTGCAAAGCAGAGGCCAGCTCATGCGTCTGAGCTTTGTTTTTTTTCAAGCGTCTGGCCAATTGCACTGTCGTTAAATCGCGCAGTTGCGGTGGCAGCGCAGCCATGGCCACCTC
>CANJOS010000095.1 GCA_947476015.1 Comamonadaceae bacterium | reverse complement strand
TGTCATGACTCTTGATAGAAACATGGGCCATGGCGCGCTTCAGGTCTTTCAAATCTACACCATGCTTAGCGGCGTAGGCTGAGGCTAGTTGCGCAAAAGCACCCGGTGCCGTAGTGTTGGGTAACCACAAATCATTGTTAACGCCGCGCGTTCTAACGGGCAGGCCACCATAGCCAGTGTCTTTCAGTTTCTCTATGCCCAGAGCGAGAACAAAATCATAAGCGCCGGAGGCAATGGCGTATGCTGCACCTCGAAGCGCTTCACTTCCTGTGGCACAAGCGTTTTCTACGCGGGTGGCTGCGATACCTGGTAATCGGAGCGCTTGCGCGAGAGGGACTGCAGTTTTGCCAACGTTGTTTTCTTCTAGACACACACCCAACCAAGCTGCGCCAATTTGTGATTTTTCAATGCCTGATGCTTGGATCGCTTCATTGAAGGCTTCTAGCATCAAATCTTCAGGACCTGAATCCCAGCGCTCACCGAATCGTGAGCAACCCATGCTCAAAATAGCAACTTTATCGCGTATTCCTGTGGCCATTATTTTCCTTGTTCAATGGAAGTGCTACGCATTGGGGTGGCTTTCCAAAAATAGCGTCTGAAGCCTCGCTTTGCATCAAATTCTTTGATGCGATAAACCATTCGCACCGACAGACTCGAATGCAATTCTTCTTGATCGGTATCGGTGAACTCCATCAGCACACGTGCACCCGATTCAAAATCGATATGCCCGAATTGGAAGGGAGGGTGTGGGGTGTAGGCCAAAAAATCACTGGTATGAGATAGCACATGCGCAGGCTCATCTGCCAAACTAAACGGCTGTTGACTGTCTTGTGCATTGCACAGGGGGTTGACGCACAACCGCCCGCTAGGGAATTGAACGGTGCCGCACTTTGTACATTTCCCACCTTCAAAATGAGAAATCCTACCGTGATCACGCCAGGCTGCTGTCAAGGCAGTTTTGTTGTCCATTTCTGCTCGCATGCCCCAATCTAGATCAATCTGTTGATTGAAGGAGAGGTATTTCAAATAACTGGTTTCTGATTTGAAATGAAGAGGTTCAGTGCCAGGACAGGGCTCGCTGGTTCTGCGCAGTAGGATGACATCGCAGCCACTGCCAAAGCAGGCCAACAAAATCAACTCCCCTGGTTTGGCTTGCCGCAAAGCAGTGTCCAACATGGCCAAGGGTTGGGCGCTGCCAAGATCTCCCACGGTATCGCGATGAGTCTCGACTAACTTGGCGTCTGTGAAGCCCAATTTCTTGGCAATGCTCTCATTAATTTTAGAAAGTACAGCCGGCATCACGAAGTGAGCAATATCGGTACCTTTGACGGCATGTTTTTCTAGACAGAATCTGATTGCGCGAACGGCGATTTTCATATAACCCTCGTCACGGGTCCAACGCTCCTCCCAACCGTACTCGTGAGATTCGCCAGTTTCGCGGAAGTGATCGACGAAGTCTGCGTATTCGGTGTGGCAGGCGACGAGGCTTGCAATGATGGGGCCCGTTCCGATGACTGCTGCTGCTGCACCATCGCCCTGAATCATTTCAGACGCACTTGCGGGTTTTGGGGAGCGTTTTTCAGAAGCCACAATGATCTGAGTTCCAGATTGTGGATGGGACAGGGCATTCAACAATTCTGTACATGCAGACCGATAGCTTGAGCTGACATCGCGCACTGAAGATGAACTTGGCAATTGAAGGGCGGAAGCAACAATGCCTGCGTTGATGCGCTCTGCAAATGGCAAAGAAGTAGAAGCCAAGGTCAGGACATTGACTTTTGCATGATCAAAGTGAAGTCCTCTGATGGCCTCCACAGCCATGGTGATACTGTCTTCATCCCAATTGGCCATGGCTTTTTGGCCTTTGGCCAGACCCTTCAGACCGGGTGCCATCCAACGGTGTTGAGCAAAAACTTCGCTGCGCTCTAATCTCATTCTTGGCACATAACGGCTTGTGGCCAGTAATCCATGGTCATTTTCCATCGTCATTGGGTGCCTGTGAGAATAAGAGTTGTAACTTTTGATTAAACGCATGATACACTAGTGAACGACAATTGTGGGTTTGAATATTGTCTTGGTCTGACTAGGGTTTTCCCTCGACAGAAGTGGTCTTTTAATTTTCTTAAACCTATCACTACATCATCATGTTCCAGCAAAAAAAAATCATCATCAGCTGCGCTGTGACGGGCGCTATTCACACACCTTCTATGTCTCCTTATCTTCCCATCACTGCGGAAGAAATCGCTGAGGCCTCTATTGCTGCAGTAGAAGCTGGTGCTGCAATCATTCACTTGCATTCGCGCGATCCCTTGACGGGCAAGCCAGATCAAAGGCCTGAAGCATTCACGCCATTTTTGAAGGTCATCAAAGCTGAGAGTGATGCGGTGGTGAATCTCACCACAGGTGGTTCTCCTTACATGACGGTGCAAGAACGCATGGCGCCCGCAAAGGTTCTAAAGCCAGAGGTTGCCTCCATGAATATGGGGACGATGAATTTTGGATTGTTTCCTATGCTGAAGCGTTTCAAGGAGTTCAAGCATGACTGGGAAAAGCCTTATCTAGAGGGCAGCAAAGATTTGATTTTTCGAAATACTTATGGAGATTTGGAATCAGTCTTAACTGAGTTGTCGGTCAATGAAACTCGCTTTGAATTTGAGTGCTACGACACATCGCATCTTTACAACCTAGCACATTTTGTTGAGCGTGGATTGGTGAAAGCGCCTTATTTCATTCAAACAGTATTTGGTATTTTGGGTGGTATCGGCACACACCCAGATGATGTGATGCACATGAAACGCACCGCTGACAGATTGTTTGGCGACGACTATCGTTGGTCAGTGCTTGGGGCAGGTGCATCGCAAATGAAAGTGGCTGCCATGGCCGCTTCCATGGGCGGAAATGTTCGAGTTGGCTTAGAAGACAGCTTATGGATTGGCAAAGGACAATTGGCCAAGTCAAATGCTGAACAAGTTCGGAAAGTACGTGACATTCTGGAGGGCTTGGGTCTCGAAATCGCAACGCCGGCAGAAGCGCGAGAAATTCTGATGCTGAAAGGCAAAGCCAAGGTGGCGTTTTAAGTTGGCCACCAAAGGGAATTAAAATGAAAAAATTATTAGAGGGAAAAGTCGCACTCGTGACCGGCGGTGGCAGGGGAGTGGGTCGTGGCATTTGCCTTGCAATGGCTGAAGCCGGCGCCAAGGTGGTTGTGAATGACTTTGGCGCTACGCTTGAAGGACAGCCAGATAACGAGCAGCCTGCTTTGGAGGTTGTTCGTGCCATTCAAGCAATGGGTGGTGAGGCCGTTGCCGATGGCGGTTCTGTTTCAGAATGGGAAGATTCGCATCAAATGGTCAAAACGGCTGTCGATCATTTCGGCCGTATTGACATCGTTGTGAACAATGCAGGTATTTTGCGTGACGTGATGTTTCACCGGATGTCTGAGGCTGAGTTTGATGCGGTGGTCGCGGTTCACTTGAAAGGCTCTTTCAATGTCAGCCGCGCCGCAGCCCCATTTTTCAAGGATCAAGGTTCTGGTGCTTATGTTCATATGACTTCAACTTCGGGGTTAATCGGAAATTTTGGTCAAGCCAATTACATTTCTGCAAAACTTGGGGTGATGGGTCTTTCCAAATCGATTGCCATTGACATGCAAAAATTTGGTGTCCGCTCCAATGCTGTCGCTCCTTTCGCATGGACACGCATGGTCAGTTCTATTCCCGATGAAACACCTGAGCAGAAAAAACGTGTCGAGGGTTTAAAGAAGCTTGTGCCAGAAAAGGTGGCCCCTTTTGTCGTTGCGCTTTGCGCAGACGAAGCCCGAGCAGTGAGTGGGCAAGTTTTTGGCGTTCGCAACAATGAAATTTATTTGTTCAGCCAACCACGACCGATTAAAACTGCGCACCGAGGAGAAGGTTGGACGCCCGAGTCGGTTTTGGAAACAGCCATTCCCATGATGCAAAGTGAGTTTTATCCACTCGATCGTTCTGGGGATGTCTTTACCTGGGATCCTGTTTGACTTTGTCAGTTTTGATGCAAGTAGACAATCAACTAAAGTAATGTATAACTTGGTTTTCTTCGAAACGAATTAACTTATGTCTACTGACAATGAATCAATTGATTGGGAGCTGCGCTTAGGCTACCTGATGCACGACGTCTCGCGCCTGCGTCGGAGTGCCTTTGATCGATCCTTGAAACCTATGAATGTCACTCGATCGCAGTGGTGGGTATTGGCTTACTTGTCTCGAAAAGATGGCATGACGCAGTCACAACTTGCGGAAGAGCTTGATCTTGGTAAAGTTGCGATCGGGGGCTTGATTGATCGACTGGAGAAATCAGATTTGGTTCGTCGCGAAGCAGATTCTACCGATCGCAGAGTAAATCGAGTCTTCTTGCAACCACAGAGTAAATCTTTGATCAATAAAATGCGAAAGATGAACCATAAGCTCAATGAAATCATTCTCAATGGCATTGCTGAAACTGAGTTAGAAGTCACCGCCAAAACATTGGTGGGCATTAAAAAGAACTTGCTCAATTACCTCAGCATCACCGATCTTTGATATTCTTTGTCATGTTATTTGGATCTTTGTTTGCAGCTTGAATCAATTGGGAGAATTGCTCCATGATTTCTGAATCAATTCTGAATCCACGCCGAGAATCCATGAAAACTTCTGGTTTTTGGATTGACAAAACCATGGACGATTTCATGTCTGTGGCTGTGGCCGCTTCGCCCAACAAAGAAGCCTTGATAGCTTACCGCCACGACCAAAGCGATTCTCAAAGATTCACCTATCGAGAGCTTTCGGAAAAAATTAATTTAGCTGCACAGTCCTTGCATGCAATGGGTGTCAGGTGGGGTGATGTCGTGTCAGTCCAACTTCCCAATTGGTGGGAATTTGTCGTGATTACCCTGGCCTGCGGTCGAATTGGTGCTGTCATGAATCCCCTGATGCATATCTTTCGAGAGCGTGAGTTGACTTACATGATCGGTTTTGCAAAATCAAAAGTGCTCTTCATTCCCAAAAAATACCGCGACTTTGATTTTGAATCAATGATCGAAGGTATGCGCCAAGATTTGCCAGACTTGGCCCATGTTGTTGTAGTCGATGGTGCTGGGTCAAATAGCTTCGAAAATTTCTTAACATCGGATGGCCTTGATGCTAACCTCAGTATTCCTAATGGGGCATTCCCCTTAAAACCAGATGATTTGGCGGTGCTCATGTTTACCTCAGGCACCACAGGATCACCCAAGGGTGTGATGCACACGAGTAACACGCTTGTTTCTTGTATGAACGCCCTCAGTCATCGGTTTGGTGTTGGCGATCAAGATGTTTACTTGGCATCTACCCCCGTTGGGCACATGACAGGCTATGTAGCTGTTGTACTCATTGGGCTTCGCAATGGTGGAAAAGTTGTTCTTCAAGATTTTTGGGACCCGCTCCAAGGGGTTGCCATCATGGTCAAAGAACAAGTGTCTTATTTTGCGGCGTCAACCCCTTTTTTGAATGACATATGTGATGTTGTCGAAGCACAGAAATTGCGCTTGCCTCATCTGAGGTCTTTCCTCTGTGGTGGTGCACCCATCCCGCCAGTGCTAATTGATCGTGCCAGAGACCGCGTCGGCATTCGGGTTTGCTCTTTGTGGGGCATGACAGAAATTTTGTCTGGCACGCTCACTGAACCCGCTCGTTCCATTGACAAATCTTCTTCTTCTGATGGTCGTGTCTTAGAAGGCATGGACATACTGATCGTTGACGATTCAGGCGCAAGATTGCCACAGGGTCAAACGGGAAGACTCTGGGTTCGTGGCGCTCAGGTTTTTCTTGGTTACTTCAAGCAAGCAGACATTCAGGCATTCAATGCCGAAGGTTGGTTTGACTCTGGCGACTTGGCCTACATGGATACAGAGGGTTATATCCGAATTGCGGGTCGCACCAAAGATGTGTTGATCAGGGGTGGTGAGAATGTGCCTGTGGTTGAAATAGAGGGTTTGTTGCTCAAGCACCCTGCCATCAAGGGCGTTTCTATTGTGGGTTTTCCCGATCTCAGATTGGGCGAGAGGGCTTGTGCCTTTGTGGTGCTTCGAGACATGTCAACATTCACTTTGAAAGATTTGCAAGACTATATGGCAGCTTCTAAAGTTGCCAAGCAGTATTGGCCAGAAAAGGTAGAGGTGCTCGACCAATTGCCAGTCACACCTTCTGGGAAAATTCAAAAATTCAAGCTCAAAGATATTGCAAAAAAGTTTGCCGCCTAGGGTAAACACGAGTTATTTTTCATTAGATAGTACAGTACCTTACTAAGTCTCTGCATCCATTGTTTGGATGTGTGTCTAAACCTTCAACGAAGCAATCCGTTGAGTGACAGAAAGATCAAGCCTGATGACCGGAATTGTGTCAACGCCAATTGCAGCAAATGAGTCAGCCCAAATTACCGGACTGTCTCTGACTGTGGAGGGAGTTGACTTGCGGTTCGGGGGTATTCATGCCCTGCGAAATGTATCTTTCAAAGCCAAAGCAGGCGAAGTCACCGCAGTCATTGGTCCCAATGGGGCAGGTAAAACCAGTGTGTTCAATACCATCTCTGGTTTTTATCGCCCCAACGCTGGGACCGTTCATTTAGGTGACGAAGATATTACCAAGGTTCCAGTGCACGCGCGGGCAAAACGTGGATTGGCCCGCACCTTTCAAAATATTGCCCTTTTTCACGGCCTCAGTGTTCTTGAAAATATCAAATTAGGCGGTCATCACACCATGCATGCGGGGGTGTTCTCCGCCTTGGTCTATTCAAAGTCAATGCAAGAAAAAGAACTGGCGTTGCGCGAAGAGGTAGAGCGCCGAGTGATTGATTTTTTAGAACTTGATCACATCCGTCATCAGTCTGTCGATGTTTTGCCTTATGGTTTGCAAAAACGAGTTGAATTGGCGCGTGCCTTGGCAATGCGACCGCGCGTATTGATGTTGGATGAGCCGGTTGCGGGCATGAACCGCGAAGAAACAGAAGACATGGCGCGTTTCATTTTGGATGTCCAAGAGGAATGGGGTGTCACGGTCTTGTTGGTTGAGCACGACATGGGCATGGTCATGGACATTTCAAGCCATGTGGTGGTCTTGAATTTTGGTCAGGTTATCGCAACTGGAACACCTGCAGAAGTTCGATCTCATCCGCAAGTCATTGAAGCCTACCTTGGCGCTGAGGAGGCCCACTGATGATTGAATTTGCAGAGTACAGCCTATTAGGCTTGTTAAGCGGCGGCGTGATGGCCCTGATTGCATTGAGCTTTGTCTTGATCTACAAAGGGACCGGCGTTGTGAACTTTGCAGTGGGGGAGGTCATGATGTTGGGGGCGTATCTCTATTACGCTGCAGCTGTGACTTTTGAATTGCCCCCAGTTGTTGCTTTTTTAATTTCCATTGGGGTCATCTCAATTTTGGCCATGATTGTGGAGCGAACTGTATTGAGACCACTTTCTGGTCAACCTGCAGTGGCGGTGATGATGGCCACAATTGGCATGTCCAGCATCATGCACGGCACCATTGAAACCATTTGGGGGGGGGATACTTACCAGCCCCCGGGTTTGCTGCCGCGGACTCCTGTTTTTTTGGGCGAAGTCTTGATTCCAGGTGCGGTATTAGGCAACTTTGCCATTGCCGCTATTTTGATTGGTGGCTTCCTGGCTTTTTTTCGCTATTCCAAAACAGGCATTGCATTGCGAGCTACTGCAAGTGACCCTGTTACGGCCGCTACTTTGGGGATCAACATCAATTTCGCAACACGATTAACCTGGATGCTTGCAGGCTCAGTGGGTACCGTTGCAGGAGTTTTGATTGCCAGTTCTGCTGGACTGGCGCCTAGCTTATCAGGGGCCGCCTTGGGCGTTTTTGCCGCCATCATTCTGGGCGGCATGGACAGTGTTTTGGGTGCCATTGTGGCCAGTTTGATTTTGGGCTGGGTGGAGTCTATTTCTGCGGGTTACCTTGGGGGTAAATCGCGGGATGTGATTCCTTATGTTGTTGTGCTCTTGATACTCGTGGTACGGCCTTATGGCATCTTTGGTACCCGAACGATTGAGAGGTTGTAACATGAGGACTGGTGTTTTTTACGAAAATTTCCAAAACGAAGAGCAACTTTGGAACTCTCCCGTTAAGCGTCTTTGGATGCTTGCGTTTATTTGTGCTTTGTTGACTTTGCCCTTTTGGGGAACGCAGTACATTTTGGCCATGGCTTGCATTGTGGGTATCCACGTCATTGCTACTTTTGGCTTGAACCTCACCACAGGCAATGCTGGTTTGATATCACTCAGCCATGGTGCTTTCTTGGGAGTTGGGTGCTATACCGTTGCCTATTTGGGAAAGCTCGGCGTACCTTTCTATGTCACCATTCCCATTGCAGGATTTTTAACAGCCATGCTAGGTGTCATCGTTGGATTGCCTAGTTTGAAGGTGAAGGGAATTTATCTCGCAATTGCGACCTTGGCGGCGCACTTTATTTTGTCCTTTGTGTTCCGTGAATGGACCCCAGTCACTGGCGGCGTACAGGGCACTACCATTCCACGAGCGAACCTTTTTGGCTATCAACTGATGGGTGACAAAGATAACTTTTATTTGATTTATTTCTTGGCCATTGTCTTGGGCATCGCAGCGCGCAATTTGGGCAGAACCTACATAGGCCGAGCATTTGTGGCGGTGAGAGATCGAGACATCTCTGCCGAGATATTGGGCGTCAATTTACTGAAAACAAAGTTATTGGCGTTTGCAACTGGTGCGTTTTATGCTGGCGTTGCCGGTGGTGTTCTAGGCTATTTTTATGGTGCGATCGTCCCAGATTATTTCTCACTGACGCTTTCAATTTTTTATCTTGCAGCTGTCATTGTGGGTGGATTAGGAAGTGTGTTGGGCAGTATTTTTGGGGCCCTGTTCATGACCTTTGTTCCCGAGGCCTTAAGACTTTTGTCGAATGCCAGTTCACATTGGTTTCCCAATGCTGCCGGACTTGTATTGCCAATGGGTCAGGTGGTTTTCGGTTTGCTGATCATTATTTTTCTAGTCTTTGAACCGCATGGCCTGACCGCCAACTGGCGCAGAGTGAAACGGTACTTTCATCTTTGGCCATTCAAAACCTAATTTTTTGCGTTCCCACTCTCAACCTTTAAAGGAGACATTCATGAAAAAACTCAATCGTCGGCAAATTGTTCAAGGTATCAGCGCCACGGCACTGAGCCCTTGGGTGGCCGGTTCCTCTTATGCTCAATCCTCTGACATTGTGATTGGTGCTGCGCAGCCTATTACGGGAGTTTTTGCTTTTGCTGGTGTGGCCATGAACAATGGTCTGAACGACTTCGTGCAATGGAAAAACAGCAAAGGTGGCATTCAAGGTCGCAAACTGCGTTATGTAGTTGAAGACAGTGGTTTCAAGGTTGATCAAGGTGTCGCTGTCTTTAAGAAAATCATGGCTGCCGACAAACCTAATTTTTTCTACTGTGATGGCACACCTTTGGTCAAAGCCATCACACGTGATGCGATTGCCTCCAATCATGTCATGACATCCTCCACCTCATTGGCCTCCGTGGTGGCAGATCCTGTGAATGTTCCGCAGCACTTTGTTCCTGGTGCAACTTATGGTCGCTTGCATGAAGTTTTGATGGAGCACATCAAAGCCACTTGGAAAGGCGCTGAAAAGCCACGCATTGCTTATGTTTATTCAGAATCTGAGTTTGGTATGGACGGTATTCCTGCTGCAAAAGCTCGCGCAGATAAGCTGGGATTGCAAATCGTGGTTGAAATTGTCACGAAACAATCGGGGATTGATGTCACCACCGAAGTGGCCAAATTACGCCGTGCAAGACCCAATATCGTCATTTTCCAAGGTTATATTGCTGCGCCCATGCCTGAATTCATTCGTCAAATGAAAGAGGCGGGCATTGATCCTGATGTTTACGGTACAGCATGGGGACTGGACAAGCCTGCATTTGATGCTTTGGCAAAATTAGGCGAAAGCCTGACAGGTGTGAGTTTGTACACCACGGGCGATGATACGTCAGCCCCAATGATCAAAGAAATGCGTGACTACTTGACGAAAAATCGACCAGAAATCTCGCATGTTTCACCCTTCTACATTTCAGCTTGGTTCACAGGCATGGTGTTTGCTGAAATTGCCGACAGATGCTTGAAGGCAAGAAAGCCCCTAGATCTTCCGAACATGAAAGCTGCTTTAGAGTCCATCCAAAATTGGGACACTGGCGGCATCATTGGATTGCCAGTTGATTACAGCAAGCACGAAGTGTTGGCAGGTCGCTTGATCAAATACAACATGGACAAGAAGTTCATGGAACCCGTGGGTCCTTGGATCAAAGTATGAGTGAAGCGGCGCTGGCCATTGAGAATATTGAGGT
>CANJOS010000094.1 GCA_947476015.1 Comamonadaceae bacterium | reverse complement strand
GCCATCATTGCGGTCTACACCCTGCTTGATGGCACTGGGGTTCGCCTTTCTAACAATGCATTGTCTTACACCCTCTGGTTGTTCTTATTTAATTCTTGGGGAATCTTGGGTGTTCTGATGTGGCGACGTGGATTGCCGGAGGTGATTCGACACGTGCGTGAAGGATGGCGGATGGCAGGCATAGGCGCCGGCATGAGTATGGGCTCCTACGCCATTGTGCTTTGGGCCATGACGCAAGCTAGTATTCCTGCGGTCGCTGCGCTGCGTGAAATATCTGTTATTTTTGCAGCCCTGCTTGGGACTTGGTTCTTGGGCGAAAGAATGGGACGTTGGCGAATTATGGGAGCCGCCTTGGTTGGCATCGGCGCGGCCAGTGTTCGCTGGAGTTAGGACCTCTTCAAACTTGTGAACAGTTTGTGGATGTCATCGTAAGGGTTGAAATTATTTGTTTTTTTTCTGGGTCAAAGCTGAAATTTTCAGTTTGATTTTTTTCAATTTTCTTTGCAGGTCTTTGAGTTCTGCTTTTTTGTCTTTTGGGGTGCCCTTGCCTTTGACTGCCAACAAGGTAGCTCGACAATTTGAGCTGCCACACCAGCAGGGGTACTGGGCTTTTAGTTTTTTCGTAATGCGCTCATCAATGACCAAGCCGTAGTCGTAGTTAAGCTCCTCGCCCGCGGCAATGTTGCGCAGAGCACTGATGTACACGCGGCCATCTTTTACTTCGGGTTCGCAATTTGGCATGCAACTGTGATTGATCCAACGGGATGCATTACCGCCTCGCAGACCATCGATGACGCGGTCTTCGTCGATTTGAAAATAGAAAGTATGGTTGGGATCTGCTGGGTTGTGCGGATGTCGGTCTTCAGCTTCTTGTGCAGAAATAATTTCACCAAGGTATTCAACAACGAAAGCCCCTTTGGGAATGTCTTGAACGGCAAAGACACCTCTGCCGTGCACGCCTGATTTTCGAACTTGAACTTGACGGGTGCTTTTTTTCAAAGTCGCAGTAGGTAGATTTTTGACTGTCATTCTTAGATGTTGCCAGAAAATGACGCAGGCACCATTGTCATAAATAATTAATATTTATATAACACCAGTGAAATTCTTGTTGGGCATGATGAACTTCCAAGTTAAAGACTACTTGGGAGAACATCATGAAAGAGTTGCCTAACCCTGCAAACCCGATTTCACAAATCGCTTTGCCTCGGGGTTCGCTTCATTCAAGCCCTCAAAATAGCATTGAAGCCTACGATGCGAAAACCTCCAAGCCCATCATCGAAGTTGGTTGGGCGAAACATCAGGATGAGGTGAGAGAAGCGCAAAGACTGAGATATGAAGTCTTTGCTAATGAAATGGGGGCACGTCTGCCAGAAACATTGGCGGGTCATGACATTGACTTATTTGACGACTACTGCGAGCACCTGTTGGTTAGAGATGGCCATTCTGGGCACGTCATTGGAACTTATCGAGTGTTGACGCCGGCTCAAGCTCAACGCGTTGGAGGCACCTACACTGACACCGAATTTGACTTAACGCGTTTGAGATTCATGCGCGAGCGCATGGTGGAGCTAGGTCGCAGTTGTGTGCATGCTGAGCATCGACATGGCGGTGTGATCTTGGCACTTTGGGGCGCACTCTTCGAATTCATGGCTAGAAATCAGCTGAATACCATGATTGGGTGCGCCAGCATTCCCATGTTGCACAATGGCATCGTCAGTGGGCATGCAGCTGCGAGCATGTGGCATCAACTTTCCAAAACCAACTTGGCTTCTATTGAGTTTCATGTTCGCCCTCGTTTGCCACTTCCCATTGAAAACCTTGACACCAATTTGTCTGTTGAGCCACCTGCCTTGATCAAGGGTTACCTTCGCTTAGGCGCCAAAATATTGGGCGCACCCGCATGGGATCCCGATTTCAACACTGCAGATTTACCCATGCTGTTGCAAGTGAAAGATCTTCCACTTCGTTATCGCAAATACTTCACAGGTGCATGATGATGTTCAAAGACGCTCAGGAATTTATGCCAGGTGAAAGCTCGTCAAACAAGCACTACCGAGCCATTTTCATTTCTGACCTTCATCTTGGCACCCCAGGGTGCCAAGCTGAGGCTTTGCTTGAATTTTTAAAAACGCATACTTGCGATACATTGTTCCTTGTCGGTGACATCATTGACGGATGGCAACTGCGTCGCAAATGGTATTGGCCGCAAGCCCATAACGATGTGGTTCAGAAACTGCTGAGAAAAGCGCGCAAAGGTTGTCGAGTTGTTTTCGTGCCTGGTAATCATGATGAATTTGCAAGAGATTTTCTAGGGCATTCATTTGGGGGGATTGAGGTTTTGGAGCATGCGGTGCATACCACGGCAACGGGCCAAAAACTTTGGGTTATCCATGGCGACTATTTTGATGGCGTCATTCAATTTGCCAAGTGGCTTGCCTACTTGGGCGATACGCTTTACGAAATGGCCCTGAAAGTCAACCGGCATCTCAATAACATGCGTGGTCGCTTGGGCTTGCCCTATTGGTCACTTTCCGCCTATTTGAAGTTGAAGGTCAAAAAGGCTGTTAATTTTATTTCTGATTTTGAAGTCGCAGTCGCGCGTGAAGCTAAAAAGCGAGGCTATGACGGCGTTGTCTGCGGTCATATTCATCACGCTGAAATCAGGGAAATTGAGGGTGTCTTGTATTGCAACGATGGTGATTGGGTCGAGAGTCTGAGCGCCATGGTTGAGCATTCAGATGGTCGATTGGAAATTCTGACATTTGACCCCTACTCGGAAGTTCAGATTGCTGCGAAAACCAGTTATCTTGCGACTGCATGAAAATTATCCTCGTTACAGACGCCTGGAGACCTCAAGTCAACGGCGTGGTGACCACGTTGGTTGAGTTGGTTCGAGAGCTTGAAAAGGTGGGCCATCAGATAGAGGTGATTCATCCGGGCATGTTTAAAACCAGGCCTTGTCCAGGCTATGCAGGCATTGATTTGGCCGTGAAGCCCAAGCAGCAGTTAAGGCAAATGCTTGAATCTGCGAATTTTGATGCGATTCACCTCGCGACTGAAGGCCCTTTGGGTTGGGCTGCGCGGGGAATCTGTCGGCATCATCAGTGGCGCTTCACAACGGCTTACCACACGCGCTTTCCAGAGGTACTGAAAGCTGCCATTCGACTGCCACTCTTTTTGGGATATGCCTTGTTCAAACGATTTCATCGTCATTCAGCAGGTGTCATGGTTCCAACAACGGGCGTTCAAAACTTATTGAAAATGCGCGGCTTTCAAAATTTAAGGCCTTGGACTCATGGTGTCGATGTTGAGCTTTTTAATTACGCGCATGAACCGCAGAGCTACCCGCCACTGTCGCAACTCAAACGGCCTATCGCTGTGTATGTGGGTCGCCTTTCGTATGAAAAAAACATTGAAAAATTCTTGAAAATGCCATTTGAAGGTTCAAAAGTTGTGTGTGGTGTTGGACCCTTGGAAGAAAATCTGAAAAGCAGGTTTGATGGCATCACATGGCTTGGGTTGCTACCAAGATCCGAATTGGCCAAGGTTTACCAAGCTTGTGATGTGTTTGTCTTCCCAAGCCAGCATGAAACCTTTGGTTTGGTCATGCTAGAGGCAATGGCTTGCGGAACGCCTGTAGCAGCTTATCCGGTTGATGGCCCGCAGGAAGTTCTGCAAAATCAACTGACAGGGGAGGTCAAGGGGGGTGTACTGAATGAAGACTTGGCGTTGGCCACTCAATCGGCGTTAAATATACCCAGGTATTTAGCAAGGCAACGCTCACTAGAGTTCAGCTGGGAGCAGTCTTGTCAGTTGTTCATTCAAAACTTAGTGGTTGCCAAAATTTGATGCTCATTGAAGAGGGTTGAATTCATTTGTAATTTGTAAATGATCGGCAGGTGAATCACAGTTCTCATGGTTGAGATGCAGAAAGAAAAAACTGTGGAAGGGCAGTCACCCAAATGGGAAACCACGACAAGATGACAGTGCCAATAAAAATAGCCCCCAGTGCTGGCAATACCGAGCGAACAACTTCACTGATAGATTTTTTAAAAACAGCACTGGCAAAATAGATGTTCATACCCGCAGGAGGGCACAAGAACCCCATTTCTAAATTGGCCAAAAAAATAATGCCAAAGTGAATGGGGTCAATGCCATAACTCATGGCGAGTGGAAGCAGAAGAGGAACCAAAACAACAATGGCTGCATAAATCTCCATCAATGCGCCAGCAAAAAATAAAAATACGTTCAAGGCTAACAAAAATACATATTTGTTGGCGGTGATCGATTGAACCCAATCTGAAGCGAGATCAGGGATCCCCACATCAATCAGGTAGTTTGTTAAGCCCAATGCCATTCCCATGATGAGAAGAATGCCACCAATGACTTGAGCAGATTGGATTAAGCAATGCTTCAATTGCAAATAATGCAACTCTCTGTGAACCAATGCCTGGGAAAAAATAGCATAGGCAACTGTCAAGGCAGCACCTTCTGTCGGAGTGGTCAGGCCAGAGATTAAGCCAGCAATTGCAACAAAAGGTGTCATCACTTCCCATTTTGCATCCCACAATGCAGTACTTATTTTCGGCCTCGACAGTGATTCTTGAGTCAAAAGACTGTTTGATTTGATGGGTGATATGTTTGCTGGGATGTTCAAAAACCGACCAAATAAAATCAAGCAAATGATCATCAAGACAGCAGGCAATAGACCAGCAACAAACATGGTTTGAATAGGGACTCGGGCCATGATCGCGTACATGATCAAGGGAACGGAGGGTGCTAGCAAAACACCCAGTGCGCTGGCGCTTGTGATCAATCCAATGCTTTTGGTTTCTGGGTAATTCACTCTGTTGAGTAAAGGCAACATCAGGCCACCAAGCGCTAAGATGGTCACGCCACTGCCGCCAGTGAGGGCCGTGAAGCAACTGCACAAGCAAGCGACAGCCAAGATGGTGCCGATCCGACCGCCCCCAAAGATTGAGGAAAACAAGACACTCAGCCTGTTAGCCGCTTGCGTATTGGCAAAAATAAGGCCAGCCAGTGTGAAAAGGGGGAGCGCGGGCAAAGAAGGATTGACAGTGATCTGGTAGTGCGAAAGTGCCAAGGAGGCCATGGGAATATTCTCTTGTAAGAACAAGACCCAAGACAATCCACCAAGCACCAAAAATATGGAGCCACCCAGTAATAAAAATAAAACCAGCGCAAGACCCAAAAGCAAGACCATGAGAGGCATGTCCTGCAATATTGTTTGGAGATGCCACGCCATCCAAGAAACTGCGACCAAACCCACCCATTGAAAAATCGCATCACCGTGCCAGCGCATGCCGAATTTAAGGCCCAGCAAGGCAAAGGCAATGGGCATGGTGGAGAGAAATGCCCAAGTTGGCAGGCCATAAGCGATGGTATGGCCCGTACTGACTTCAGACAACATGAGATCAAAACTGGCCTTGCACAAAAGAACGCACAAGCAAGTTGAAAATAAAAAGACAAACCCTTTGGCAATTTTTTGCAGTGACAAGTTCGGGATTTTTTCCCACGCAGAGCCTAGGCTGGTGAGATGGCCGGTTCTTTCTGCGTACAGGGCGCCTGCAAGAGAAAATAAAAGACCCAGATGTTGAACCAAAACAGGTGCATTCTCAATACCGCTGCCTTGAAAAGGTCGCAGAAATACTTCCATCACGGGAATCAAAACCATGCCCATTAAAGCAATTGCAGCCAGACTTGCGTCCCAGTCCTTTATTCTGTGAAGTTGAGTCGATAAAAATCTCATGGGGTCTTCGTGGAACGGTAAGTTTTCAAATGAGCAAAAACTTCATCAAAGGTTTCGGCTGAAACCATTTTTCCTCGAATGCGAGGATAAAGTGATTCGCTTAAGGATTGCCATTCCTTCAGTTGAGCGGCATTCGGTTTGTTGATTTGCAGACCCCGTTTTTTCATGGCTTCAACAGAATCTTCAACTTCTTTGCGTGCCTGAATACGGATGAGACCGCCAGCCTTGTCCGATGCAAGCTGCAAATTTTTTTGAGCTTCAGGCGTCATCTCATCCCAAGATTTTTTGCTGATCACAAAGGCACCCACGATAGGTGCCCAATTGATCTCTAACATGTGAGGAGCCGAATTGTAAATTTGCGAAGCTAATGCAAAGTAGGGGGTCGAAGGCACAACGTTGATCATGCCAGTTTGAATCGCAGGCAATATGTCTGTAGGCTCCAGCGGCACAGGTGTGTAGCCTAGACTTTTCATAATTTCTTGTTGCTCAGCCTCTGCACCCCAAGAAAAAAATTTCATCTTTTTGTAATCATCAGGGACCAATGCGGCTTGCTTTGAAAAAAATCGAACCCATCCTGCATCGCCCCATGCCAAGACCACATAGCCCTTTTCTAAGAATTTCCGCTCCATGCCAGGGCGCATTTTTTCTCGGACATAGTCCAGCTCTTCCCAAGATCTGAATGCAAGCGGTAAGTTTTGAAGCGCAGCAATTGAGGGCTCAATTTCTCTCAAGCCCACAACAGACAGGAGGGCTGCCTGTAGTTGTCCAATCCGCATGCGGCGAACCATTTCTGCTTCTCCGCCTTGACTGCCATCTGTAAAGACATTGAAGCGAGGTGAACCCGATTGACCCTTTTTCCAAGATTCGCCAATTTCCATCAACTGACGGTGATAGAGTGAGTTTTTAGGTACCAAAGAGCCAATTTTCAATTGTGCCTCAGCAGCATAGCTAGAGAACATCGATCCAAATGCCAGACTGCAAGCCACTTGGATCCATTTTTTTCTGGTCAATTGAATGCTCATGAAGTTCGCCCTTAAAAAAGATCGTCTATTTTAGTGAGAAGCCACTCGGCTCTGCGTCGCATGACTTGGGTGACCAAGTCATTTTGTGATTTTCCACTGTGGATGGCTTGATTCAGAAGGTCTGTGAAAGCGGCTTTGTCTTGCTTTGCAAATGCCCAATTTTCGGCTTTGGAAATGAAAGGCCCTATTTGGTTGCCGCGCCATGCTATTGCATCGTTGAAGTATTTTTCTGCCAAATCGACATTTCCGCCGGGTCTGGCAAGTTCAAGCGTTCCCATCATGCTTGCCATAGAGCCATTGTCAAACTGAGGGTTGGCATTCCAAGTTATCTGGGCTAACTGCAAAACAAGAGGGAGGTCTGCCACAACATCTGGATTGTCTTTTGAAAGTGATATGGCGCCGGCCCAAGATGTCAGTGTCCAATAGGCCAAGCCTGAATCTTCAATCGCAATCAATTTTTTTGATGATGTTGCTTGGCCGGTTTGCAACGAAAGCAGCTGCGGGTATTTGAGTTCCAACGCCTTCAGCCCATGCAGTTTGGCACGCATTAACATTTTGGCAGCACGCTGCCTCAGTTGACTTGCAAGTGCGATGCTTTCAGATTCTTTTCGGTCTGCTTCGTCCATGAGAAACACAAAGGCATACTGTGTGAACCCGCGAGTGACAGACTCTGCAAGTTTGATGTGGTCTGGCATTTTCACCAGCAGGGTTTCAGAAAGTTTGAGATGGTAAGCGCTGGAATGCAGCAATAAATCCAAATCTTCCTCTGCAGACTGGTTCTCCAGAGCAAGAACGTCGCCTGCACTTCTCAGAAGTTGATTTTGCACTGAGCATGCACTCAAGCATGAAAATGCAAAGCAAATGAAAAAGAGAGATAACTTGCGAGTTGAGATCATCATGATTCTTTTTCGATCAAAGCTTGTCCCATCTTGATTCGCTGCCCAGTTGCAATGCCCTCGGCCAGTTTGAAACCCTTGGGCACAAATACCAAGATGGTCGAGCCATGCTGGAACCAACCTAATTCTTGCCCTTTGTAAGTTTGCAACGCACAGGGAATTTCATTGGGCCCTGAGTAATCTACGTGAAACAACAGATTTACAGCATGCAGTCTGAGGCTTGCAACCAGAATGGCTGCGACTGGAACCATGATCATGGGAGTGCCATCTGACAGTTCAAAGTTCAAGACAGCGCGTTCGTTTTTGCAAAACAGTTGTTCAACTCGTTTCAGGGCAATTGGATTCACATTCCAAGTATCGCCAGAGATGTGTGTGACGTGCGTCAGTCTTGCATCTGCCGGTGCATGAAAGCGATGGTACATGCTAGAAGTCAGCCTCAGTGTGACATAAGTGCCATTTTTGAGGGACTCTACCAACTCACCTGTTCGGGCTGTGAACCCCATCAAGCTCGAGAGGCTGTAGGGAAAGCCTTTGGCCTGAAAAACTTGGGTGTAGTCGATGTTCCCACACTCACCCACAATGGCATCGCAGGGGCTGCACAAAATATTCTCACGCATGTCAATGCTGCGAGAACCTGGCTTCAGCTCACGAATGAAGCAATCGTGCATGCTTTCGAATTTTGTTTTTGCAGCTTCACTCAAGTCCAAGTCTGAGAAAAGTTTCCAAATTCCAATGGACAAATCGCGAATGATAGGATTTTTGATTTGACTCCACCACCCAATGAACCTAGTCACGGTCATCCGTGGAATTCGGTTGGTCAACAAAAAATTCAAGTCTTCTTGTGTGGTAATTCTTTGAATTATTTGTTTCATTTTCATTTTCCTGTCACGATTTTTTAATAAAAAGGAGACTCTAACGACTCAAGATTGGATTCAAAGTGTCTCTTCCATTGGTCATTTCACTCAGCGCAATTGCTCTGGCGCTACCCTTTGCCAAAAGAAGGTTGGAGCTGTCATTTGCCAAGCACCCTTCATTGACAGGCCACTCAAGAATGGCCAAAAGAGTGGCCTCATTGTTACCAGGCTATGAATTTTCAGAGACAAAATTTTTCGCCTGTGACGGCGCTTCTGAAGACATATCAAACACAAGAAAAGCTGCTTTTTATCAATTGGCTGACTTACTTCAAACGCGGCATGCCAAAAGCATTGCAATGACGGCTGAGGCGCGTGAAATCATCTCTGATTTGCAATTCACGGGTGCCTACAGGGTGCCATTTCAGTTCAGTCCTCTTGTAAGACAGCACTTAAAAGTTGGTGCATTTATACAGTCTGCACATGGCGTATTTGTGACAGATGAAGATGGACAGACTTTTTACGACCTGACCGGCTCATATGGAGTCAACGTTTTCGGCGCAGATTTTTACAAGGAATGCATGGCGGAGGGTTCGAAAAGAGTGCATCAGGTTGGTGCAACACTGGGTGCGTACCATCCCTGTGTCGCCTACAACGTCAAACGACTCAAGGAAATTTCTGGTCTTGACCAAGTTTCATTTCACATGTCGGGCACAGAAGCCGTCATGCAAGCCGTGAGATTGGCCAGATACCATACGGGTCGAAAAAATATTGTTCGCTTTTGTGGTGCCTATCACGGTTGGTGGGAGGATGTTCAACCTGGCCCCGGTAATCCTATGCCGCCCCGAGAGACATACACCTTGCGTGACATGCATGAAAACTCACTTCATGTACTCAGAACTCGGAAGGACATTGCCTGTGTTCTGATCAATCCATTGCAAGCACTTCATCTGAATCAGGGGGCGCCGGGTGACTCATCCTTGGTGGACAGCAGCCGAAAGTCTTCCTATGACCGCGCGGCCTACACTGCTTGGCTCAAGAAAATCCGAGAGGTGTGTACTGAGCGGAAAATTGTGCTTATTTTCGACGAGGTCTTTTTAGGTTTCCGGCTTGCAAAGGGAGGCGCTCAAGAATATTTTGGCGTGCGAGCAGACATGGTCACTTATGGGAAAACACTGGGGGGAGGATTCCCTGTGGGCGTAGTTTGTGGCCGTGCAGACTTAATGCGCAGATTCAAGGACGATAAGCCTGCAGATGTGTGCTTTGCGCGTGGCACATTCAATGCACATCCCCATGTGATGGGTGCGATGTCAGTGTTTTTGGAAAAAATTGAGAACGAAAAAGTGACTCAAATTTATCAAAACTTAGATGAACTCTGGGATTCCAGACGAATGCGTTTTAACCAAACAATGACAGACAAAAATTTGCCCCTGCGTGCAGCTAATATGTCAAGCGTATGGAGCCTCTACTACACAGAGCCATCCAGGTACAACTGGATGCTTCAATATTATTTGCGAGCGGAAGGTTTGGCCCTCAGTTGGGTGGGTACGGGGCGATTGATTTTCAGTTTGAATTATTCCGATGCCGATTTTGACGAGGTCCTAAATCGGTTTGTATCAGCTTGCGAAAAAATGAAAATGCACCGTTGGTTTTGGGCGCCGCCAGAATTAAACAATCAGAAAATCAAACGAAGTATCTTGAAAGAAATGATTTCTACAAAAATGTAAAAAATACATTGCTCTGAAGTCTCATTGCTTTTTTATTGTCATATTTTTTTCATTGAAATGAGATAAAAAAGAACTGTTCTATTCAACTGAATCATTTTGAACACATCACCATTCGCTCGATTCACATTCTTGCTTGTCATGGCAACGAGCTCAGCCTTTGCTGAGGAAATTGCAAGT
>CANJOS010000093.1 GCA_947476015.1 Comamonadaceae bacterium | reverse complement strand
TTTTATCCTTGGCAGCGCGCGGTGGTTTCTTGGCGCGTGCCTTGCAAGACATGCGCAAAGTAGCGTGGGATCGGGGGCCTGTGCGCTTGGGCACGTTGCGCAAAGACAGTGGTCTGGAGGTGCCCATGTGGCACGACTCCGAAGTGGCAGCGGTGGGCTATGCCATTGAACAAATATTGGCGCGTCGCAACACGTCAAGTTCCGCTGTGACGTCAGCCCTTGCTGCAGATCTGCATCAGGAAGCTTCTCACCAGCAAGGTGCTTTGCAGGCTGTGATGGCAGGCAAAAAATGCCCAGAATGCGGTGCACATGCACTCATCAAAAAAGATGGTTGTGAGTATTGCACCAGTTGCGGTCATTTAGGGACCTGTGGGTAATTTCAAGCAACAGGGCTCATTGACCTATGGACTTTTCTGTTGATCAAGACGTGCAGTCAATGGCGCACAAACTGCAATCATTCATTGACCGCTATGTCCTGCCTTATAACCCCGCGTGGCATCAGGCTGTGGCACAGGGCGACTATCCGCCCGCCTTCATTGAAAATCTGAAAATCTTGGCGCAAGACGAGGGTCTGTGGAACCTCTTTTTGCCAGAGTTGGAATCAAGCGAACCAGGGACCCGATTGAGCCATGTTGCTTACGCACCTTTGGCCGAAATCATGGGCAAGCTGCCATGGGCGGCAGAAGTGTTCAATTGCCAAGCCCCAGATTCAGGCAACATGGCTTTGCTGCATCAATTTGGCTCTCAAGAACAAAAACAAAAGTGGCTACTGCCTCTCTTAAAAGGGCAGATGCGTTCGGCCTTTGCCATGTCTGAGCCCGATGTAGCTTCGTCTGATCCCACCAACTTGCAGACCACCGTTCGGGATGACGGCAAATCTTTGATTTTGAACGGTCGCAAGTGGTTCATCACTGGGGCGGCGCATCCAGGCTGCAAGCTGATGTTGGTGATGTGTCGAAACGAAGAACTTGTCTCCACGAAGGGCGAGCTTGACAAACACCATCAGCACAGCGTGGTGCTGGTGCCCATGAACACTCCAGGTGTCGAGATCGTGCGCAACATTTCCGTGGTGCATCATTTGGCCCCTGAAGGTCATTGCGAAATTGTCTTCAGGCAAGTGAGTGTGCCCCAAGCTAACTTGCTAGGGACATGGGGTGAGGGCTTCTTGATGGGGCAACTTCGCTTGGGACCAGGTCGAGTGCATCATTGCATGCGAACGATAGGGCAGTGTGAATTGGCCTTGTCCATGGCTTCTGAACGATGTTTAGAGCGAGAAGCTTTTGGCCATCATTTGTCGGACTATGCCAGTGTGCAGGAGTGGTTGGCTTTGTCGCGAATTGAAATTGATCAAGCCCGCTTGCTCATCTTACAGGTGGCATGGTTGTTAGATCAAGCCGACTGTGATCGTTCAATGTTAATCACCAAAGTGGCAGCCATCAAGGTGGTAGCGGCTCGTTTGCAAGTGCGGGTGGTGGACAGGGCCATGCAAATTTTTGGCGCCATGGGTTTGTCGCCAGATACGCCTTTGGCCTATTTTTGGACATGGGGCAGGGCGCTTCAAATGATGGATGGGCCTGACGAAGTCCATTTGAGAACTGTGGCCAGGTACGAGTTGTCGCAGACCCGTGAGCGGATGGGTGCGTCGTCTCGCTACTTCACCACCCCAGAGCAAATGCAAAGAAAAGTCAATCTTCGTTAAGCGCCGCTAGCTTGCTTCAAAATTTGCATTGCATGCTTGGCATGCGTCCCTCGCCATGCGACGATTTGATCGGGTCTGATCAAGACCAAATTGGCTTCGTACAAATCCAACAGTTCTTGGGAATCAAAACTCACGACTTTCAAGTCCAACTGATGTTGCGAGGCCGCTTCAGTGAATTTCAAAACATCTGTCGCCAGTTGACCTTTGTCTTGTCCCAACACCAACAAGGTCCATTCAAAATTGAAATGGTCAAACAGAGAGCTGCCATCTGGCATCCAAGCATGGGGTGGACGACCACCGGGGCATGCTGAAGGAGAATAAGTATTGGCGGCATCTGCTGGCGCTTGCGTGCCATCTTCAATGATGAGGGGTGAATGAACGTACCGACCGCCAAAGGTCACGCCTGGAATATTGAACTCTCTTCGAACATGGCCATTCAAATATTCGGAGGCGATGCCGCGAGCTTGATCGCCTTCTGGCGAAATTGCTTCAAGGTCCTTGTCTGCGTCAAACAGGCCAATGGAATCGGCAAACTGCCTTGCATAGCCTGTATTTCGAATGGCCAAAGGCTTTCTTTCAATTTCGTAGCTTTCTAGCAAAGCTGCTTGGGCTTGCCCCTTCAAAACGGCTGACAGCTTCCATCCTAAATTGACCGCATCTTCCACCGCTGTGTTGTAGCCAAGTCCGCCGGTGGGTGTGAACAAATGAACGGCGTCGCCGCCTAAAAAGACGCGTCCCTTTTGAAAGCTGTCTGCCACCAGGGCGTGCCCTGCCAGCCAAGTGGCCATCGATAAAATTTCAATGTCGATGGCTTGACCATAGGCCAGTGCAAAAAGTCGCTTGGCATCTTCCTCTGTGAGCGCTTCGGTGGCAGCATCGTCAGCCATCTGGACATGAAAGGCAAACTCACTCACGCCGTCAACCGACATGATGAAGGCGCGAAGTTCTGGGTTGACGACCACATACATCCATGCTCGGTCATTTGGATTTCGCTCGTAGAAATGAGGCGCCTTCAAGTAAACCGCCAGCATTTTTCCACCCATGAAGTTGCGCTTGAAACCTGTGGCACCGCCCCAGGCAATGCCAAGTTCATGTCGAATCAAACTTCTGGCGCCATCGGCACCGATTAAGTACTGGGCCCGGACTTCTAGGGAGACAGGCTGGGTCGAATTGACTTGATGGATGCTTGCTTGAATGGGGTATTCCGATTGATTCGACCCGAAATGGCTGGATGACTGGCGCTCATCACTGAAGGATTCAAGCTTCCAGCCATATCGAATATCGTTGCTGGGCCATTTTTCTGCATGCTGACGCAGAGTGACTTCAACAAACTTTTGTGAGACCCGATGCGGTAATTCAGCAGCACTCCATGACCCCGTCATGGCTTTGATGGCTTGGGGTGCGGCCGCCGCAGTAGGGAGCCGAAGTCGGGCCAACTCGATGCCGCTGAATCGAGTGAGGTAGGTGATGTCAGTGGGGTGGTGGGGCGGCAGTCCCTGAGCACGAATTTCTTGCGCAAAGCCAAGGCGCCGAAAATGTTCCATGGTGCGCGCTTGTGTGGCATTGGCTTGGGGGTTGAAGGCGGTGTTGGGCTTAGGGTCAACCAGCAGGCACTTGATTTGCCTGCGCCCCAACTCATTGGCCAGCATCAGGCCGAAGGGTCCGCCGCCTGCAATGAGGACATCAGTTTCTAGGATGTTGGGCATTCATCATTCCAAAGTCATGGTGGTATTCCGAAGCATGGATGCGTTTATTCAACAAGTTGGCAGCGCCATTCAGAGATTTTACGCGCTGTACATTCGACATTTTCTGAAATTGATTTGAGCTGACCTCGGGTTTTTCCAGTGTGTATGTAGACAGCAACCAGTGCGCCCACCACGGCATTTTGATCACCTCGGATCAGTGTGGCAGCAGCGCCAACACCGTGACTTCCTTCTCCATTGCCTTGAGCCGTGTCGCTCATTTTTAACTTTCGCAAACTTGACAATAATTTTGCAGATTCAACAATGGTCAGTGAAGTTCTGCGCTCCAAAGGTGTTTGAAGCACCAACTGCTGTATGTCTGCGGGAGCATGTGCCAAAATCAATCTCTGAGATGCCCCAATATGAAGTGGCATGTGTGTTCCTACCCTCGATATCACTCGGCCATCAAGGCCTGTGTCTGAGACACGCAAAGTAACTGCCTCTAAATGCTTTCGAGTTATCAGTTTGACCGTCTCGCCAATTTGATTTGCAAGTAATCGCATGGGCTCTGCCGCCACAGACAGGAGATCTAATTGCTGTGGAGATTTTCTACCCAGAACAGTCAACGCGGGACCAAGACAGAACTTGCTGTGGTCATTTGGATTGGCGCATATAAATTCTCTCGCCATCAATGTATTCAGAATTCGGTAAAGAGTGGCCCTGGGTGCAATTGAATGCTGAGCCAACTCTTGCATTGAAAGACCCTGCGGATGCTGCCCAATCACTTGAAGCGCAGTCAAGGCGCGATGGATGGCAGGGGTATTGTGAGATGTGGCGGGCATCAGTTGACTTCAATAGGTTCTTGTGTATATTGATTCTTATGTGAGAAACAATCTCAAATATGAGAAAAGGAGTTTAGCCTATGTCAAATACCCCAAGCCCATTGCAAAAAGAAGCAGGCATGATGAAGCTAGAGAAGCTCATCCGCGAGCGAGAACTCATTTCAACCGAAGCTTTTGCTATGGATCAGCAAGAGTTGCTGAAGCGCTACGAAGAATTGCAATCAGCAGTGGTTTGCGATGTTTTAAGAGAGCACGGGCTTTTAGATCAAGCATTTCCGGGAAGGCTGATCGCACTGAGCCCTGAAAAAACGGTCGCTGGAATAGCATTCACCGTGAAAAGTGCGCCTAACACCCGCATTACGGGTGAACTGACTTACCGAGGGCAAATGCTTGATGATCTTCATTCAGATGCCTTTGTGGTGTGGGATACAACAGGAGATGAAAGAGCCACCTTGTGGGGAGGGGTGATGACTGCGACTGTGGTTGGCAAAGGTGTGCGAGGCGCAATCATCGACGGTGGCATCCGCGATACAAAGCAAATTTTAGAAAAAGAGTTTCCAATTTATTACCGATACAAAAGCCCAAATGGAAGTCTGGGCCGCTGCATGATTACCCATTATCAATTGCCTATTTTGGTCGGCGATGTCTTTGTTAAACCTGGTGATGTGATATTGGGCGATGCAGATGGCGCAGTCGCAGTCCCGCGAAATATCGCGGTAGAAGTTCTGCTAAGAGCCGAAGAAATCATTGCCAACGAAAAGAAGATTTTTTCTTGGGTCAGTGAAGGTCAATCCATTGAAGAAATCACCGCCAAGGGTGGTTACTTCTAGTCTCATTCATTCGAAAGGGGTTCTTCATGTTTACTTTATTGAAAAAAATAGTTGTTCATGTGTCTTGGTTGGGAGTCGCTTTAGCAGGACTTCATCCCTTTGCCATCGCTCAAGCGCAAAGTTGGCCAAGTCAGCCCATCAAGATTAATGTTGGATTTCCTGCTGGTGGTGCCTCTGACATCATGGCTCGCTTGATTGCCCAAAAACTCAGTCAAGGGCTTGGCGTGCCCGTGATCGTGGATAACAAACCCGGAGCGGCAGGGACGCTGGCAGCGTCCCTCACAGCCAGAGCTGCTCCTGATGGCTACACACTGCTGCTTGCGTCACCCACAGCGATCACACTTGCGCCGTCTACGCTTGCTGGGAAAATTACCTACGCACCCGACAAGGATCTTTTACCAATCAGCATGGTCGCTAAATACCCTTTGTTCCTTGTGGCCAACAAACAACTTGGCGTTAGCAATACAGCAGAATTGATCAAGAAAGCCAAAGCCAATCCTGGAAAAATCAACTTTGCATCCTTTGGGGTGGTTACCAGTGGCGGCCTTGCTGTTGAGCAGATCAAACTCATGGCTGGAATTGATGTCTTGCATGTGCCATTCAATGGCAGTGCGCCGGCGCTTCAGGCATTGATGGGTGGCACTGTCGATTTGATGTTCGACACAGCCATCACGGCGATGCCCAATATTAAATCCGGCAAACTTGTCGGTTTAGGGGTCGCGAGCCCAAAGCGCAGTCCATTGGCGCCTGATCTACCGTCCGTTGCGGATGCAGTCCCTGGTTTCGAGGCCGATAGTTGGAACGGACTGATGGCGCCTGCTGGCACACCCGCAGCGGTGATCAATCGGATCCAAGCCGAAGTGGCAAAGTTTGTGCAAGATACGGATGTGAAAGAGCGCTTTGCGACATTGGGCGCAGATTCGGTAGGGAATACTACAGCTGAGTTCACTCAGTTTCTTAAAAATGAAACTGTTCACTACACACGGCTTGTGAAAGAGGCCAATGTGAAGGTTGAATAGATCTTGTCAGGGATGTCTTAAATAAATCGTTCAATCATGTTTTATTCACCTCAATCCGAAGTCTCAGGCCTGCCTTATAACCCCTTCAAGTCCTGTTGTGTCCCTCGCCCCATCGGCTGGATTTCTACTGTAAGCGCCAGTGGAATTCACAATTTGGCTCCTTACAGCCAATTCCAAAACATCACATGGGATCCCCCGACCGTGATGATTGCGGCCAATGCAAGAGAGTCTGGGCAACTCAAAGACACCACTGCCAACATTCTTGAGACTGGAGAGTTTGTCTGGAACATGGCCACCTACGACCTCAAGGACTGGGTTTTGGCTTCGTCCAAAGACATGGCCCCTGGGGTTGATGAGTTTGAGGCGCTGAATATTCCATGGCAGCCATCCCGGCATGTTCAAGCGAGAAGGGTCAAGGGCTCTCCTGTCCACTTTGAATGCCGATTGACGCAAAAACTACATGTGCCTGGGCATAGTCTGGATTCATCAGCATGGATCCTGGTTGCAGAAGTAGTTGGTATCCACATCGAGGAAGGTTCACTGACTGAAGACGGTCGCATCGACATTCGCCGCGTCAGGCCCTTGGCACGCTTGGGTTACCGGGATTACACCGATGTCAATCACAGCTATGAACTGACAGAGTTGACGGGCAGGGATGCCGAAGGCATTTCCCATTTGCATGAAACACTTCACCAGCCCCCCCAGTTTTAAGACGGAGATACAAATGCACCATTTTGAAATGCCACTTTTCAAAACTCGTCGACGTGTGCTCCGAAGTGGGATGGGTATTTTGATGGTTTGTTTTGCAGGCTTGGTCTGTGCTCAATCATCCTGGCCAGACAAAACTGTGCGAATCATTGTGCCTACAGCTGCTGGTTCGGGTTCTGATCTGATCGCTCGCACACTTGCTCAGCGCTTGTCGGAAATGTGGAAACAATCGGTTGTGGTCGAGAACAAGGCGGGTGCTTCGGGGATCATTGGTGTTGACGCGGTGGTGAAGGCCGCACCTGATGGTTTCACGCTGTTGATGAGTTCTGCTTCACCTCTTGTCATCAACCCCATGATTTTTCGAAAACTGCCTCATGATCCAATTAAACAATTGGCACCCGTCTCGCACGTAGGCATCGCACCTGCTGCCTTTTTGGTGAATAGCGCCACTGCAGTCAACAATCTCAAAGATTTGGTTGCATTGGCCAAAGCGCAACCACAAAAATTGAGCTACGGATCATTTGGACAGGGATCAGGAGCGCATCTGGCCATCGAAGCCTTTAACCAGGGCGCTGGCATTGAGATGATTCATGTGCCTTACAAAGGCACAGGACCAGCGGTCAGCGACTTGATTGCCGGTCAAATCACCCTTACTTTGGCAGATCTTGCTACAGCGCAATCGCAGATTAAAGCAGGCAAGCTCAGAGCCATTGCCATCAACGGACCCACACGCTCACCTTTGCTTCCGGAAGTAGCCACCTTTACCGAGCAAGCTTATCCGAGCATGGAGGGCACTTACGCTCGTTTTGGACTTCTTGCACCGATTGGCACGCCTCAAGTCATTTTGAACAAAGTCTCTGCCGACACCATCACAGCCTTGAATGACCCCTTGGTGTCTGATCGGTTCACCTCACTGGGGTACACCTTGTCAGGAAGTACCCCAGACAAACTCAGGACTTGGCTCAAGGAGGATGGCGAAAGGTGGGGCAAAGTGATTCAGTCAATTGGGGGTATTGTTCTCGACTGACCTCAAAGACGTATGTCCGGTCTGGAATTAGCCCTCAAAGAGCCTGATTTGTTTGATGCTGAGGTCACAATAAAGAGAACTGATCTTGCTGAAAAGGCTGGAGTCTTTGAAATGGCTATAGAGGCTTCTGAAAGCGTCAAAGCCAAGAACTCAATTCAGCGAATGCAAGCACACCAACTAGCCTTAGCTCACAAGTATGCGATGGAGCTAATGGCAGACGCATCCAAACAGCGAGATCCGATCTTTAAGGTGAAGTTAATGAATTGCAGCGCTCGTCTAATGGAAACTTACAGTAAGGGGGCTCTAGCACTTCAAAGACTTCAAAGTGGTGCCAGACAAGTCGTTCAAGTTCAACACGTTCAGATCAACGGACAGGCGGTAATTGGCAACGTAGGGCGGTAGAAATGGAAAAACGAAGCGACCTCATGGTGGAAGCACGCAAATCTCTTGCATTGCACACCAAGTGCGGTGCAAAGTGCAAACAAAGAGATGGGTTTTGCGTAAACCCTGCAATGAAGAATGGGCGATGCTACATCCATGGGGGTAAATCAACTGGGCCTAAGCCAAAGCACGGTCAGTCTTCAAATGCTGCTAAAAAGAAGAATCAGGCTATTCGTGAACTAATTAAGCTATTAGCCTAAATTACAAAATTTTTAAAGCTTACGACTCCAAATTATTTATTAGGTGGTTACTCAAGCATTTAACTTTTTGTGAAAAAGCACTGCATTGGTCATGCAGCGGACGTCGATACTATTTTAAAAATAACGGACTATGTTCCATTATTTAGGTACGGCAGTGCAGGTGCAGGTCAGCTATTCCGAAATCAGCGGACTTTGTCCCATCAATTTAGTGCGCCAGGAAGGGAGCAGGTCAAAAAGAAGGTCGCGGCAGTTGAAGAGTGGAGATAAATCAAAGAGAAAACAATCCAAAGCAGACGACTACAACACCAACTTGAAACTGTTTAAACTTTAAACCATTGAGCCAATCTCTCCTTTAAGAAACTAACCCATCTGTCTCAAACCATTTGAAGACGGACATTGGATAATGGAGATGATCACCCCATTAAACTCATTCTGGCTTGATTTGCCCCCGTGCAATCACGGGTTTCCAGCGTTCTTGTTCCAGTTTGATGAAGGCTTCAAACTCGGCCAGCGTATCGCCCACGGCCAGTGCGGTGTCTTGGCTGAGCTTGTCGTGAACCAGCTTGGTTCGGGCTGCCGCCATGGCTTCTTTCTCCAGCTTGTCAATGTTGGCTTTGACCATTTTGCTGGGCGCCAGCAAGCCGTACCACTGGGTCATTTCAAAACCTTTGTAGCCTTGTTCAGCCACTGTGGGGATATCGGGCAGTTGCGGTAAACGAATGCTGGTGCCGGTGGCAATACAGCGCAGTTTGCCGGCTTTGATGAATTGCAACAGGGCGGGTGCGCCGACCGCCGCCGCTTGCAAACGACCCGCCATCAAATCAGTCAACATCGGGCCGGTGCCTCGGTAGGGAACATGGAGCATGAAGGTCTCGGTGGCCATTTTGAGGTACTCAAACGCTAGATGACCAGCGCTTCCATTGCCCGCTGAGCCATAGTTGAGTTGACCCGGTTTGGCTTTGGCGAAGGCCACAAACTCTTTCAGATTCTTCACCGGCAGATCAGGGTGCACCACATACAGGCTGGGCACTTTGGCAATCAGCGTGATGGGCGTGAAGTCTTTGATAGGGTCGTAGGGCAGCTTGGCAAAAATATATTGGTTGACCACCAAGGTGCCGATATGGCCTAGGATCAGGGTGTGCTCATCGGTGGCGTTGGCGACCTCTTGCATCGCGATATTGCCGGCGCCTCCGGGCTTGTTTTCAACAAACACGTTTTGGCCCATGGTTTTGGCCATCTCACCCGCCAGCGCGCGTGCCACAATTTCAGAGCTGCCGCCGGGTGCGAAAGGCACTAACAAGCGCAGTGGTTTGTTGGGCCAAGAATCCGCATTGGCCAACCCGATGGACACAGTCAAACCCGAGGAGGCTAGACCGAGCAGCAGTTGCCGACGAGTCAAGCTGATGTGAATGGTATTGTCAAAAGCGAGAGTGATGTTATTGTTCAAGTGTTCTCCCTGGCTGATTCAAATATATTTTGAAACAGCATTTTTTATTTCATTGTACGCTGGCCCGCTTTAAGACCAATTGGTGTTGTAGGTTTATTTGCTGAGCATACGCATCGCGTTTTCCAGGTCTTTCAAGGTTAGCGGGAACATGCGCTGGCACAACAGTTGCAGCAAGAGGACAATTCTATGACTGTATTGCCAGACACTTTGCGGCACAACTCAGCAATGCTGTCCTCACCCCTAAGGCCACTGAGAACAATTCGTATTTTGTCCTCGGTTGAGTAATGGCGCCTGGTGGCTCTTCGGATGTCTTTGACCACCTGCGCTGCAGTAGCCTTGGGTTGATTGGATTTCAATTTCATCTTCACTCCTTAAGTTGAAAGATGAACCAAAACCCTCCTTTAATCAAGTACTCCTATTTGCCTCACACACGCTGATGTCGGACAGTTTGTGAAGTCGGGGGCCCGCATCCCCATCGCCGCACCCGCAAATGGCGCATTACCGAAGTTTGACGATCCTGTGTCTGAGGTTTTGAATTTCTAAACAGACCATCTAGC
>CANJOS010000092.1 GCA_947476015.1 Comamonadaceae bacterium | reverse complement strand
GTAGCTTGATGTGCCTCATTTTTGGGCACTTGTATTTCGGGCCCTTTCGGAAAATGAAGGCCGCGCTGTTGCAAGATGAATTGCCCACGGCCGCCACTCAGCTGGCCAAAATTCACCCCCTGGTTCTTTTGAACTTTTCATTGGGCTGGCTGGCTGTTGCCGCTGTGGTTATTTGGCGCTGACGCTTTCACCTCAGCCTTTTTGAGAGCCCATCAGAACCCACGCCTGATTCACCCACCATCATGAGCGCATCTTCCCATCAGCCACCCGCTTCCATTTCACCTCAAGATTCGCTCATTGAGTACCCCTGCAGCTTTCCCATCAAAGTCATGGGCGCCAGGGTGGACGGTTTTGCAGATGCCATGGTCCAAATTGCCCAACAATTTGACCCGAGGTTTGATGCGGCCACACTGGAAATGCGACCTAGCAAGGCTGGCAACTACCTGAGTTTGACGCTGACCATTCATGCCACCAGCCGAGAACAGTTGGACAACATCTACCGCGCGCTGTCTTCGCACCCCATGGTCAAAGTTGCGCTGTAAGCCTGCCTATTTCTAGTTCAATATGCAGGTCAAGCTCCTCGGTCAGACAAACTATCTGGACACCTATCAGGGCATGCAGGATTTCACGGCGCTGCGAAGCTTAGAAGCCCAAGACGAATTGTGGCTGTGTGAACACCCCCCCGTTTTTACCCAAGGTTTGGCGGGCCTGGCCGGGCACGTCTTGAATGCGGGTGAAATTCCTGTCGTCCCAACCAACCGAGGCGGTCAAGTCACCTACCATGGGCCTGGTCAATTGGTGGCTTACCCGCTGGTGAACCTTCAAAGGGCTGGCTACTTTGTCAAGGAATATGTCTACCGCCTGGAAGAATCTGTGATCCGCACCCTGGCTCACTATGGGGTCACAGGACACCGTGTGGCCCACGCACCTGGTATTTATGTGCGATTGGCTGACCCTTTTTCTCACTCTGCCCTCATGGGGCCGAATTTGTCCAGTGAGCCATTCAAAGGCTTGGGGAAAATATGCGCATTGGGGATCAAAGTGAGCCGACAATGCACCTACCATGGACTGGCGCTCAATGTGAAAATGGACCTTGAGCCCTTCACGCGCATCAACCCCTGTGGCTATGCGGGTCTGCAAACAGTGGACCTTTTTACAATCGGCGTCAACACCTCCTGGGATCAAGCGGCAGAAGTCATGGCACACCACCTTGCTTCTTTGCTCGAGTCCTGACACAGAAAGAATGCCATGACCAAAGACCTAGACACCCCACGGAATGTTGTTCGAGAGGCCCAAACGCAGGAAAATTACGACGCTACGGCAAAACAAAAAGCAGCGGCCAAGTTGTCGCGCATTCCGATCAAAGTCGAGCCTGGCGAAGTTCTCAAGAAGCCGTCATGGATTCGTGTGAAAGCTGGCTCACCCACCACGCGCTTCTACGAAATCAAAGATATTTTGCGCAAGAACAAGTTGGTGACCGTTTGCGAGGAAGCCAGCTGCCCCAACATCGGTGAATGCTTTGGCAAAGGAACTGCCACCTTCATGATCATGGGAGACAAATGCACGCGTCGTTGCCCCTTCTGTGATGTGGGCCATGGCCGGCCTGACCCCCTCGATGTCAATGAACCTGGCAATTTGGCACGCACCATTGCCGATCTCAAGCTGAGTTATGTGGTCATTACCAGCGTGGACCGCGATGACTTGCGAGATGGCGGCGCTGGTCATTTTGTCAACTGCATTCGCGAAACACGTGCATTGTCTCCCCGCACGCAAATTGAAGTGCTCGTGCCAGATTTTAGGGGCCGCGACGACCGCGCCCTTGAAATTCTCAAAGCCGCTGCACCCGATGTGATGAATCACAACTTAGAAACGGTGCCACGCTTGTACAAAGAAGTGCGCCCTGGTTCAGATTACCAGTTCTCATTACAGCTCTTGAAAAAATTCAAAGCGCTCTTTCCTCAGATTCCCACCAAGAGCGGTTTGATGGTGGGTTTGGGTGAAACAGACGAAGAGATCTTGGCGGTCATGCGTGACATGCGAGCGCACAACATCGAGATGTTGACCTTGGGACAATACCTCGCTCCGTCCAGCAGTCATTTGCCCGTGAAGCGTTATGTGCATCCAGACACCTTCAAAATGTTTGAAGAGAAGGCCTATGAAATGGGCTTCACGCATGCTGCCGTAGGCGCCATGGTTCGTTCTAGCTATCACGCTGACCAACAAGCACACGCAGCGAGCTTGGCACGTTGACCCCCCGTATCTAAGCGGTCACAGCGAAGGACGGCTAGGGAGCCATCAAACTGGCCGGATCTTCTGAGTTCAGCACTTGCTGAGCCAATGCTTTGAGTTTTTCAGCATCGGAGCGAAGAATTTGCTGCTTGACCAGCAAGACTTGTGAAGGGTGCATTGAAAAGCTTTTTAAACCCATGCCCAGCAGCAAGCGCGTCATGCCAACATCACCCGCCATTTCGCCACACACTGAGACGCTCTTGCCCTGTGCAGCGCCTTCAGCAATGGTGTCTGCCACAAGACGCAACACTGCCGGGTGCAGTGGGTCGTATAAATGGGCAACACTTTCATCGGCCCGGTCAATGGCCAACGTGTACTGAATCAAATCATTGGTGCCAATCGATAAAAAATCGAAGTGCTTCAAGAATAATTTCAACGACAAAGCTGCAGCCGGAATTTCAATCATGGCCCCCAAAAGAACAGGACCATAGACCGCTCCGCGCGCATCTAAATCACGTTGCGCTTGTTTAACAAGTTCGAGTGTTTGGTGAATTTCACTGGCATGCGCCAGCATGGGCACCAACAAGTTGACTTTGCCCAAGGCGGCAGCCCGCAAAATAGCCCGCAGTTGGGTGAGAAACATTTCTGGATCGGCCAAGCTCCAACGAATGGCACGCAGCCCCAAAGCAGGGTTCAAATGCGCAGCATCATGTCGTGCTTCGTCCAGCGGCTTGTCCGCACCAACGTCCACGGTGCGAATGGTGACAGGCAAACCTTTCATGCCTTCCACAGCGCGGCGATAGTGTTGAAACTGCTCTTCTTCTTCTGGCAAATTACCCTGCCGGCCCATGAACAAAAATTCACTTCTGAAAAGACCCACACCGACAGCACCCACCATCAAAGCCGCATCTGCGTCTTCAGGCATTTCAATGTTTGCCAACAGTTCAATTTTTTGACCATCCAGCGTGACGGCGGGTGTATGTCTGAGCCGCGTTAAACGCTCGCGCTCTAAATTACCTTGCCGTTGTTTAAATCCGTACTCCGCCAAAATGATGGGGGATGGGTCAACAATGACAACGCCCATGTCGCCGTCAATGATGATCCAATCGTCTTGGCGAATCAACTGGCTGGCGCTTCGCGCACCCACTACCGCAGGGATGTCTAGACTTCTGGCCACAATGGCCGTGTGAGAAGTTTTGCCACCCACATCGGTGACAAATCCCGTGAACACACTTTGCTTGAACTGCAACATGTCGGCCGGTGACAAATCGTGTGCCACCAAGACCAACGGCACATCCATGGTGTCGCCCAATTGAAGTTCTTGTTGAGGTCTTGCTTGCGGCTTGGTGCGCACCGCTGGAGAGTTGCCGCTCTTAAGGAAGTGCAAAACGCGCTCGGTCACTTGCTCAAGGTCTGATTTGCGCTCACGCAAATAAGCATCTTCCATTTCGTCGAATTGACGGCCAATGACCTCCATTTGACTGGTCAATGCCCACTCGGCGTTGTAATAACGAGTTTCAATCCACTGCTTCACACCCAAGGACAGGCTTTCGTCCTCTAACAGCATCAAGTGAACGTCCAGCAAGGCGCCTAATTCGGGCGGGGCCTCGGCGGTCAAGTCATTTTGCAAGCGTCGCAGCTCTTCAACCACCGCATCACGCGCCGTTTTTAAGCGATGGATTTCTTGTTTGACTTGCTCAGGCTGAATGAAGTAGTGCGCAACATCGACGCGACTGGAGGCCACCAGCACAGCACGCCCGATGGCAATCCCCCTTGCGACCGCTAAACCATGAATGCTGAAGGTCATTCACCCTCGCCAAACTTATCTGCAATCAAGGCCAACAAGGCATCGAGCGCTTCTTGCGCTTGATCGCCCTCGGTATCGATGGCCACCTCACTGCCAATGCCTGCGGCCAACATCATGACGCCCATGATGCTTTTGGCATTGACTCGGCGTTCGCTCTTCGCGATCCACACCTCACAAGGAAAGCTACCTGCCAGCTTGGTCAGTTTGGCAGAGGCACGCGCATGAAGACCCAGCTTATTGCTGATGGTCGCAGTGGCTTGTGGCATGTCGAGGTCCTCCTGTTTGATTGAGGGGTGCAGTGCACCCCACGGGCATGATGCCTTGCTCGCCACCGGCTTGCGCACGGGAGGCCAAGTCATCCAAAGTTTCGTGGCGATAACAAACGCTTCGAAGCAGCATCGGTAAATTAACGCCGGCCAATAAACGGGTGTCAATGCCATTGTTGAGTTTTTGAGCAACATTAGAGGGCGTGGCGCCAAACACATCACTCAACAACAAAACTTGGGGGGTGTTCAGTTTGGCCATGGCCAACTTGGCCAAGCTCAAACTTTCTTCAGGGCTGGCATGGGGCGCTATGTCCAGCGCTTGCACACCTGATGCGCACTCTGGAAAGACATGCAATGCGCAATCGCGCAAGGCAGAGGCCAGAGGTGCGTGAGCAACGATGAGAATTCCAATCATGCTGAATTATCGCGGTTTGCCCAAAGGAAATAAACATAGGACAAAACTGCGCACACACCAAAAACAGAAAATGCGGCTTGAAATGCCATGACAGGTGACCATCCCATGGACTTGAACAGGTCAATGCCCAAGCCAATGCCCCACTGCACCACAAAAATACCCACAAAAATCACCAAGTTGTAGGCCGACAATGCGCGGCCCGCCAAATGTGAAGGGAATGCCATGCCCACTGCAGGTTGCGCCAACGAGACAAAGGTGCTGCTCACGCAAAAAAGTGTCAAAACAGCCGCTGTGCCAGAGCCCAAGTCGGGTCCTGCCCAAATTAAATAAGCCAGCACCACAAAACTGATGGGCTGTCCCCAGGCAATCAATTGGTTGGCCGTGATGCCGAGTTTGGCCATCCGGGGGGTGAGCAAGCCCCAAAGCCAAAACGTAAAAAGCATGGTCAGGTTAATGCCAAACAAACCAGTGGCAGCCTCCATCGGGGAGTAGCCGCCAACCACCGTCATCCACGGACCCGCCCACAGGGTTTGAACCACCAAAATACCTGAATAGCTGAAAAATCCAATGGGGGCCATGCGCCAAAAATAGGCGCTACGCCAAATGGGGCCATAACCTGACTCGGCCTCATCGGGGCGCACAGCGCTTGGCTCTGGTTTTTCCCAAACGGGTACGACTGCATAGATCAACACCATGGCCAGGATCACCATCACGGCAAGTGCTAAAAAGATGACCCGCCAGCCCGTGATGGGCATCAACCATTGAACAGGGAGCGTCGAGAAAAGCATGCCCAATGAGCCTGTCATCAACATCCATGAATTGGCACGCAGTTGAGACCCTGCGTCCATCCATCGCCGGTTCCCCGTTAACGGCGCCATCAGACATGCGCTCACCCCCACGCCGCACAAAAATCGCGCCAACCAGAGGCCCACAAAACTTTGGGCCATGGCAAAACAAACACACCCAAAAACAGCCATCACCAAGAAAGCCAGAATCACATTCTTTGGGCCATGGGAATCAAGCCATTTGCCCAGCGGCAACTGCGTCACTGAAAAGCCCAAGAAGTAGCCACCCGCCAACAAGCCCAAATCTTGCGCAGACAGCGACAGTTCTTGGGTCAGGGTGGGCGATAAAGTTGCCGTAATGGCACGGATCAAGGTAGACAAAAAATAGGCGAACGCAAAGGCCAAGAAGACCCCGACCATTTGTCTTTTGTCCAATACAGGACTTTGGTTGAGGCTCATGGCAACTTCACACTCTCTAAAAATTGATCGGCACTTTGATCGTGACTCGACCGATTGGTTTTATTTTGATAAACAACCGCATGAACCAGTCGCACGGAGTCACCCTCCAAATGAGAAAACCATACGGCTTGCGCGATGACCGCTTGGCCCTGAAGACTTGTGCCTTGGGCCTTCACGCGGACGGCCCCTGGCAAAATCCCCAGGCGCTCTGGCTGCCAAGGGGCCTCATTGCTTTGACTGGCACGCATGTTTTGCAGCGTGGCTTGGCGCCAGCCTTTTAGCAAGTCAGAGCGGTCTGCAGACGCCGACACTTGCGTCGACATCACGGCCCAAACCGAATCGCCAGCCTCACACCCTGCCACAGACAACTCAAGCGCTTGGCCTGCCATGTTGACCGTGCGAGCCACCCGGTCGGGCTTGCACGGCAATTCAAAACGCAGTCCCGTTCCTTCCAACTGACTTGCACGCCAGTTCAAACTGGGTTGGCAAGCCGACAGCCCCACAACGATGCCCAACAGGGCAAGGACTTGGCATGAAAACAATTTCGGCATGGCCTGATTATCAACGCGAGCATCGACTGCTGTTTTTCGCGACAATGCGGACATGAACTCATTAGATGGCATTCGAATTCTCGACCTGTCCCGCGTCCTCGCAGGCCCATGGTGTACTCAAACTCTGGCCGATTTAGGCGCCGACGTGATCAAGATTGAGCGCCCTGGTGCGGGTGATGACACCCGCAGTTGGGGACCTCCCTTCCTGAAAGATGCAGAAGGCAAAGAAACGGCTGAGGCTGCATATTATTTAGGCACCAACAGAAATAAGCGCTCACTTACGTGTGATATTTCCAAGCCTGATGGTCAAGCCCTTATCCGTGAATTGGTCATGCATTGCCAGGTTTTCATTGAAAACTTCAAGGTGGGCGACATGGCCCGCTATGGCCTCGATTACGACAGTCTGAAAGCCCTCAACCCCCGCCTGGTGTATTGCAGTGTCACCGGTTTCGGTCAGACCGGCCCGTACTGCGATCGCGCCGGTTACGACTATGCGATTCAGGGCATCGGCGGCTTGATGAGTGTGACGGGAGAGCGAGATGACTTGGGGGGCGGCCCCCAAAAGGTGGGTGTCGCTGTGGCTGATTTATTCACCGGCATGTATGCCTCTGTTGGCATTTTGGCAGCGCTCCGTCATGCGGAAAAAACAGGCGTCGGTCAATTCGTGGACATGGCTTTGCTCGATACACAGGTGGCCATGCTGGCCAACTTAGGCGCCAATTATTTGGTCAGTGGCAAGGCGCCGGGTCGCGCAGGAAATGCGCACCAAAACATCGTACCCTACCAAGTTTTTGAAGTGCGCGCCAGCGCCAAGGCCGCTGTGGGAGAGCGCGATCACTTGATCTTGGCTGTCGGCAATGATGGCCAATACGCCAAGTTTTGCGATGTCGCAGGGCATTCCGAATTGGCCAAGGATGCACGTTTTGTGAAAAATACAGACCGTGTGAAAAACCGCAGTGTCCTCGTCCCCCTGCTGGAAAAAATCATGCTCACACGCACCAAAGCTGATTGGCTCTCTGCGCTTGAAGCGGCCAAAGTTCCATGCGGCGCAATCAACAACTTATCAGAAGTTTTTGCCGACCCGCAAGTAGCCGCTCGCCACATGGTGACCACGTGGCAGCACGCCCATCAAAAGGAATTGAAACTGGTGGCCAGCCCGCTCAAATTGAGTGTCACTCCCGTTCGCAATGACCATGTGCCCCCACAGTTGGGCCAACACACCAGCGAGTTGCTCCAAGAAGTCTTGGGTTATGACCTTGAAAAAATTGAGCGCCTCAAAGACAAAGACGTGATCTGATTCAGTCTTTGCGAAAGTTGTCGTGACAATTTTTGCAAGTGGCTGCCGCGGGACCGAAAGCGGTTTTGAGCGCGTCAACATTTCCAAGCTTCGCTGCAGCAGACAATTTAACCAACTCACCTTGCATTTTGTCAGCAGCATCTTTGAACTTGGCGCCGTCTTTCCAAATTTCAGGTTTGGCGCGGGTCTCACCTTTGTCGCTGCCCTCTACAAAAGCGGCCCAATGTAATTTGGACATGGTGGCTGCAATCTCGGCATTTTCAGCAGCCGCTTTTGGCTCGTAAGGGGCTCTGCCTGCGGCCATGGCGCCCACGCGGCCAAAGTGGGCCGACATGATGGTAAAACTGGCTTTGCGGTATTTCAGGGCATCTTCTGGTTTTGCAAATTGTGCAGCAGATGGAAGTGCGAACAAAATAGAGGCCAGTGCTGTGGCAAAAATAAAGTGTTTTTTCATAGGTCTTATCGAAATAATTTAGGTGTTTAATAGTTTCTCATGTTTTTTTATTTCTTGCTGATCTCCGGAATTTCACTGAAAGCCATTTCATGATTCAAGTTCGAATTTGGGATTTACCCACTCGCCTCTTTCATTGGGCCTTGGCCGCACTGGTCATTGCATTGATCATCACGGGCAACGTGGGGGGTGATGCCATGGTCTGGCATTTTAGATGTGGCTATTCAGTGTTGACTTTGGTCATTTTCAGAGTGTGCTGGGGTTTTGTGGGCGGGTACTGGTCACGCTGGCGGCAGCTTGCTTGCACGCCAGCCGAACTTGTTAAATACTTTAAAAGTAACAATTTCTTCAGCTTAGGTCACAACCCTGTTGGCTCTGTCTCTGTGCTGGCCATGCTGCTTTTTTTAAGTCTGCAGGTTGCTACCGGCCTTTTCAGTGATGACGAAATTTCCAATGCGGGGCCTCTCACTTCCTTGGTCTCTGAGCGCCTTGTGGGCATGGCAACTCAATGGCACAAAAGCTTTGGTAAATTGATCATTTTCTTTCTGGTGATCACGCATGTGTTGGCCATTGCATGGTATTTTTTCAAGAAAAAAAACAACTTGATCAAAGCCATGGTTGATGGCAACAAGTTATCGCCTGAACCTGCTCAATCATCCAACGATCAACCGCGCGACTGGCTCAAAGCGCTTGTCATCCTTCTTTTCTGCGCTGGCTTGGTCTATGCCCTCATTCAATCTGGCGCAGCGCCCATGCTGTCTGCCCTGAATTGACGCTAAACTTCATTGACAACCACTGAGCTTGCACTCGTGTCAGATCCTCATTCTTCCAAGATTTTGATCACAGAGCCCACTTCAAACGAAGAGCTTTCGGCTGTCCGTGGTATTTTTTTAGAGTACGCAAAATCGCTCAATGTGGATTTGTACTTTCAAGACTTTGAGTCTGAATTGTCACAACTCCCCGGAGAGTATTCGTCGCAGCGCGGTGTCTTGTTGCTTGCCATGGTGGATCAGCAAGTCGCGGGTTGCTGTGCACTTCGGCCACTTGATTCGTCAGATTACCCCAACGCTTCTGAGATGAAGCGTTTGTTCGTCAGGCCAGCCTTCAGGCGTTTGGGATTAGGACGGATGTTGGCCGAGGCAGTTTTAGATGGCGCTCGAAAACACGGGTACAGCAGTGTGTTGCTGGACACATTGGATGAGATGGAAACGGCAAGAGCCCTTTATGAAGACCTTGGGTTTGAAGAAATCCCTCCCTACTATCACAACCCCCTGCCTGGTGCTCACTATCTCCGCGTGATGCTTTGAAGTGCGCACGGGCCAGGGTTGTATCGCATGCGATTCGCCTTTTCGACTTGGCTTGAGCAAGACCTCCTTAGGCCTTGGCTTGGGCTAACAGGGTGTCGGCGTCACTGACTTCAAATTTGCCAGGTCCTTCAATGTTCAGTGTCGCGACCTTGCCGTCTTTCACCAGCATTGAGTAACGGTTGCTGCGCAAGCCCATGCCGCGCGCTGTGAGGTCCAAGGTCAGTCCTGTGGCCTTTGTGAAATCAGCACTGCCATCACCCATCATGCGAACTTTGCCAGTGCTGTGCAGCTCACGGCCCCATGCGCCCATGACGAAAGCATCGTTGACACTCACACACCAGATCTCATCGACACCCGCTGCATGCAACGCATCGAATTGCGCAACATAGCCGGGAACATGCTTGGCAGAACATGTGGGCGTGAAAGCACCAGGGAGTGCGAACAAAGCAATGGTTTTTCCTGCAGAAGCCTTGGCAACATCAACTGGGTTGGGGCCAATGCTGCAACCGTTGCCTTCTACTTCGACGTACTCGGTCAATGTGACTGCGGGAATAGTATCTCCAACTTTGATCATGATGATTCCTTTAAATATGACGTGAATGAATGGGTGGGATGAGGTGTGTTTGAAAACACACCGACGAAAAAAAACGACCCACCATTGTGAGTCGTTTTTGGAAAGTTTGCTGAAATGAGCGGTTAAAGCTTAGATCGCAACAGCCTTTTCAACCAAACGGGTCGCAACCCAGTTTTTGGTTTTGGAAATTGGCTTGCTCTCGGTGATTTCAATCACGTCGCCCACGCCGTATTGTCCGTTTTCGTCATGTGCGTGGTACTTGCTTGATTTGGCAACAATCTTGCCATACAAAGCATGTTTCACGCGACGCTC
>CANJOS010000091.1 GCA_947476015.1 Comamonadaceae bacterium | reverse complement strand
TTTGCCAGCCAAGTGGCTTGATCAGGAATCAACAGGAGAAAATCAATGCAATTCGAATATTCAGACAAAATTAAAACCATGCAAGCGCGCTTGCTGGCCTTCATGGACGAACATGTCTATCCGAATGAAGGTCGGTTTTTTAAAGAAATTGAAGACAATCGCGCCAAAGGCAATGCATGGGTTCCCACCCTCATTGTTGAAGAACTCAAACCCAAAGCGCAAGCGGCAGGCTTGTGGAACTTATTTTTGCCAAAATCCACACGCGCGCCTCAGGGCTTGTCCAATTTGGAATATGCGCCCTTGTGCGAAATCATGGGCCGAGTCCCGTTTGCTGCAGAAGTCTTCAACTGCTCTGCACCTGACACCGGCAACATGGAAACCTTTGAGCGCTACGCCAGCGAGGAACTCAAAGACCGTTGGCTTGAGCCTTTGTTGAAGGGCGAAATCCGTTCTGCCTTTTTAATGACTGAGCCTGATGTGGCTTCTTCCGATGCCACCAATATCCAATGTGACATTCGACGCGATGGTGATGACTACGTCATCAATGGTCGGAAATGGTGGTCCTCTGGTGCTGGCGATCCGCGTTGCGCCGTTTACATTGTCATGGGCAAAACAAATCCAGAGGCAGGTCTTCACGAGCAGCAATCCATGATCATCGTTCCCGCCAACACACCTGGCGTCACTGTGATTAGAGCCTTGTCTGTGTTTGGTTATGACGACGCACCGCACGGTCACATGGAAGTGCTTCTGGAAAATGTGCGCGTGCCAGAGAGCAATATGCTGCTTGGAGAGGGTCGCGGCTTTGAAATTGCCCAAGGCCGCTTAGGCCCCGGGCGTATCCACCACTGCATGCGAACCATTGGTATTGCCGAGCGTGCTTTAGAACTCATGTGCAAACGCCTGAACACTCGCGTCGCATTCGGTCGCGAAGTGGCCCGTCAAACCGTCTGGCAAGAGCGCATTGCTGAGTCTCGCTGCATGATTGAACAAGCGCGCTTGCTGACACTCAAAGCCGCCTACATGATGGACACAGTCGGCAACAAAGTGGCCAAGGCTGAAATTGCCATGATCAAGATTGTGGCACCTCAAATGGCCTGTCAGATCATTGACTGGGCCATTCAGGCGCATGGTGCGGGTGGCTTGTCGCAAGACTTCCCATTGGCCTATGCTTATGCACACCAGCGCACTTTGCGATTTGCCGATGGGCCCGATGAGGTCCACCGCAATTCATTGGCAAAGCTTGAATTGGCCAAACACCTGCTCATGCCGGGTCAAGTGGAAATGCCAATCACACGGGGAAGTTAAGCTCAAAAAGCACAACTTTTAAGCAATTTCCAAGAATTAGCTGGAACCGGCATTAGAATACGATGCTTGTCGGAGCGTAGCGCAGTCTGGTAGCGCATCTGGTTTGGGACCAGAGGGTCGAAGGTTCGAATCCTTTCGCTCCGACCATTCATCTCAAAAAAGCCCTGTCTAGGGCTTTTTTTATCTGCCCGTAGCTCAACTGGATAGAGCAACGGCCTTCTAAGCCGTAGGTCGGGGGTTCGAGTCCCTCCGGGCAGACCAACATGGCACAAAATGACGGAATATCAAGCCTTAATCATCCGTCTGTCGCAGCTTATGTCCCGGCGCGAGGTCTTGCCAGCGTGTTTTGACAGGAACTGTTTCATCACATGCCATCACCTGTGAAAGGTCGTCCATCAGCCCAATAGGGTCGCGACCCGCTAGCACTCGGCGTGCAGAGGCGAGCAATTGTCGTCTCGCTCGAACGATGGCGGCATCAGCGGCAACCAGATGCTCATCGCTGCGATCAACTATCGGGCCAGGTGACATCGACATCGCCAAGTCTTCCATCACAACACCTTGAATGCCAGACCAGCTGCTTTCCATCGCCTCCGGATCCTGACCAAAGTGATTCTCCCAGGTGCCCAAGTACCGCCCAGCTACCTGATCAACCAGCGCAGGGTTTTTGCGGCCACGAATATCCTCGTATCGACTCATGTCAAAAGATTCGCCGTCAATTCGAAAGCCAATGCTGAGCGTCCGAGTATTTTCATCGTCAATTGGCACCTCGAACAGAACGGTCTGCATGGCGCGAGCTGGAATGATGCGTGTGGACGGCATCACGATGGGCACTATGCGAACGTTGTGCATCGGATTCTCGTCATTGCTTGGCATCGGACGCACAGCAGCATAGTGGAAACCAAATTCAGTGTCTTCAATTTCAAGATCTGGCGCAAGTTCATCGCTGACGAGTGCAGTCGGGTTGTCGTCGTCTGGATTTGCCTTGAACTCGCCATCTAGCCAGCCAGGACGCGCAAAGTTCGAGTGCAGAACACCCACGTGGGAACTGTCCGCACCTCCTTCAAGAACCTGCATGTAATTGGAACCTGAATCGAGCTTCACCACATTCAAATTCGAGATTGCAATGTCCATAAAGCGCCAGTGCGGAAACGGCGGTTGTTTGTCGATCGGTCCCATGTAGGCCCAAATTAAGCCGCCTGCTTCACGAACTGGGTATGTGCGCGCGCGCAGGCGCTCACGAATTCGAATGTCTTTGGTATTTGGCGTCTCATGCACGGTTCCATCACAGCCGAATTTCCAACCGTGGTAGAGGCAACGAATTCCATGCTCTTCGACACGACCTAGGGCCAACGATACACGTCTGTGCAGGCACCATTCCTCGATGATGCAAAGTTGTCCTGACTTGTCGCGGAACGCTACAAGTTCTTCACCAAGAATGCGCAAACGAACAGGCCGACAACCAGGCGATTGCAGTTCCATGGCTGGCAACACAGGATTCCAAAAGCGACGAAATACATCGCCCATCGCAGTACCCGGACCGACCCGGCAAAGGAGTTCATTGTCTTGTTGACTCAACATGTTTGCTTATCCTAGATGATTAAAAATTCTACTGCTCATGACATCCACAAGCTCTCACAGTTCGGACCCAAAGAACACCGCGTCAAGAGAGCAAGTCTGGTGACAAATCGTCTGAGGTCTGCGATGAAGCTGGGTTTGGCTGAACCGGAGCATCAGACGAGGTGAGATGGGTCTTTAGGAAACGCAGAATCTCCGCAGCAGCATCTTGCTGCGGCGACCCCAAGCTCAGAACGGTAGAGACGTGGTTGTGTCCGCGCAGCCAAGCAAACTCAGGACTGCGGCCATTGCATCGCGTCATGGCCTCGGCCAGCTGAAACGTTTGCCAGCCAATGCTCCCAGGGTCGAGTTCCGCCACACTCAAACACACTGGCACCTCGATTTTAGAGACGTGAGTGATCGGTGAGCGCTGCGCATGCAGCGTGACATCGTCACCGAAATAAGCCAAGGCGTTTGCAGAGAGAGGCGCGGCCGCGTTATAGAAACCGCTCATCAGCATCACGCCCGCCAACGCACCTAGCGGCGTGCCGCGCGTTTGTGAATCGAACAACCATGAGCCAACATGGCTGGCACCTGCAGACTGCCCCAGCACGAACAAATCAAGCTCGTCAGTTGCAAGCCCCCGCACGTTCTGACGCACCCATCCGATGACATCTCGAACGTCTTCTGCCCCTGCGGGCCACCCATGTGCTGGCGCGCGACGGTAGTTGGGCAAAACGGCAGCAAAACCGTGGCGTGCCAAAAAGCGTCCCACATTCACATAGAAAGTTCCGTCACTGTTCTTGTCGCCACCTACGAAACCGCCGCCATGCACGTAAACCACCACGGCCAACGGCGCAGACTTTGGCAAGTACAAATCCAGTCGATGACGCTCATTGGAACCATAGGCCAGGTTCGTCTTCTCTTCCACTGGAGTCATGTCAAGATGCTGCCGATAAATCTCTTGGGTGGCAGCCAGGATGTCAAGATTGAAGGCGGCGCCGAGTGAGCGCACCTTTTCTTGCAATTCGATTGCGAGACTCATTGGACAGCTTGCCAAAAAGAGGCGCAGGTTAAGCTGACTTTCATTTGGGAAATGTCAGCTTTGCGTCCCGGATGATCTTGGTCCACATTTCTTCGCTGGACCGGATCATTTCAGCAAACTGTTCTGGCGTATTTCCACCGGACTCCTGTCCGAGGTCAAAAAATTTGGCCTTCATTTCGGGTGACTTGATGATATCCACTACTTCTCGATGCAGACGGGCAACAATCTCTTTGGGCGTCCCAGCCGGCAACATCAAGCTGTTCCATGCATCAACACTGAACCCGGGATAACCGAGTTCCACAATGCTCGGAATTTGAGAAAAGCTGGAATTGCGCGCGTCCGTCATGAGCACCATCGGTTTGATCTTTCCGCTGGTGATGAATGGGCCTGCGCTAGGAAGGTAGTCGAGAATCGCGGGGACCTCGCCGGATATCAGCGCCATGAGCGCCGGGGCGCTGCCCTTGTAGGGAATTGGAACCACATCAATGCCGAGTTCGAACTTGATGCGTTCAAGCAAAACATGGGCAGAAGTGGAGAGGCCTGGTGATACACCCACAGAGACACGCCCCGGATTAGCCTTCGCGTAGGCAACGAACTCCTTGAACGTGCTGAATGGCGCTGTTGGGCTCGTGGAGAAAAGCAACGGGAGTTTGGAGACGATCGTAATCGGCTGAAGATCCTTGCGGATGTCAATTCGCATCGCCTTTGGATCGATGGCTGATACTAGGACGATGGAGGAGCCTGCCATGATGATGGTGTAGCCATCAGGTTTTGCTCTGGCACCGAGCTCAACGCCCAGCATGCCACCCGCCCCCGGCTTGTTATCGATCACCACGGGCTGGCCGAGACGTTCCTGTAGCTTCTGGGCGATAGCCCGGGCGATAGAGTCGGCTGGCCCACCCGGTGGCAACGGCACAATGATGGTGATGGCGCGATCAGGCCAAGCCGCCTGCGCCACAGGCACAAGGGCTGTCACATTGGCAATCAGCACAATCGCACCCAAGACGGCAAGGTGCCGGCGCCGCAACCAGCCTGTTGCCGCTTTAAAAACGGCTGCAATTTCAATCAAATAAAAGCGCATGTCATGTCTCCTTAGTTTCTTGTGATAGCGATGGCTCAAAGCGGGAGGAGGGTCTTCCACTCAACACCTGGCTCTATATTGCGATCACAGGCCAGCACCTTGCTGAAGTCCGCCGCAACGCCAATCGGGTCACCACCATTGCGAACTCGATCCGCAGACTCAAGCAACTGCTTTCTCGCACGGACAAGGGCCATATCAGCGGCAACCAGATGTTCTTGACTGCGGTCAACGATCGGACCTTGCGACATCGCGATGGCTTGATCTTCTGCGACGACCCCCTTGATACCGCTCCAGCTCTTCTCCATCTCCTTACGGTCCTGGCCGAAACGATTTTCCCAAGTACCCATGTACCTGTGCGTGACATGATCGAAAAGCATGGGGTTGTGGCGTCCACCAATCTCATCCAATTTCCAGCCGTCGATTGGACCGCCGTCAATATCGTAGCTCACACCCAAGGTTGTGGTTCTCGTGTCGTTCATGGGAACTTCAAAGATTACAAATTGCAGCTTTGGTGAGGGAATGACACGAGTAGATGGCATCGCAATCGGCACAATGCGCACGTTACGGACCGTTTCTTGTCCGCGAATGCGGCGCGTTGAAGCGTATCGAAAACCGAACTCGGTCTGCTCCAGTTCTAGCTCCGGGGCTAGGTCGTCAGAGGCAAGACTCGCGGGGTTGTCAAGGTCCGTATTGGCAGTGAATTGATGATCCATCCAGCCAGGACGAGCGTCGTTGGTATGCAGAATTCCGACGTGCGTTGTATCTGAGCCCCCTTCAAGCTGCTGCATGTAATTGACTTCTGTATCAAAACGGCTGACTCGAAGATTCTCCAGCGGAAGGTGCATGAAACCCCAGTCCGGAAAGGGAGGCATCTTGTTCGCAGGCCCCATGTAGATCCAGATCAGTCCGCCAGCCTCCCGGGCCGGATAGGCCTTCGCCTTCAGCTTGGCGTGCACGCACTCGCCGGGGACGTTCGGCATCTCCAGCACGGTTCCGTCCATGCCAAATTTCCAGCCGTGATAAATACAGCGAATGGCGCCTTCTTCGACACGACCGAGTGCCAGAGATGCACCGCGATGCATGCACAACTCTTCCATCATGCCGATTTGCCCCTTCGAGTCGCGAAATGCAACAAGCCGCTCACCCAGTATTTCGGCTCGCACGGGTGCGCACCCAGGCTCCAACAGTTCTGAGGACATTAATACGGGGTTCCAGAACCGGCGAAACACATCGCCCATCGGTGTGCCTGGGCCAATGCGGCAAAGTTTCTCGTTCTCACTTTTCGACAACATTGGGAATCCTTTTTAAACAATGACTGGTAAAGGCAGCACCCAATAGACAAAAAAATTCTATTTTTCAAACCCATTTATCATGGGTCATGTGAAGATATTAATAGTAAAAAGATCTGAGAAAAAATGTATTTCCTAAGGGTTTACACGATCCGACACCCGTGCTCTCAAAGTACAAGCAAAAATTAGAAGTTACTTTTGTAAGCGCTCCTATAATCAACGCCGGAAGAACCTTGAACATGTCCAAAGACACCACCCTGCGCGGTGTGCGCATTCTCAGTTTGGCTTTGAATCTGCCTGGCCCTGCAACGCTGATGCGATTGGTGAACATGGGCGCTCAATGCACCAAGGTGAATCCGCCCCAAGGTGACCCCATGGCCTTTTACACGGCAGACGGTTACAGCACTTTGCACCAGGGCGTGAAAGAAGTTAGTTTGGATTTAAAAACGCCAGTTGATCAGCAAAAATTGCACAAATTACTGGCCAAAACAGATGTCTTGTTAACCTCGTTCAGGCCCTCGGCTCTGAAAAAATTGGCATTGAGCTGGCCATCTCTGCAACTGCAATACCCAAAGCTCAGCTGTGTCAGCCTGGTGGGAGCGCCTGGCCCTCTGGCCGAAATCCCCGGTCACGATTTGACCTATCAAGCCGAAGTCAACTTGGTGCCTGGCATGCAACTGCCTGCCAGCTTGTTTGCTGACATGGGCGGCGCGTTGATGGCCAGCGAGGCTGTATTGAAGGCCACCTTAAAGCAAAGTGTCAAAGGCAGAGGCAGCTTCCATGAAGTGGCGCTGTCGGATGCTGCGCAATGGTTGGCCTTGCCTCGGCACTGGGGCATGACCTTGCCTCAGGGTGCTGTGGGTGGTGCGCATGCGGGCTACAAAATTTATGCATGTCAAAATGGTCGCGTGGCTGTTGCTGCATTGGAGCCTCACTTCGCCAAGGCGCTGTGCGATGGGGTTGGATTGAAAATGTCGAGCAATCAAACCATGCTGACAAAGAAAACACACCAAAGCATCGCCCTATTTTTTGCCAGTCAAAGCCGCGCGCAATTGGACAAGTTGGCCCATGAAAAAGACATCCCCTTGATGACCTTACCCAAAGCTCAATGAGTCAATTGCGCCCAAGCTTTGTCTAAGCGCTTCAAGCTGACTGGTTGAGGCGTTCTAAGCTCCTGTGCAAAGAAGCTGACACGCAACTCCTCCAGCAGCCAGCGGAACTCCAACATCCGATCGTCGACAGCGCCTTTGCGATCGGACACCAGGCGCCAATAGCGTTGCTCCTGCGGTTTTAATTCCAAAAGTTTGGCCGCATCGCGTGCAGGGTCTGCACGCCACTTGTCCAAGCGCAACACGATGGCTTTCAGATACCGGGCAAAGTGCTGCAATTGAGTCCAAGACGATGCCACCAAGAATTTTTTGGGCATCAGGCGCAGCAATTGCTGAGCACAATCTGCTGTGGCATCGGGGGCATTCTTGGTATCTTTGATTTTGCGAACGGCTGCAGCGTACTCGGTCAGAATCAGGCCCGTCAATCGGGCCACTTCGTTGGCAATCAGCGTGAGGCGCCCTCTTCCTTCTTCGATGCGTTTTTTGAAAGCCCACTCATCAGTGGGCAAAGGGTTGAGAAGAAAAGCTCGGTCCAGTGCGACTTCAATGATTTGCTGACGCAATTCATCGGCGGTTCCTAAAGGCATGAAGGCAACTGCCATTTTTTGTAAATCAGGAATGTTCTTTTCAAGATATTTCAAAGCGTCCTTGATTTGCAAAGCAAATAAGCGGCGCAAACCTTCACGGTGTTTTTGTGAGGCCATTTCTGGCTCGTCGAAAACCTCAATGATCACTGCATCAACGGCATCCACCAAGGCTGGAAAACCAATCAAGCTTTGTCCACCTTTGTTGATTTCCATGAGCTCAGGCAAATCACCAAAAGTCCATGCGGTGTAGCGCTCAAGGGGGGCTACTTTTGGCTGTGAAGCCCTGGGGACTTGCGGTGAATGAGGCGTCTTTGCCTGAACCGAGTCCTCAAGGCTCACGGACCCTTGTTGTTTCTTTTCAGGCTGAACCAGCACCTTCAACTGAGCCAGCGCTTGGAAAGCACCCCGCGCTTGAGAACCCCAGTCGGCCTTGAGTGCACCCAAATTACGCCCCATGCCCAGTTGACGACCATGTTCATCCACCACACGCAAGTTCATGAACAAGTGAGGGCTGAGCATATCGAGTTTGAAGTCGGCGCGCTTTACATCCAAGCTGGTGATGTCGCGAACTTTCTTGAGCAGTGAGTCAGTTAAAGAACCCGAACCAAAAGTTTCAGGCAAACCCAAGGCCTCGGTCAACTTGGCAGCTGAATCGGGCAAGGGGACAAAACGCGAACGAGGTTTTTGGGGCAAACTTTTTAAGAGCGCCTGGATCTTGTCTTTCAATAGGCCGGGTACCAACCACTCACACCGGTCCTCACTCACTTGATTCAAAACAAACAAAGGCACCGTGACCGTGACCCCATCTCGCGCATCGCCAGGCGCGTGCAAGTAGGTGGCCATGCAATCTGTGCCACCCAAGCGAATGGTTTTAGGAAATGCTTGTGTTGTGATGCCTGCCGCCTCATGGCGCATCAATTCCTCACGACTGAGCAAGAGCAACGACGGCTGTCGTTTCACTTCATTTTTGTACCAATTTTCCAGCAAGCGTCCGGAGCACACATCAGCAGGTATTTGTTGGTCGTAAAAAGCGAAAATCAATTCATCGTCAACCAGCACATCTTGCCTGCGTGACTTGTGCTCCAACTCCTCCACCTTGGCGATCATCTTGTGGTTAGAGGCGAGAAAAGGCAAGGCAGTTTCCCACTGCACCTGAACCAAGGCCTCGCGAATGAATATTTCGCGCGCAGATTGCGGATCGACTTTGCCAAAGGGCACCCGCCTGCCGCTGTAAACCACCAAGCCATACAAAGTGGCGCGCTCCAATGCAATGACCTCGCCTGATTTCTTTTCCCAATGCGGATCAAGGAGTTGTTTCTTGAGCAAATGACCTCCCACTTGCTCGAGCCATGTGGCCTCAATGTTGGCAATGCCACGGCCAAACAAACGCGTGGTTTCAACGAGTTCAGAAACCACGGTCCAACGACCCGGTTTCTTTGACAAGTGAGCGCCAGGATGGCGGTAAAACTTAATGCCCCGTGCGCCCAAATACACATCTTCATCGTCCAGTTTGCAGCCCACATTGCCCAACAAGCCTGCCAACATAGAAAGGTGAATTTGTTCGTAGCTTGCGGGCTTTGAATTCAAGGCCCACCGATGCTCAGCCACGGTGGTGTGCAATTGTGTATGGGTGTCTCGCCATTCACGGACACGTCGGACATTGACAAAATTTTGACGAAGCAGTTGCTCATATTGACGATTGCTGATCTTATGCTCCGACCCTGAAGCTGTCTTGCCCCCACGGGCTTCCGAAAGCCATTTCCATAATTTCAAATAGCCTGCAAATTCACTTTTGTCGTCGTCAAATTTAGCATGCGCCTGATCGGCTTGCGCTTGCGCATCAAGGGGTCGGTCGCGCACATCTTGAACCGACAACGCACTGGCAATGACCAACACCTCGTCCAAGGCTTGCCGGTCTCGGGCTTCCAAAATCATGCGCCCTACACGAGGATCAAGGGGTAACTTGGCCAATTCCATGCCTGTGCGGGTGAGATTGTTGGCATCGTTCACAGCGCCCAACTCTGCAAGCAGTTGATAACCGTCCGCAATGGCGCGCTTGGATGGCGCTTCAATGAAGGGGAAATCATCGACCACACCCAAGTGCAATGATTTCATGCGAAGGATGACACCTGCCAAAGAGGATCTCAAAATTTCCGGGTCGGTGAATTTGGAACGCCCATTGAAATCAGCTTCGTCATACAGTCGAATACAAATGCCATTGGCCACTCGACCACATCGACCAGCGCGCTGATTGGCAGCCGCTTGACTCACGGGTTCAACCATCAATTGCTCAACTTTGTTGCGCAAACTGTAGCGCTTCACTCTCGCTGTGCCCGCATCGATCACATAGCGAATGCCGGGCACCGTGAGGGAAGTTTCAGCCACATTGGTGGCCAGCACAATGCGACGCCCTGAATGGGCATCAAACACACGTTCTTGGTCGGCTTGTGACAAGCGGGAAAATAAGGGCAAGATCTCCGCACTGCGGTTGACCGCGCTGTGCGACAAGTGCTTTCTCAAATGATCAGCGACTTCCCGAATTTCTCGCTCGCCAGGCAAAAATATCAGAATATCGCCAGATACATTGCCGGTCCACAACTCGTCAACGGCATCGCCAATGGCGTCGTTCAAATCGTGCTCGCGTGACTCCTCAAAGGGCCGCCACCGCATTTCAACGGGAAAAGTGCGGCCCGACACCATGATGACGGGCGCAGGGCCTTTGGCCGACGCAAAGTG
>CANJOS010000090.1 GCA_947476015.1 Comamonadaceae bacterium | reverse complement strand
GCCGATTGATTTGCGCGAACGCTTTGCGTTTGCCTCTGAGCGCTTGGATCAGTCGTTGAAAGGTTTGCGCCAAAGTTTTACAACACACAAAGAAGTGGCGATTTTGTCCACTTGCAATCGAACAGAAATTTACTGTGCAGGTGATGAGGTTCAAATACCCCAAACACTGAGTTGGTTGGCAGATACCGGCAAAACACAAGTCGATGTTTTGGCGAGGCACACCTACCGATTTGAAGGCGATGCGTCCGCGCGACACGCGTTTCGTGTTGCCAGTGGCCTTGACTCCATGGTCTTGGGAGAGTCGCAAATTTTGGGACAACTCAAAGAAGCTGTGCGCACGGCCAGCGACTCGGGTGCCTTGGGCACCACGCTCAACCAACTGTTTCAGCGTTCCTTTGCAGTGGCCAAGGAAGTCAGAAGCACCACGGAAATTGGTGCGCACTCCATCAGCATGGCCGCGGCCGCGGTACGCTTGGCAGGCCGTATTTTTGAAAACATCAAAGAAACCAATATTTTGTTTGTGGGTGCCGGCGAAATGATTGAACTGTGCGTGGCTCACTTTGCAGCCAAGTCGCCGAAATCAATCACGATTGCCAACCGATCGGCTGAAAGAGCCGATCTGCTGGCGCAAGTTCACGGTGGCAGAAGCATCTCCTTGGCAGATCTGCCCAAGCGCTTGCACGAGTTTGACATCGTTATCAGTTGCACTGCCAGCACCTTGCCCTTGATTGGATTGGGCGCTGTGAAAAGTGCTTTGCGTGCCCGAAAAAGCAAACCCATCTTCATGGTTGATTTGGCTGTACCCCGCGACATCGAACCTGAGGTCAAAGGCCTGCGCGATGTGTACCTTTACACCGTGGACGATCTCACTGAAGTGATCAACAGCGGCCAAGTTCACCGTCAAGCTGCGGTGGCCGATGCCGAGGTGATCATTGACGATGGTGTGCAAAAATTCATGACTTGGATGGCGCACCGAAGTGACGTGCCCTTGATCCAAGAATTGAATTTCCAAGCAGACACTTGGCGTCAGGCTGAAGTCTTGCGAGCTCGCAAGTTGCTCGACAAAGGACAAAGCATTGAAAGTGTCCTTGAATCGCTTTCTGTGGGCATGATGAAGAAAATGTTGAATGGCCCTCTGCGAGAGCTGAACCACACAGAAGAGCTTCAGCGAGTGAAAGCCCGCGATGCTGTCAAACAGATGTTTTTGAAACTCTGAATGAGTTCAGTCAGTGTATTTGTCAGATTCAATCCAAAGTTCATCGATCTCGCGAAGTTTTTCTGGATCAAAGCTGTGGGCTTTTTCCCAGTAGCGTCCAGAAGGGACGAGATACCCTAACTCTTTTTCAACCGCCAAGGCTGAGTCAACTTTTTGCGGGTCAATCAACTGATTTTGATAAGCGAGAAATTCCACATGGCTTACAAGTTGCTGTAAGTCAGAAAACGCGCGCCTTGGAAATGTCAATCTTGACTTTGGCAGCGAGGACAGGTTTAGGACTGCACAATTTTGCTTGTTCGCCAGGGCCATTAACCGATTGGATTTAGCCTCTAACGACTGCAGCGTGATGTCGGACCTTAAGGGGTCAGCATGGCCGCGACCATAGAAGTGGCTTGACTTTCCAAGTTCATCAGAATAAACCATGTCACAACCGACGTAAGCAATGATGTCAGGTTTTAACTCACCAAGTGCCCAATACCCCGCTGTAAAGGCCATCGTTCCGCCTGCATAGACAAAGCCCCCAAAGTTATTTTGGTGGTGTACGAACTCATTTGCTGTGACTAGTTTTTGCGAGCTGTCAGTTGGCAAAAGAGGGTACCTGTCCCTTGGGAAATCTTCAGGGAAAATAAGGTAATCCCAATCGGGAACGACCCTCCAAGCGTTATTGATGGCGATACAACTTGTGAAAAAGGAGAGATCCCAACGCCTAATTTCTGTGACGTCAGGTGCACTTCCAAATATCAAAACAATATTCAATCGAGGCATTTCTTGAATTCCAAAATAGAAATGAACCGTTGTGGCATACGAAGGACAACACTGTGTTTTACACAAATTTCATGACACCCATTTGAATGCGGTCAATTGACAACATGAATCGGACTCTTAAGACCGAATCATGGGTTAGGCTCTCGGTTTGAATCGGAAATAAAGGTTGAATCAAATGTCACGCATGCCTTCCATCTATATTCCGCACGGCGGCGGACCCTCATTTTTCATGACGGGCGAAAGAAAGCAACAATACCAAGCCACTGAAGACTTCTTGCGCAGCATTCAACAGCTATTGCCTGCGAAGCCTTTGGCCATTTTGCTGGTGACGTCTCATTGGGAAGCGCAAATTCCAAGCTTCACTGGGCGCGCGCACCCTGATCTCATTTACGACTACTTCGGTTTTCCACCTGAGACATATGAGTTGCAATACCCTGCGCCCGGTCAGCCTGAGTTGGCGCAGCATGCCGCAAAATTGATCGTGCAGTCTGGCTTGCCTGCCTTTGTTGACAATGAGCATGGCTGGGACCACGGAGTGTTCATTCCCCTTAAAGTGATGTACTCCGAGGCAAAAATTCCCGTGGTGGCCATGTCTTTGCAGGAGAGTTTGAACCCCGAATTGCACAGCCATATGGGCCGTGCGCTCAGATCGCTTCGTGATGAGGGAGTCTTGATCGTTGGCAGCGGAATGAGTTATCACAACCTCCGTTATTTTGCAGAAAATGCTGATGAATCTTTTGCTTTTCATGATTGGCTAGACGCCGCACTTGAAGGCACGTGGGAGGAGCGATGTTCTCGATTGGGGCAATGGCATTTGGCACCCGGTGGCCGTGCGTCACATCCCCGCGAAGAGCATTTGCTGCCTTTGATGGTGGCCAGTGGAGCGGGCTCTGATTTGCCGGGCCGGGTCATGTGGCGAGGTGCGATTGGGCCCAGTTGTATTGGTGCTTGGGCATTCGATTAGGCTTGAGAACTTGACACAATTCACTAATTGGTGAATTATTCGGTCATGAGCAATTTAAAATCAAAGACACCTGTGAAGACGCGAGACGCAGAAAGATCTCGCGCCGTCATTCTTCAGGCTGCCCTAGAGGAGTTTGCCTTGTTTGGCTTGGGAGGCGCCCGCATCGATCGCATTGCAGAGCGATCGAGCCTGAACAAGCGACTTATTTACTATTACTTCTCTGACAAAGACCAGTTGTTTCAGGCGGTGCTTGAGGCGGCTTATGAAAAGATCAGAGAAAGTGAGCAAAAACTCAATTTGCAATCCTTGTTGCCATCGGCAGCCATTCGAAAATTGGTCGAGTTCACGTGGAACTATTATTTAGAAAATCCAGCTTTTTTAAGCTTATTGAACAGTGAAAACTTGCACAAAGCGCGGCACATTGAAGACTCACCTAACGCGCTGACCCTTAACTCACCTTTGATTGAGTTGTTGGGGGAAATTCTGGAGAAAGGCCGGGCATCTGGCGAATTCAGGGGTGGCATAGACCCAGTACAGCTTTATGTCTCAATTGCTGCGCTTTCTTATTTTTACCTGTCTAACAATGCCACTTTGTCAGTCATTTTTGGACGTGATTTGATGACGCCCAAAGCGCAAAGTGAAAGGCTTTCGCACATGTGTGAAGTGATCCTAGGGTATGTCCTGAGGAACTAGATTTGCATGCCTGTTGACGAAGGTGTGATCTGATTCGTAAAATGAACTATTCACTTTTTGGTGAATTAATTAAGTTTGGGTGGAATTGTTCGCCACCTCAACGCCCCAAACTGCCATGTCAAGTTCAACAGTTAATTCTCTGGAGCCCTCATGAAAATATCCCGTCGTTATGCGTTGGCATTTCTTGCTTCCATCTCAACACTCGGAAGCACTTGGGTGAATGCTCAGAACACTTACCCTAGCAAGCCCATCAAAGTGATCGTCCCATTCGCTGCAGGAAGCACCACCGACATCATCGCCAGGGCAATTGCCGACAAGATGAGTCAAAGCATGGGGCAATCCTTGGTGATCGACAACCGTGGGGGTGCCAGCGGTACCATTGGACAACAGGCGGTGGCGACATCAGCAACTGATGGTTACACCATCATGATTCACTCTTCATCACACACCGTGAGTCCTTCTACTTTTGCCAAGTTGCCCTTTGACACGCTCAATGATTTTGCTGGCGTGACGCCCATCTCAAGTACGCCCAATGTGCTGGTGATGTCGCCTTCGAAAAATATCAAAACCCTTCAAGAATTATTGGCAGCTGCCAGAGCGAAACCAGGCAGCATGAACTTTGCATCAGCGGGGCAGGGCAGTGCGACACATTTGAATGCTGAAAAATTCAAGCTCGCTGCCAAAATTGAAGCCACGAACATTCCATTTAAAGGGTCTGCTGAGGCCGTCACGGAGGTCATTTCTGGACGAGTTGACTATTACTTCTCGCCCATTGCCCCGGTCATTGGGCAAATCCGAAATGGTCAATTGCTTGCTTTGGCTGTTGGCTCCTCTAAAAGAGCAAGTGCACTTCCCCAAGTGCCAACAACAGCAGAGGCAGGTGTACCTGGCTCTGAATTCAATTTCTGGATTGGCATGATGGTTCCGGGTAAAACACCGCGTGACATCGTCAATCGTTTGAACGATGAGGTTCTGAAGGCCTTGGCCAATCCTGAAGTGAAAGAACGGTTTGCAACTTTAGGTGCCGATGCATGGACCATGAAGCCTGAGCAATTTGATGCTTACATTCGTGAAGAGATCAAGAGCAATGCAGTTCTTGTGAAGGCTGCCGGACTGTCTCCAGCACCTTAATGAATTGCTGCCCGCACAAACTATTGAATTGAAGTAGAAAAATGACAACACAAAGATTAGGCATCATCATGCACGGTGTCACCGGACGCATGGGAATGAACCAACATTTGATTCGTTCGATTGTTGCCATTCGCAATCAAGGTGGTGTGATTTTGTCCAATGGCAACAAAGTCATGCCTGATCCAATTCTGATTGGCCGCAATGCAGAAAAAATTGAAGCCTTGGCCAAAGCCAATGGCATCAGCCGTTTTGGCACAGACTTAGACAAGGCGTTGGCCAACAAAGATGACACTGTTTTCTTTGATGCAGGTACAACGCAAATGCGGCCAACGCTTCTGGCCAAGGCCATTCGCGCGGGCAAGCATGTCTATTGTGAAAAACCCATTGCGACCAACTTGAACGAGGCGGTTGAAGTTGCACGTCTGGCTGAAAAATCAGGCATCAAACATGGTGCTGTTCAAGATAAATTGTTTTTGCCAGGTCTTCGCAAATTGGACATGCTCAGACGGGCTGGATTTTTTGGAAAGATGCTCAGCGTTCGGATTGAGTTTGGTTACTGGGTTTTTGAAGGTGACTTGCAACCCATCCAACGACCTAGTTGGAATTACCGCAAGGAAGATGGCGGCGGCATCATTCTTGACATGGTGTGCCACTGGCGTTATGTGCTTGACAATTTGTTTGGCGAAGTTCAGTCGGTTTCTTGTTTGGGTGCCACCCACATTTCTCAGCGTTGGGATGAGGCCAATAAGCCTTACGAGTGCACAGCCGACGATGCAGCCTATGCCACCTTCGAACTCAAAGGCCATCAAGGCGAGCATGTGGTGGCCCAGGTGAACAGTTCGTGGACCACACGCGTCAACCGTGAGGATTTAGTCACGTTTCATGTGGATGGTACACACGGTTCTGCAGTGGCAGGATTGCAATCTTGCAAAGCCCAAAGCCGTGTGAATACACCCAGGCCCGTTTGGAATCCTGACGTCAAGCAAACCATGACGTTCACAGATCAATGGCAAGACGTGCCCGATACACAAGTTTATGACAACGGCTTCAAAATTCAGTGGGAACATTTCATTCGTCACATTGTTGAAAATGAACCCTACCGTTGGACCTTGGCAGAAGGTGCCAAGGGGGTGCAGTTGGTTGAAGCTGCATTGCAATCTTGGAAAGAGCGTCGGTGGGTGGACGTTGCACCCTTGAGCATTTGAGGCAGACACCATGTCGAACCCCATTCAATTGCCCAATGCGCAAGGCCAATTAGTTGCATACAAGTTGGTGGGTTCAACCCCGGTCAAACCAAAGGCAGGGGCTAAGTTCAATCGCATTGCCTATTCTGCTGCTCACGTTGTGTCCAACCCCTTAGCCAGTATTGATCCTTGGCTAGATTGCGCAGTCGATTGGGATGCCACCATCGCCTACCGTCGTCACTTGTGGTCTTTGGGCATGGGCGTGGCCGAAGCCATGGACACAGCGCAAAGAGGCATGGGTCTTGACTGGCCGACTTCTTTGGAATTGATCAAACGTTCCATCGATGCAGCCAAGGACATTCCGGGCGCATTTTTGGCATCAGGCTGCGGTACAGATCACTTGAACTTGGACGAAGTGAAATCCGTAGACGAGGTGATCGCTGGCTACGAGTTTCAAATGGAAGCCATTGAAAAGCTGGGTGGCAAATTGATTGTGATGGCCAGTCGCGCTTTGGCGCGCGTGGCAAAGTCGCCGGCAGATTATGAGCGTGTCTACGACCGCATTTTAAGTCAAGCCAAACAGCCCGTGATCTTGCACTGGTTGGGAGATATGTTTGACCCCGCCTTGTCGGGCTATTGGGGCAGTCGCGATGCAGGGGCAGCCATGGACACTGCGTTGGGCATTATTCATGCGCACCCCCAGAAAGTGGATGGCATCAAAATCTCATTGCTCGACAAGGACAAAGAAATTCAGATGCGCCGAAGATTGCCTGCAGGCGTTCGCATGTACACAGGGGATGACTTTAATTATGCTGAGCTGATTGCGGGCGATGGTTTCGGTGAGCATCTGGTTCAAGCACAAAGTGATGCACTTCTGGGCATCTTTGATGCCATTGCGCCTGCTGCCAGTGCGGCATTGGGGGAGTTGGCGGAAGGCAACTTAGAAAAATTTCATGCCATTCTAGGGCCCACAGTGCCCCTGTCTCGGCACATTTTCAAAGCCCCCACTCGGTTTTATAAAACTGGTGTGGTGTTCATGGCCTGGCTCAATGGTCATCAAAAAAACTTCACCATGGTGGGCGGTCAAGAGAGCACACGGTCACTGGTTCATTTCGCAGAGTTGTTCCGTTTGGCTGATGCCGCCAACCTTTTGGAGCAACCCGATTTGGCATTGCATCGAATGAAGACCTTGCTTGCGCTGCAGGGTGTGGAATAAATAAATGATCAATGACAAAAAGGAGACTCTGTGGCCAAACATCTTAATTTATCAATGAGAGCAATCGCATTAGGCGCAATATTGGCTTGGTCGACATCTGCAGTATTTGCACAGTCTGCTGCTAACTATCCAGAGAAACCTGTCAAGGTCATTATTCCGTTTCCACCGGGTGGTACTTTAGACAAGGTGGGACGCATGTTGGCCCTTAAAGTGAGTGAGCAGTTGGGTCAAAATTTTGTCGTTGAAAACCGACCTGGTGGCAATGGCATCATTGGCGCAGATGTGGTGGCCAAAGCGAACCCAGATGGCTACACCCTGTTGTTCAATGCCAGCACTTTTGTAACGGCGCCCCTGACCATGAAGTCGGTGCCTTACAAAGTTCAATCTGATTTCACGCCAGTGGGTCTGGTGGCCTCTGCCCCATTGTCGATTGCCATTGGCAACAAGCTGGGCGTGTCTGATGTGAAAGGCTTGCTTACCGCCATCAAAGCCAATCCTGGCAAGTTCAATTTTGCGGTGGGTTCGATTGGCTCAGCGGGTCATTTGTGCACGGTGAAGCTTGAGCAAGCGGCCAATTCGCAAATTGCCATCGTGCCCTACAAAGGCACAGGTCCTGCCATGACCGATTTAGTGGGTGGACAAATTGAAGGCTTCATTGACCCCCTGCTCGGTTCTGTGCAATTTCACAAAAATGGTCAATTGAAGGTGGTGGGAGTGACCTCTGCAAAGCGGGTTCCTAATTTGCCGGATGTGCCCACTGTTTCTGAAACCATTCCAGATTTTCAATGTGCCAGTTGGTACGGACTCTGGGGCCCAGCCAAGTTGCCTACCGACTTTGTACAGAAGCTCAACGCCGCCATGAACAAAGCGCTGGCGGGCGACATGCGCGAGCGACTCATCGCTGATGGCATTGTGCCAGGCGGCGGCAGTGCTGCAGACTTTGCAAAATTTCAAGCAGACGACATTGTCACATCAGGCAAAATCATTGCTGAAAAGAAAATAACGCTGGAATAAAATCAAAACATGTCTGAGCTCAATGCTCCCATTGCACTTGTCACGGGTGCCAGCTCTGGCATTGGCCAAGCCATTGCTGCAAAGTTGGTAGCTAGCGGTTGGCATGTGCACGGCCTGGACATTGCAGCAGCGCCTTCCATCAATGGGTCTTACACGCATTGGTCAATTGACCTGACACGTGCTGATGCGTTTGAGCCCACATTGGATCGCATTCTGTTTGGGGGTGTGCCGCGGGCGCTGGTTCATGCGGCAGGTGTTTTGAGAGTCGGTGATTTAGGCTTACTTAACACTGATGCGGGTTACCTTATGTGGCAATTGCACGTAGACGCTGCAACACGTTTGGCCAACAGAGTGTTGCCTGTCATGCAAGCAGCCAAGCAAGGGAGCATGGTTTTGGTGGGCAGCCGTATTTCTCTGGGCATGGCCGGCAGAAGCCAATATGCGGCATCGAAAGCGGCCTTGGTGTCCTTGGCGCGCAGTTGGGCTGCAGAGTCAATCGGCCATGGCGTCACGGTCAATGTGGTGTCACCTGCTGCAACCGACACGCCCATGCTGAATGACCCTGCTCGTGCCTCCATGACGCCCAAGCTGCCGCCCATCGGTCGGTTGATACAAGCTGACGAAGTCGCTTCGTTGGTGGATTATTTGTTAAGCCCTCAAGCTACAGCCATCACGGGGCAAGACATCGCCATTTGTGGTGGTGCTTCTGTTCAGCGCTAAGTTCTTTGCTGTTCATGACTTCTGAACCCAAGGCTTCTTCGTCACAAATCATCGGCATTGTGGGCCTTGGTCTGGTTGGACGTGCATTGGCCAGCCGAATGAAAGCTGCTGGATACACCTGCATCGGTTGTGATGTGCGGCCTGAGGCCATGGAATTTTTTGTATCTCTGGGCTTCACCACTGAGGCTTCGGTTGCAAAACTTGCCAATCAAACCAACATCTTGATCCTCACGGTGTTTGACACAACAGGTGTCCTGCAAGTGGTAGAAAAAATTCTGCAGGACCGGGCAATCGACACACAGCAACAACATTTAACCTTGATTGATTGTTCCACTGGAGATCCGCTGGTGCTGGAGAAATTGGTGCCCCAATTAGAGTCTTCAGGGGTTCATTTTTTAGAAGCTCCTTTGTCTGGTGCCAGTGTTCAAATTGAAAACGGCGAAGCCACGATGTTATTGGGGGGTGAAGCTGCAGACATTGAAGCGCTCACACCTGTGCTCAGGGTTTTGGCCTCCCGGCGTGTTCATGTGGGAGATGTTGGCATGGCTTCGCGTGCCAAGCTGGCCACCAATTTGGTTTTAGGTTTGAATCGTGCCGCCTTAGCGGAGGGCATGGTGTTTGCACAGTCGATCGGCATCGCACCTGATGCGTTTCTCCAATTGGTTTTGTCTACACCTGCTCGGTCTGAGGCTGCGGTGGTGAAGGGGGCCATGATGGTGAATGAACAGTTTGAGCCGCAGTCGCGCATTCGCCAACATCTAAAAGATGTTGACTTGATGTTGGACATCGCCCGCGGTCAGAATCAAAATCTGCCCCTTTCAAAAGTTCATTCAAGAATCCTTCGTGATGCCATCGCCGCTGGAGATGGTGATTTGGACAATGCGGCCATCATTCGACAAATCCGTCGCGATAAGTTGTGCCCTTGAAAATGAATTTGATTTGCAGATTTTTTTAAGCCCTGTTCATCATGCGTAATTTTTCACAAAACCATGAGTGGCTGTCGATCAACACTGCCACAGTTCGAAAGAGTCGAGGTGTCGACCTGCCTCTGCCACACATCATTGAGGCGTGTGTAGAACGCGGCATTGGCGCCATCTCCCCGTGGCGCGATCAGGTGGTCGCTGCAGGCTTGTCCGTCATTTCCAAAATGGTGAAAAGCCATGGCCTAAAGCTTTCTGGCTATTGCCGAGGCGGTATGTTTCCAGCGGCAGACGCTGCAGGCATTCAGGCTTCAGACTTAGACAATCGAAAAGCGGTCGACGAAGCTTGTGAACTCAGCGCTCAGTGCTTGGTCTTGGTGGTGGGCGGATTGCCAGGTGCTCTAGCAGGTCAAGCTGCACACAAAAATATTGAACTATCACGCCATCAAGTCCATGACGGCATTGCCAAGTTGCTTGAATATGCCAAGTCATGTGGCATGCCTTTGGCCATTGAGCCCCTGCATCCTATGTATGCAGCCGATCGTTCCTGCGTCAACACTCTGGAGCAAGCTTTGGACATCTGTGATGCCCTTGACCCTTCAAAAACAGGCGCCTTAGGTGTTGCGGTCGATGTTTACCATGTTTGGTGGGATCCTAAGCTGGAAAGCCAAATAGTGCGAACTGGCAAGAACAGATTGCTGGCGTTTCACGTCTGTGACTGGCTCACGCCCACGACCGATTTATTGAACGATCGCGGCATGATGGGTGATGGCGTGATCGACATTCCTAAAATTCGCGGTTGGGTTGAGGCGCAAGGTTTCAATGGTTACAGCGAGGTTGAGATTTTCTCAGCAGCCCATTGGTGGCAAAAGGATCATGCAGAAGTTCTAGACACTTGCATTGCGCGGCACCAACAATCGGTTTAAGGGTGACGCGCTGAGACGGACTCCCTTTTTAATTCACGACCACCTGGCCATGTAATGGGCCAGTCGCGAGTCGACCCAGGTGCTTGAAAATTCTTCCAAGAAGCCGCTGCTACTCCAAGCCTTTCGCT
>CANJOS010000089.1 GCA_947476015.1 Comamonadaceae bacterium | reverse complement strand
AGTGCTTTTTGTTTCAAACTGGCAATGGCTTGGTATTCGTCTTTAGGAAATGTGAAACTGTCGCGGACCAACTTCGGCTTTTTAACTTTGGCTGCCTCTTGTGGCTTAGCCGCAGTCGACGCAGAAGACTTTGCTTTGCTTGTTGCCTTTGCCGCAGTCTTCTTGACAGCAGATGTTGGCACCTTTTTGGCAGCCCGCTTTGTTGCTTTTCTAACTACTTTTCTAACTGCTTTTCTAAGCGGCGCAGGGGGGGCGGAATGGGCAGCTGCCGGCTCAACAGCCTTTTGATTGTTTGTGTCAGTGCTTGTAGGGGGATTGGCTGATGTCATGTCGACTCCTTAAATTCATTCAACATGTAAATAGTTTATAACGTTTTCCCATTGTTTTCAATCAAGTCCAGTTGCCAGGGGGTTTTTTGCCAAGCAATGCATTCCTCGCGCAGCAGATGGGCAGATTGTGGCCAGTGTTGAAGCCATGATTTTTTGCAATGAATGGCAAAGCCTGTTTCACTGTTGTCGACCTTTCTGAGGCTGATCCCTTTCAGGTCGGGATCGCGTCTTGCATGGCACAAAATGGCGGCAAGGCGAAGGCTGATCAGTTGTATGACGAATTCAGGATTTTTCAATTCCAACTCTAATTTTTTCAGTTTTCCTCGATGTCCTAGGATGAGTTGGCTCAAACGATGAAGTTCAGACATTGAAAAACCTGGAAGATCCGCATTGTCTAAAATATAAGCGCCGTGCTTGTGAAAATCGCTGTGTGATATTCGCGTTCCAATTTCGAGCAAATGAGCTGCCCAATTCAGTTTTTTACCAAGCCGATTCGACGCAACAAGATCAATGCCAGACTGATCAATGACTGTTTTGAAAAGCTGACTGGCAGTTCTTTGCACTCTTTCTGCTTGGGCCGTGTCCACTGCAAATCGGTTGCCTAAAGCCAAAACCATGCCGCTGCGAAGATCTGTGTTTTCTTCGCGTTGCAATAAATCGTACAAGACACCATGTCGCAGCGCGCCTTGGGCTGCATGCATGGTGTCTATTTGCATGAGGTCGAAGAGAGCACACAAAACTGAAAGGCCACCACCAATCACGGGTTTGCGATCTTCCTTGACGCCTTCCAGCTTCAGCGTGTCGACCTGTCCAGCTTTGATGAGCTTTTCTTTCAGCCAATCTAGCCCTTCACGGGTAATTTGTTCACTCGGCCAACCACCGCTTTGAAGGACATCAGCGACCGCGCCAATCGTGCCAGAGGATCCGTAAGCAATGTTCCAACAGTCTCGTGGATAAAGAGCCAGTGCTTCATCTAGCACGGCTTTGGCAGCAACTTCTGCCCATTCAAAAGCCATTGGGGTGAACTGGCCGTCGGCAAAATACTTCATGGACCATTTCACGCTGCCAACGCGGTAAGACTCCATGGTTTGAGGCTTGAATCCTTTGCCAAGAATCAGCTCAGTTGAGCGTCCACCAATATCGATGACCAGTCGTTTTTCCTCAGATTGAGGCAACAAATTGACGACGCCTGAATAGATCAAGCGAGCTTCTTCTCTGCCAGAAATAACCTCAATCGGGAAGCCCAAAATTTTCTCAGCAGGCACTAAAAAGTCCTCTCTGTTTTTGGCTTCCCTCAGGGTTTGGGTAGCGACAGCCCTCACAAATTGAGGGCCAAATCCAGAAAGACGTTCTGAAAAACGCGCCAAGCAGTCCCATCCTCGTTCCATTGCTTCTTTGGAAAGCATTCGCTCAGCATCTAAGCCGTTGCCCTGGCGAACGGTTTCCTTCAAGTACTCAACGCGTCGAATATGTCCGTGTTCAAGTAATCCTATTTCCAAGCGAAAGCTGTTGGAGCCTAAGTCAATGGCGGCTAAAAGTTGTCCGTTTTTCATCTATTTATTCAATCTAGCTCGGGAATCGACACAATCTTTCAGATTTTGTGTCTAAATTTTGTCATTTTGATGACGGGAAGTGGAAATATTTAGAATTCACCAAATTGATGCATCGGCCATTTAAAACAAAGAAAGGCAAAGAAGTGTCTATAAATTGACATGAATTTGTCACAATTGATCACTAAATTAGATGGGTGCTGCAAAAGTATGCCTTGAGACCAAGTCATCCATGTCGCACATCGAAACTGAATATCAACCCTGAATCAAGGATTCAATATGTTAAAGATCAAATCATGGGTCGCTGCACTGGGCTTAAGCGCCATTGCAGCCACTTCAATGGCGGCCGACCTCACGGGCGCTGGCGCTTCCTTCCCTTTTCCTATCTATGCCAAGTGGGCTGAGGCTTATAAAGCCAAGACAGGACATTCTTTGAACTATCAGTCCATCGGATCCTCAGGTGGCATTAAGCAAATCAAGGCCAAGACAGTTGACTTTGGTGCCACTGATGCGCCCATGTCTGCAGAAGAACTCGACAAAGAAGGCTTGGTTCAGTTCCCAGCCATCATTGGTGGCGTGGTTGCAGTGGTCAATGTCGACGGTATCAAGCCTGGTCAAATTAAGTTGACTGGCGAGCTGTTGGCCGATGTGTTTTCAGGCGTGATTCCCAAATGGAACGACAAGCGCATTACCGACATGAACCCTGGTGTGGCTTTGCCTGACGCTGCCATTACCGTGGTGCACCGTGCTGACGGATCTGGCACCACCGCCGTTTTCACAGATTACTTGACCAAAGTGAGTGCCAATTGGAAATCAACAGTGGGAGCAGGTGCTGCTGTGAAGTGGCCTGCCGCATCTTCAGTGGGTGGCAAGGGTAACGAAGGTGTTGCTGCTAACGTCAGCCGAATTAAGAACTCAGTTGGTTATGTTGAATACGCTTACGCTAAGAAAAACAACATGTCGCATTTGAATCTGCGCAACCAGGCTGGTCAATTTGTGGCGCCCGATGACGAGACTTTTGCCGCAGCTTCCTCCAGCACAGATTGGTCAAAGATTCCAGGCATGAGTATTTATTTGACCAATGCGCCTGGTGCCAAGTCATGGCCTATTACCGGTGCTTCTTTCATCTTGATGTACAAGCAGCCAACCAACAAAGCGAACTCTGCTGAAGTCTTGAAGTTCTTTGACTATGCATTCAAAGAAGGCAAGAAGATGGCTGCCGATTTGGAATATGTGCCGATGCCTGACGCTACAACAGACTTCATTCGCAAGAGCGTTTGGAACAACGTGAACGTGAAGTAAAAAAGACAGACACCCACTGATCCTTCAGTGGGTGATTCTTTGGCGTGACGCATAAGAGACCCCCATGAACAATGCAGACAGTTTGATGACACCCCATAGGCAGAGCGTTCTGCGCTGGCAACGTTGGCAAGATTTTTTATTTGAAAAAATAACGATGGTCTTTGCACTTTCCACTTTGGTGGCATTGACTGGCATCATCGTCTCGTTGTTCATCAGTTCATGGCCGGTGCTGACCACCTTTGGCTTTGAGTTTTTTTACACGGTTGAGTGGGACATCATCAATTCGAAATTTGGCGGTTTAATTGCCATTTTTGGAACAGTGGTCACAGCCTCCATTGCAATTTTGATTGCATTGCCTCTGAGTTTTGGCATCGCAGTATTTCTGACAGAAACTTGCCCCATGCAATTGCGCCGTCCTTTGGGCACGGCCATTGAGTTGTTGGCAGCGGTGCCGTCCATCATTTACGGCATGTTTGGTTTGTTTGTTTTTGCGCCCTTGTTTGCTGAGTATGTCCAGCCTGCTTTGGCTGGCAGTTTGGGTCAAATTCCCGGCATTAGCATTTTATTTACTGGCGCTTTCAATGGCGTAGGTATTTTGGCAGCTGGCCTCATTTTGGCCATGATGATTCTGCCTTTCATTGCCTCGGTCATGCGAGATGTTTTTGAAATTGTGCCTCCCATTTTGAAAGAATCAGCCTATGGCATTGGCTGTACCACTTGGGAAGTCGTTACCAAGATTGTCTTGCCTTACACCAAAACAGGTGTTGTCGGCGGTGTGATGTTGGGCTTGGGCCGCGCATTGGGTGAAACCATGGCGGTTACATTTGTGATTGGCAATGCCCATAAACTTTCACCCTCGCTTTTTTCCCCTGGCAACTCTATTGCTTCTACATTGGCCAATGAATTTGGAGAAGCTGAACCTGGCCTTCACTATGCCGCTTTGTTCTCTTTGGGATTGGCGTTGTTCTTGATCACATTGGTTGTTTTGTCCTTGGCTAAATGGATGCTGATTCGGGCAGAAGCCAAGAAAGGTATGAAAACATGAGCACTAGAACAAACATGGACTCTTCCATTTACGCAAGAAGAAAACGGGCCAACTTAATAGGCTTGGTTCTCTCGATGTCGGCCATGGTCATTGGTTTGATCTTCTTGCTCTGGATTTTGGCCATTTTGATGTTCAAAGGTTTTTCAGCATTGAACTTAGACTTATTGACCCATAACACGCCTGCGCCCGGCACACCCGGTGGTGGTATGGCCAATGCCATAGTCGGTAGTTTGATGATTGTCTTTTCTTGCACATTGCTCAGCACACCCATTGGTGTCTTAGCGGGTGTTTACTTGTCTGAATACGGTGATAGAAGTAAAAGCGCAGCAATTACTCGTTTTGTGAACGACATCATGTTGTCGGCACCTTCCATCGTGATTGGTTTGTTTGTTTATGCTTTGGTGGTGGTACCTTCAAAACACTTCTCGGGTTGGGCTGGCACAGTTGCTTTGTCATTGATTGCCATTCCGGTCGTTGTTCGCACCACAGAGAACATGCTCAAGCTGGTACCAGTGAGCTTGCGTGAAGCAGCGTTCGCACTGGGCGCACCCAAATGGAAGGTTTCTACAACTGTGGTCTTGAAAGCGGCAAAAAGTGGCGTGATGACTGGCTTGTTGTTGGCGCTTGCCCGCGTCAGCGGAGAAACTGCGCCTTTGCTTTTCACCGCTTTAAACAATCAGTTTTTCTCTTTCGACATGAACAAGCCCATGGCCAATTTGCCTGTCATGATTTTTCAATTTGCCATGAGCCCCTATGAAAACTGGGTGAGCTTGGCATGGGGCGGCGCCTTGCTCATTACCCTCACTGTATTGGCACTCAACATCATTGCCCGTGTTGTGTTCCGTGAAAAAGTCTCAGTTTAATCTTTGAACAGATCTACATAATGAATACATTACCTGAAACCAAAGAGATCATCTTGGAAGTTCGCAATCTGAACTTTTACTATGGTTCTTTTCAAGGTCTTAAAAATATCAACTTGGACATTCAAAAGAATACCGTCACGGCTTTCATTGGTCCTTCTGGCTGCGGTAAGTCAACGCTGCTTCGAACGCTCAATCGAATGTACGATTTGTACCCTGGTCAGCGTGCAGAGGGCCAAATTAATTTCGATGGTGAGAATATTCTCAATCCTAAACAAGATTTGAACTTATTGCGGTCGCGTGTGGGCATGGTTTTCCAGAAACCTACGCCGTTCCCGATGTCTATCTATGACAACATTGCTTTTGGTGTGCAGTTGTACGAAAACCTATCTCGCAGCGATATGGATGATCGCGTGGAGTGGGCGTTACAAAAAGCAGCCATTTGGAACGAAGTGAAAGACAAACTGGGCCAAAGTGGTTTGTCTTTGTCAGGCGGTCAGCAACAGCGTTTGTGCATTGCCCGTGGTATTGCTGTCAAGCCCGCGATCCTGTTGTTGGACGAGCCAACTTCTGCGCTTGACCCCATTTCTACAGGCAAAGTTGAAGAACTGGTGCATAACTTAAAGACTGAATACACTGTCGTCATGGTGACTCACAACATGCAACAAGCTGCACGTGTGTCCGATTACACAGCTTATATGTACTTGGGTGAGTTGATTGAATTTGGTGAAACTGATCAAATTTTCATGAAGCCAGCGCGTCAAGAAACTGAAGACTACATCACTGGCCGTTTCGGTTAATCAAGAAAGAGAAATAATGGACAAGCATATTTCAAGTCAATTTGACGCCGAATTAGGCAACGTATCCACCCGTGTTTTAGAACTGGGTGGTTTGGTGGAATCACAAATTCGCCATGCTGTTTACTCTTTGTCTCAGTTCAGCAATGAAGTGGCTGATCAAGTCATTGCAACTGAAGCTCAAGTCAATTCCATGGAAATCGAAATTGACCGAGACCTTTCTTCTATCATTGCACGCCGTCAACCTACTGCGCGAGACTTGCGCTTGCTGATTGCCATTTCAAAAATCACGGCCAACTTAGAGCGTGCAGGCGATGAGTCAGAAAAAATCGCTCGCATGGTCAAGTCGATCATAAACAGTGGCAGTGCGCGCGCTTTACCTGCTTCAGAGCTGCGCATTGCATCAGATCTGGCTTCAGGTCTTTTGCGCAAAGCTTTGGACGCTTTTGCCCGTTTGGATGTCACTGAAGCGGTTTCAATTTTGAAAGAAGATGATTTGATCGACGCAGAGTTCGACGGCTTTGTGCGCAAGTTGGTCACTTACATGATGGAAGATCCAAGGACGATCTCAGCCAGCTTGGACTTGCTTTTTGTGGCCAAGGCCATTGAGCGAATTGGCGATCACTCCAAGAACATTGCAGAGTTTGTCATTTATGTGGTTAAAGGTGCCGATGTTCGTCACATCGCCTTGGCTGATGTGGAGTCTTTTGTTAAATGAGAAACATACCGCGTATTTTGATTGTCGAGGATGAGCCTGCAATTGCCGAGCTGATCGCAGTTAACTTGCGCCATAACGGGTTTCAACCCATTTGGGCGATGGACGGGGAAACAGCGCAAAAGGAACTGGACGATGTACTGCCTGATGTCATTTTGCTTGACTGGATGTTGCCCAAAGAAAGCGGCTTGTCGCTGGCAAAAAAATGGCGAACAGACAAGCGTTCTCAGGCTATCCCTATTTTAATGCTCACTGCTCGTGGCGATGAAGTCGATCGAGTTGCTGGACTTGACGCTGGCGCTGATGACTACATCGTGAAGCCTTTTTCCACAAAAGAGTTGTTGGCCCGAATTCGTGCAGTCCTCAGAAGACGTTCTCCAGAGCAATCTGCAGGTCGCATACAGATGGGGCAGTTGCTTTTGGATGCAGACACACATCGCGTGAGTTTCCAAGATCAGCCACTGAAACTGGGCCCTACTGAATTTAAACTGTTGCAGTATTTCATGACACACAAGGAGCGTGTGCACAGTCGAGGTCAATTGCTCGATCGCGTCTGGGGCGACCATGTCTTCATTGAAGAGCGCACAGTCGACGTTCATGTCAAGAGACTGCGCGAAGCCTTAGGCGGAGCTGGTAACATGGTCGAAACGGTTCGAGGAGCAGGCTATCGCTTCACGGAAATAACTCAAACGATTAGTTCAGCTGGCTAATTAAGCCTTTTTCCTTTTTATGTTGTCTCGTACTCTCGGCCTGATATTTTGGATGGCCGTCGCTGGAGTTGCTGGTTATTGGTTAAGCCCCACTTCTGGGCCATTGCCTGGTGCATTTGCAGTTTGCCTTTTTACAGTCTTGAAAGATCTATGGAAGGGGCAGAAAATTGCAAAGTGGTTGCGTCATAGCAATGCTCAGGATCCCCCCAATTTGGACGGTATTTGGGGTGATTTGATTGACCGCATGCGCCGTATTCTGAACGAGCAGGGTAGACAAACTAAAAACGAACAGCAACGCTTGCAGGATTTTTTGATGGCGATTCAGGCTTCACCCAATGGCGTGGTGCTGCTGGATCCAGAGGGTCGAATTGAATGGTGCAATCAAACTGCAGCGCAGCATCTGGGCATGGATGCAAAGCGCGACTTGATGCAACACGTGGTGCACTTGGTCCGTGATCCCGTATTTAAAAAATATTTTTCAAGTGATGATCATGAGGCAGAAGTCGTGATCGATGGAAGAAGCTCTTCGTTACAAAAAACTTTCAAGCTTTCTGTTCAACTTCACAGTTATGGAGAAAGTAGGCAATTATTGCTGACCCGTGACATCACAGCGATTGCCCATGCAGATGCCATGAGAAGAGATTTTGTGGCCAATGTCTCTCACGAAATTCGAACGCCTCTTACCGTGTTGAGCGGTTTTATAGAAACACTGCAGAGTCTGAAACTGGATGCAGAAGAGCAAAAGAGATATTTAGAACTCATGTCTGTTCAAGCCGATAGAATGCAAGATTTGGTCAATGATCTGCTCATTCTTTCTCAACTTGAGGGAAGCGCATTGCCTTCCAACAATGAGCCAGTCACCTTAGAAAGCCTCATGGTGGGCATTGAGTCGGAAGCGCGTGGGCTTTCTGCGGCGCAACTCAATCTAGGCGAGGAGTCGCAAGTGCTAAATTTTGAAGTATCACAAGGTATTCAATTGCTGGGTGCCTCTAAGGAGTTGTACAGTGCTATTTCAAATTTGGTCAATAATGCTATTCGGTATACGCCTTCTGGCGGATTGATATCAGCCATTTGGACAACACTCGCTGACCAAAGAATTCAATTCAGTGTGATTGATACAGGTCCCGGTATTGCACCAGAGCATTTGCCCAGATTAACGGAACGTTTTTACAGGGTAGACCGCAGTAGATCAAGAGAATCAGGTGGAACGGGGCTTGGCTTGGCCATTGTCAAACACGTCATGCAACGTCACGGTGGTGAATTGAAAATTGAAAGTGAATTGGGCAAGGGCTCTAGATTCACCTTAATTTTTCCTGCTTCTCGCGTCGTCATTAAGGCTTGTCGTGCTGAACCATGACAGGCTCAATGTCAAATAGGTTTTGACGCTTCTCATCGACTGTCACCTTCACCCAATGCAAATTGGGGCTGCCAAATGTTTGTAGCCGTGTGAGGTTAGGCAATGTTTTGGTGGGGCTGTAAAGTGGCTTGTCCACTTTAAAAAAGTGAGTATCGCCATGTACCAGCAACACTTGCCCATCAAAATTTTCGGTTTCTTTCACAACAGCATTTAGAAAGGCTTGGTAACCACTGACGATGGGCGCCTTGCTTTCATCTAGATCTTCAGTTTCGGGCAAATCAAAGCCGGGGTCTCCCTGAAAAGCCAACAAAATGCCCCGTGCTTTTTGGTCTTTGGCCTTTTGAAAACTCGATTGCATCCATGCGATGTTGGCAGCATCACGCGCTAAATATTCTGCATTGCCTTGCTCGCATTGCAAAGGCGTCCTAGCACTTTTATTTTTGCAATCTTTTTCATCCAGAATTTTGTTGTTGTTGCTGCCAGGGATGTTGAGTGTCACAAACATCACTTTGTTTTGAATGAAGCGTTTGTTTTCAATGTACAAACTGTCGGCGCCCGTGGCACTTTCAAGTGCAATGCCTTGTGGGCCAAAACTTGTGGTCTTGGTAAACATCACTTTGCGGATGTGCGCCAGTCGCTCTTGAGAATCGTAGCCGCCGTTGTTCAACCTGTGGCAGTCGGTCCATTCATTGTCGCCAGGTATGTACACCACTGGACGACTCATGCTGTCGAACATCTGGATAGCTTTCGTGTAAACGTCATCTGTGCATTTTGAACTGCCGTCTTTGATGTCACCCACAAAAATACTGAATTCTATTTTTGATGTATTGATACTTTTTAACACTGCTGGCAATTTGGGTCCATCGCCAGCTTTGGCGTAGGGCATGTCGCCCCATAAGCCGAAAGAAAAGGGTGCAGCACTGGCTGTGAAGGTGCAAAGATTGATGCCCGTGAGGAGAGCTAATTTGATCAGATGTTGATGTTTCATGTTGTAGCGTTGAATGAGTTTTGATTGAAAGGTGACTGCAATTTTGCCAAACTCAAACTATACGAATTACATGACGCTGTGATGACAAGTCGGATCAGTTGGTAACTTGCAACATTTCATTGAACTGTCATCTGGATCATTTTTAATAGCGCTAACTTCTTTTTGGAAGTTAATTTTTTTATTAACTCAGATACACACACCATGAAAATTCAACACACACTTTTAGCGGCTGCATTGTTCGCTGCAATGTCTGCTCAAGCGCAAACCAACATCACCGTTTACGGTAATGCTGATATTGCCTTCAATAACTTGGTGACCAAGGCCAATACTGGCATTAAAACCGAAGAGAACAACATTGTTGCGGGCGGTCTTTCTACCAGCAATATTGGCTTCCGCGGTGATCGTGAAATCTCCCCAGGTCTCAAAGCAACATTTCAATTCGAATTTGAAGTGGATCCTACAACAGACACAGGTGTGCCAAAAACACGCGTTGGTTTGGTTGGCTTGGCCGGTGGCTATGGTGCTTTGACATTTGGTCGTCGCACAACCTTGGTGAAGGCCGCCGTTGATGCCACTGATGCTGGCGATGGTATCAACACCATTGGTTTCTTGGGTGACAATGCACGTGATTCACGTCGCAACGACATGTTGACATTCACAACACCTTCAATGGCTGGTTTCTCTGCCGATCTCCAAATGAGCTTTGGCGCACCTACCAGAATCACAAGTGCTGCAGGCGTGATCACGCAAGACGGCAAAGGTGAAGACGCAAGATCTGTTGGTTTGAACTACGCCAATGGCCCATTGACTGTGAAGTTTGTTAACGAGACGATCCAGAACTACAGCAAATCAGTGACAGTTGCTGGTTATTCCGTTGCTGTGCCAACGGCCATGGCTTCACGTAAGAATTCTTCTATCGGAGCTACGTACGACCTCGGCGCTGCAAAATTATTCTTTGTAGATACAAAGATGGAACAAGGCACAGCCGCAACCTTGGTTAAGTTTGACACCCAAACTTTGGGCGTCCGTGTCCCAATGGGTAATTTCACGTTTGTAGCCGAGGCCGGAACGGGTAAAGCGCTTTTGACCAATTCAGCCATCAAAGCTGATTTGGATGCAGTGCAATTGACGGCCATGTACACATTGGCAAAAGACACTAACGTGTACATTGCCTATGGTTCGGAAACTGCTAATCACCCTTCATTCGCAAAGAAGGCTGATCAAAAGAACATGCAATTAGGCATGCGCTACAAGTTCTAATTTTTGATTTTTCCAAGGTAAATTAACAGGCCCGCTTTGCGGGCCTTTTTTT
>CANJOS010000088.1 GCA_947476015.1 Comamonadaceae bacterium | reverse complement strand
TACACCGCCATAAACAATACCAGGTGTCTTACCTGAATTGCGCAGACGGCGGCTCGCACCCGTACCTTGCAAAGAGCGCTCAAAAGCGACAAATTTCATAACTAACTCCAAGATGAGTCGACCGCGACCAGTGCGACTCTGTTTTAAAAAGGCCTGCTAAAAGCAAGCCACATTGATGTTCCAGATCAGTCTTGATCCGAGAACAAACTCATGACCGACTCACCGTTGGCAATGCGCTGGATGGTTTTGGCCAGCAGCGGCGCCACAGTGAGTTGGCGAATTTTGGGGCAGGCAGCAGCAGCTTGTGACAAAGGAATGGTGTTAGTCACAACCACTTCGTCGAGGGAGCTGCCTTTCGCAATGCGGTCGATGGCAGGGCCTGAAAAAATGGGGTGAGTGCAATAGGCATAAACTTTTTTAGCACCACGTGCTTTCAAAACCTCAGCCGCTTTGACAAGGGTGCCGGCAGTGTCAATCATGTCGTCCATGATGACGCAATTGCGACCATCGATTTCACCAATGACGTGCATCACTTCGCTGACATTGGCTTGCGGGCGGCGTTTGTCAATGATGGCCAAATCGCAGTTCAGTTGTTTGGCCAATGCCCGAGCGCGAACCACTCCGCCTACGTCGGGTGACACCACAATGAGGTCTTCGTAGTTCTTTTGGCGAAGATCGCCCAGGAGAACTGGCGATGCGTAAATGTTGTCGACGGGGATGTCGAAGAAACCTTGAATTTGGTCGGCGTGCAAGTCCATGGTGAGGACGTGATTGACCCCCACAGCTTGCAACATGTTGGCGACCACTTTGGCCGTGATGGGCACGCGTGTTGATCGAGGGCGACGGTCTTGGCGAGCATAGCCAAAGTAAGGGATGATGGCGCTGATTCGTCCTGCTGAGGCGCGCTTTAAAGCGTCGACCATGATCAGCAGTTCCATCATGTTTTCGTTGGTGGGTGCGCATGTGGACTGAATGACGAAAACATCACGGGCACGCACGTTTTGCTTTAACTCCACCCTGACTTCACCGTCAGAGAAGCGGCCGACGTCTGCCAAGCCGAGAGAGACGTCTAACTCATAAGCAACTTCGGCTGCTAACACGGGGTTCGCATTGCCAGTGAAGACCATGAAGTCTGAATGTGAATTTGCGTTGGGTTGCAGCATGAACTTCTGAGCGATCAAATGAAGGGCCAATGCGGGTTACCGCATAAATTTCAATCACTGCGCGTATGACCGCGCATCAAATCACATAGCGTTTAACGGCTTGTGAAAGATTTGGCAGGGGAAGAAGGACTCGAACCTTCGCATGCCGGAATCAAAATCCGGTGCCTTAACCAACTTGGCGACTCCCCTACACGGGTTAGCAGCTTTAGAAAATCTAGAGCTACCGACCGATCAATCGTCGCTGGAAGCCCAACCCTTTTGGGGGTGAACTTCCAAATTGCCACACATTCGAATTTGCCAATGGGTCCAAGTTTTTGGAACTTGAGGCATTTGACTTAAATCCGTGCCGCGTGGCACTTGCGCAAACACTGCACTTCCGGAGCCCGTCATCCTGCCTTTGACAACAGCTGTTGCAAGTCTGGCTGATTCAAGCCAGGCGATTGCTTCGCTGATTTGGGGGCAGAGGCGCTGGGCCACTGGCTGCAGGTCGTTCTGGCCGAAGCCGTACGGGTTTGCTGCAAAGACAGAAATTGTAGCAGGCTTTGTGTCGCGCTTTAAAGCCTCAGAGGCAAAAATTTTGGCGGTTTCCAGCCCCTCAGGAGGCTTGACCACCAAGAATTGCGCAGCAGCCAATGAAATGGGTGTGATGACTTCACCCACGCCTTCAACCCAAGCATTCTCACCCCTTAAGAAGAAGGGCACATCCGCTCCCAACTTCAGGCCCAAAGCGGCCAATTGATTGAGATTGAGCTTCAGGTTCCAAAGTTTGTTCAAGCTAAGCAGGCAGGTGGCTGCATCGGAGGAGCCGCCACCCATGCCTGCTTCTGCTGGAATAGATTTTTCAATGGCAATGTGAACACCCTGCGAGGTGCCCGTGGTTTGCTGGAGAAGCCTAGCCGCCCGAGTGATGAGATCGTCCGCAGGCAAGGGAGTACGGAGGTCTTCCCGGCTGATCTGGCCATCCGATCGGAGGTCAAAGTGCAGGGTGTCAAACCAATCGATGAGCATGAACACCGACTGAAGGAGGTGATAGCCATCAGGGCGCCGTCCAGTGATGTGCAGAAATAAATTCAGTTTGGCGGGTGCCAAGACGTGGTGCAAGGAATTCATGGTTCGAAAGCAATTCTGAGAACCGTGCGGGGTCCAGGCTGAACTCGCTCAAGAACCAAGCGGCGCAAATGCCATTCGCTGGCATCTACGTTCCAGCCTTCAACTGGGGTGGGTTTGCCTGAAAGCCAATCAACCAAGGCTGCAGCCGGCAGTTGGGTGCCGGTGAGTTGGAAGATTAAGTTCTCAAGGCTGGCTGCTTGGCGAATTTGATTGCCTTGGTGCAAGCGCGCGCTTTGGGCGGCCCATTCCACGCGGACCATTTGCATGCCCAAAGGGTTGTAAATATTCAAGGCGCCTTCTGGCCAGCCACCCGTTAAGTCAAAGGAAGCCATGAAAGATTGGGGTGGAAGACCGTCAATTTGCAGGGAGAACCGCCCCGCATGAAATGCAGGCGCAACACTGCCAGCTTGCACGTCAACCACTTGAGAGTCGTTGGTGGACAGAGGTGGGGGTGTGAAAGGCGGCGGCGTGATGGGCTTGGCACATGCAAACAACAGAGTGACGATGCCCAACATCGCCCATGTTCTTGTGAACCAAAAGACGTGCCTCATGAAATCACTGGCCATTCAACAACTCAGGGTTTGAACTTGAATTGCTTGATGGTTTCAAGCAGCGTGTCGTTATCGGCTTTGAGCAGCAAGCCCTCGCGCCAAATGGTGCCGGCTTTTTCTGTGTTGCCCATGACCCACAGCACCTCGCCCAAATGGGCTGCAATTTCTGCGTCAGGTCTCATCTTGTAGGCTGCTTCCAAAATTCGCAATGCTTCAGGTAAATTGCCTGCGCGGTATTCAAGCCAGCCAAGGCTGTCTTGGATGAAGGGATCGCGCGGCGCCAGTTGAATGGCTTGCAAAATGAGCTCGCGGGCTTCACTCAAGCGAATTTTTCGATCGGCCAAAGAGTAACCCAGTGCATTGAAAGCGTGCGCATCTGTGGGCTTGGTTTTCATGAGTTCCCGAAGAATACTTTCCATTTGATCAAAACGGCCAAGCTTCTCGCACAGCATGGCCATTTCGGATTGCAAATCGGTGTCGGTGGGAAATTGGGACAAAGCTTTTTCAAGGGTTTCCAAAGCGGCAGTGAGTTGTTTGTCTTCACGCAGCCACTGCGAGAGTGCCAAGGCTTTCTGACGGGCTTCTTGTGGCGTTTTCACTTTAACTTGCTCTATGACCTTGTAGCCTTCCGCTTTTCGGCCTTGTTGGGCTAACAGAGCGGCCCGGCGACTGGCAATTTTGAAAGGATCGACTTCATTTGGAATGCGGCTTAGCCATTCATCGGCCAGTGTCCATTTCCCTTGTTTCTGCGCTATTTGAGACAGAGCCAAATAGGCTTCGGCAAGTCCACCTGCCGCATCAGACCCTGAGGTTTTTTCAGATAATTTCAGATAGTGCTTGAGGGAATATTCCGCTTCTGTCACTTGAGACAAGTCACTCTGAAGCAAACCTAAAAACAACCAACCAGGTGCAAATTCAGGGTTGCGTTGGGTGAGTTGCAACAACTGCAACATGGCTGATTGCATTTGGTCCAAATCGATCAGGGTGCGGGCGTAACCTAGGCGCAAGTCGGGGGCCGCATCGCCTGCCATGTATTGCGTAATCAGGGGCTGTACTTGATTGGGCACAACGCTCAACAAGCTCAGCGCAAGCATGATGGGGCCGGGCGCATTTTTGTTGGCCGCATTGCCAGCACGTGCCGCCTCCGCAGCAGGCTGAATTTCGCCGGCGTCTCGCTTCATGCGGCCTATGGTGGTCCAGGCGGTGGCAGCGGTTTCAGGGTTTTGAATGGCAAATGAAAGTGACTGTTCGACCACCTTCGCAGCCAAATTTTTGTCTTGCACACGGGAAAAAACGCGAGGAATTGCGCCAATGGTTGCTGCTTGATCTTGAAGTGGCAAGGCAGCAATGCTGGACTTAAGGACACGGCCAGCTTCTTCTACCCGGTTGAGGGCCAGTAAAATTTGCAAAATGTAGCGGTTTGCTTCTTGAGATTCGGGCAGTGCAGTTTGCCAACTTTTGGCCGCTTGAAGGGCTGACTCGCCAGACCGCGATTGCAGGGCCAGTTCTGTGGCGCGCTGAAACAAAGCCTCGTCTTTGGTTTTTCGAGCCGCATCGAGAATAATGGCAAACCCAGCGCTGGGCTCGCCAGCCTGCACATTGAGCTCGCCCAACAGAAGTTGGTAAAACAAAACCGCACTGAGCTTGGAGTTTTCCACAGGCGGCTCTGCGCAGACACCCGCAGTCGCCCATAAGCATGCAATTGTTGTCAACCAATACTTCATGAAGCCATCATAATCCACGAGCCGCGATAGAACGGCCCAACCTGTCGATTGACCCCTGAACCTGAAGCTGTTGACATGCCTGAATTGCCCGAAGTAGAAGTGACCCGGCAAAGTTTTGCCAGCCGAATTGCGGGCGCGCGGGTTTTGGCGATGCACATGGGCAAACCTTTACGCTGGCCATTGGGGGTGGCAAGCGCCAGTTTGTTGGGACAAACGGTGCTTCGTGTGCGAAGGCGAGGCAAATATTTATTGCTCGATATGGACCGTGGCGTGTTGCTACTGCATTTAGGGATGTCGGGCAGTTTGAATTTTGCGGTTTCACAACCCCCCGCGGGCAAACACGATCACATGGATTTGGTCACCACCTTGGGGGTCTTGCGATTACATGACCCACGGCGGTTTGGTGCCGCCGTTTGGTCGGCCGCCGAGGACCAAGAACCCGCCTTGAAATTGCTGGGAAAGTTAGGCATGGAGCCCTTGACCGATGGATTTGAACTGAAGCTCTTTCAGCAAGGACTTAAAAAGCGCAGTGCGCCCATCAAACAAGTGCTTTTGGCGGGCGATGTGGTCGTGGGCGTTGGCAATATTTATGCATCCGAGGCCTTGTTTTTCTCAGGTATTCGGCCTACCGTGAAGGCGCACAAAATCAGTGCGCCCAGGGTGGCCAAACTTCACGCCGCCATACGACAAGTATTGTCTCGTGCCGTTGAGCAAGGTGGCAGCAGCTTGAAAGATTTCGTCAACGCAGAGGGGCAAACGGGTTACTTTCAGTTAGAGGCCTCGGTGTATGGCCGAGCAGGCTTGCCCTGCAGGTCTTGTGAAAAGCCCATTCAACACATCGTGCAAGGTCAGCGCTCTACTTTTTATTGCCCAGTATGCCAAAAGTTGTAAGCGCTGCCCCGTCCTTTGCAGAAACCATGGTGGCATGGCAAAAGGTGCATGGCCGTCATCATCTGCCTTGGCAAAACACACAGGACCCTTACCGAGTGTGGTTGTCCGAAATCATGTTGCAGCAAACGCAGGTCAGTACCGTCTTGGCCTACTACGCCAAATTTTTAGAGCATTTCCCCAATGTGGCTGCACTGGCAGATGCCCCACAAGACAAGGTGATGGGACTTTGGAGTGGCTTGGGCTACTACAGTCGCGCGCGCAATTTGCACAAATGCGCGCAAGAAGTGATGTCAAGATTTGGTGGTGAGTTCCCCCGCACTGCGCAAGAGTTGATGACGCTGCCGGGCATCGGACGATCGACCGCAGCCGCCGTGGCTTCTTTTTGTTTTTCAGAGCGTGTGGCAATCATGGACGGCAATGTCAAGCGGGTGCTCACGCGGGTCTGGGGCTTTGACGCCGATTTATCAGTTGCCAAAAATGAAAGAACTTTGTGGCAGATGGCTGAAGCGGCATTGCCCGTGGACCAGTTGAAAACCGCGATGCCGCGTTACTCGCAAGCCATCATGGATTTAGGTGCCACTCTCTGCTTGCCCCGCAAACCTCAATGCTCACAGTGCCCTGTTCTCTTGACTTGTAAAGCGCATGCGCAGGGCGCGGCAGAAAAATTCCCTGTGAAAACGCGCAAAATAAAACGCAGCAGCGAAATTTTGTGGTTGCTCCTGGCACACAACTCGAAAGGCGAGGTGTGGCTTGAGAAACGGCCGGCCACTGGCATTTGGGCCAGTCTTTACAGCGTGCCAGTTTTTCAATCTGAAGAGCTCTTGATGAAGAGCTTGGGGGCTCAGCGTATGTCGTTCACTTCCCCCGCCAGCATGGCGGTGTTGCCTGTGTTCAAGCATGTCTTAACGCACAAAGATTTGCACTGCCACACGGTCAAGGTCAGTTTGAAGCGCGCACCCTCAGGATTGGCTGCTGGCGGATGGTGGGCTGAAAAAGAATGGACGGTATTGGGTTTGCCAACACCCATTCGTCACTTGCTGTCGAGCTCTCTGTGACGTTTGAGCGTGAGCCAAGTGCTGCCAAAGCTTTGGCATAATTTTTCAACCAAGTACACCGAGCGATGCTGCCCGCCTGTACAGCCAATGGCCACCGTGATGTAGTTGCGATGGTCTTTTTCTAGAGCCGGCAACCATTGGTTCAAAAAACTTTCAATTTGACTTTGCATCAAGTTGACTTCGTCGTAAGCCGCTAAAAATTTTTGCACAGGCTCGTCCTTGCCCGAAAGGGGTCGCAGGGCTGTCTCGTAGTGTGGATTGGGCAGCATGCGCACATCAAAGACGTAATCGGCATCCAAGGGGATGCCGCGCTTGAAGGCAAATGATTCAAACACCAAAGTGAGTTGGGCGGCGGGAGAGCTAACCAACGATTTCACATAACTTTGAAGCTGCGCGGCACGCAACAAACTGGTGTCGATCACGTGGGCGTCTTCGCGCAAACGCGAGAGCAACTCGCGTTCGTATTCAATTGATTCCGCAAGTGCACGCTCGCCCTCTGCAGCATTTCTGCCAGACAAAGGATGGCGACGACGGGTTTCTGAATAGCGCCTGAGCAAAGTATCGGAGGCGGCGTCAAGGTAAATGGGAGTGACCTTGAAGCCCATGCCACGCAGCGCGCTCAGTTGATTAGGCATCAGGGGCAGCGAATTGGCGCTGCGCACATCGATGGCAATGGCCACCCGTTTTTCTTGTTGGTCGCGCTCTAATTCTGCAAAAGGAATGAGCAACTCGGGGGGCAGGTTGTCGACACAATAAAAACCAGCATCTTCTAAGGCGTGCAAAGCCACAGACTTCCCAGAACCCGACATGCCAGTGATTAAGACGATTTCCATAGGGCCGAACTTCAGAAATTTATTTGGTGAGCATTTCGCGCGCGTGAGCCATGGTGGTGGCCGACAATTTTTCGCCGCCCAACATGCGCGCAATTTCAGTCACGCGTTGCTCACCGGAAATCGGTGTGACGCTGCTGCTCACGCCCTCTTTGCTGCTGGCCTTGCTCACCAGCAAATGGTGGTCTGCGCAAGAAGCAACTTGAGGCAAATGCGTGACAGCCATCACTTGGCGGTGAACGCCCAGTTGCTTCATCAGTCGACCGACGGTTTCTGCAACAGCACCCCCTACGCCGGAATCGACTTCGTCAAAAATCAGGGTCCCGGCTTCACCCAATTCACTGGTTGTGACTGCAATCGCCAGGGCAATTCGCGAGAGTTCACCGCCTGAAGCAACTTTGCCTACGGGCCGTGGCGTGCTACCTGGGTGGCCTGCCACTAAAAATTGAATGTCTTCTACGCCATGTTGCGCGGCTTGCTCTAGATTGATCAAAACTACTTCAAAACGGCCGCCTTGCATGCCCAAGTTCTGCATGGCTTGCGTGACTGCTTGCGCCAATTTTGGGGCTGCTTTTTTGCGCTGTTGCGAGAGTTTTTTGGCTTCGGTTTGATAGGCCTGTGCGCTTGATTTTTCTGCTGCCTCAAGGCCTTCTAAATCGCTGGCCGCTTCAAGCGCGTTAAGTTCTTGTTTCCAGCCGGCCAACAAGGCCGCCAGTTCTTCAGGCGGGCGCTTGTATCTGCGGGCAAGTGATAACCACATGGACATGCGCTGATCCAGCTCGTTCAAGCGCTCGGGATCGAGATCGGTTTTACGTACATAGGACTGCAAGGAGTGCGCAGCGTCTTCGACTTGCGCCATGCTTGATTGAAGCACTTCAGCAATGCTTTGAAACTCTAGCTCAACGTGTGCTTGATCTTGCAGTTGGCCGATGGCTTGAGCCAGCAAACCCAAGGCGCCCGTGGCGTTGCCCAGGCGCGATGATTCATCGCCATCCAATGAGGCAATGGCCATTTGGCCTGCATCGATCAGTGCTTGCGCATGAGACAGTCGGGTGTGCTGCGCGTTCAAATTCTCCCACTCGTCCAGGGCGGGTGCTAGCTTATCTAGCTCGCCAATTTGCCATGCCAAGCGTTCTTGCTCGCGGCCAAGGGAGTCTTGCGCGCTTCGCGCTTGCAGAACAGCGTGTTGCGCTTGGCGCCATGTTTGCCAGGCAGTTTTCAAAGCATTGGTGTTCAGGCCTGCATAAGCATCGAGCAAGCCACGAACCGCATCGGGCCGAGTGAGACTTTGCCATGCGTGTTGACCATGAATGTCTAACAGCATTTCACCCAAGGCGCGCAATTGGGTGGCCGTGGCTTGGCTGCCATTGACCCAAGCGCGACTTTTGCCTTGGGTGTCCACACTGCGTCTTAAAAGCAGAGTTTCTGAAACTTCAAAGCCGGCTTCTTCTAGCACGGCATGCGCTTGAGAAGGGCAATCAAATTCGACTGAAACTTCGCAGCGAGTGGCGCCTTCACGCACCACGCTTGAGTCGGCGCGCTCACCCAAAGCCAATTGCAGAGCGTCGATTAAGATGGATTTGCCGGCGCCCGTTTCGCCAGTGAGCACACTGAAGCCTTGAGAGAGGTTTAAGTCGAGTTCGCGAACGATGACGAAATCGCGAAGACTGATGTGCCGCAAAGCCATGGCTTAGACGCCTCCTTCATTCCAATGCATTTTTTTACGCAGCGTGTCAAAGTAGTTCCAACCTTGGGGGTGTAAAAAACGCACTTTGTGTGCAGACTGCTCTACGGTAATCTGATCGCCAATCATGAGGCTGGCCAATGACTGCATGTCAAAGTTGGCGCTGGCGTCTCGGCCAGACACAATTTCAATGCTAATTTTGGAGGTGTCCGGCAACACAATAGGCCGGTTAGACAGGGTGTGCGGCGCAATCGGCGCCAGAACCAAGCCCCCTAAGTTGGGGTGCATCAAGGGCCCGCCCGCGGACAATGAATAAGCGGTAGAGCCTGTGGGGGTGGCAATGATCAAGCCGTCTGCACGCTGACTGGCCACAAACCGACCATCGACTTCAATGCGCAATTCCACCATGCCCGAAGTAGCGCCGCGGTTAACGACCACGTCGTTCATGGCAAATGCGTTGAACACGCAATGCTTGTCGCGCCAAACTTTGGCGAGCAACATGCTGCGCTGTTCTTCTTCAAAATTGCCCAAGAGCATGGGCTTTAAAGTTTGCGCGTAGGCTTCAATGGGGATGTCGGTGATGAAGCCCAGGCGCCCTTGGTTAATGCCAATCAGGGGCAGGCCGTAGGGGGCTACTTGCCGGCCAATGCCCAACATGGTGCCATCGCCGCCCACCACCAAGCCCAAATCGCACTGCTTGCCAATTTCGGCCATTTTGAGGGTGGGGTAAAGGCTCAGGCCCAAGTGTTCAGAGGTGCCCTCTTCGAGTACGACCTCGGCGCCCATGCGGCTGACGAATTGGGCAACATCGTCCAAAACCCGGCGCGAGCTCTCCAAGGCGGCGCCAGAAACTGTGGTGTGGTACTTGCCAAACAACGCGATGTGACGAAATTTTGATTTCATTCTCAAATTACATCATTAAAATGTGTCAATGCTAGATGAACGTGCCAAGTTATTACTCAAAGCGCTGGTTGAACGCTACATTGCGGATGGTCAGCCGGTGGGTTCGCGCACGCTTTCCAAGGCTTCTGGGCTTGAATTGTCCCCTGCCACCATTCGGAATGTCATGTCCGACCTCGAAGAGTTGGGCCTGATTGCCAGCCCGCATACATCGGCTGGCAGGATCCCCACGAATAGGGGTTATCGCTTATTCGTGGACACCATGCTCACGGTTCAGAGGAACGACTTGCATTCCCACAAGCTTGCGCCCGATCAGCCCCAAAAAGTCATTGCCAACGCCGCCAACATGTTGTCCAGCTTGTCTCACTATGTGGGCGTGGTCATGGCGCCCAAGCGGGCATCGGTGTTTCGGCACATTGAATTTTTGCGCTTGTCAGAAAAAAGAGTGTTGTTGATCATTGTGTCGCCCGAGGGAGACGTGCAAAACCGAGTCATCTTTACCGAGGCCGACTACTCGCAAAGTCAGCTCATTGAAGCTTCCAATTATTTGAATGCTCACTATGCAGGCATGGCCATTGAGCAGGTGCGCATGCGGGTCAAGCAAGAGTTGGTTAACTTGCAATCCGAAATTGCCAGCCTCATGCAGGCCGCGGTGCAAATGAGCTCTGAAGCTTTGAACGAAGACGAGGGCGATGTGGTCATTTCGGGAGAACGCAATCTGCTGTCGGTCAGTGATTTTTCGAGTGACATGGGCAACCTGCGCCAGGCCTTCGATTTGTTTGAGCAAAAAACGCAGCTGATGCGCTTGCTCGATGTGTCCAGTCAGGCAGAAGGGGTGCGCATCTTCATCGGCGGCGAAAGCCAGTTTGTGCCCATGCAAGAGCTGTCAATCGTCAGTGCGCCCTATGAGGTAGATGGCCATATTGTGGGCACTCTAGGCGTCATTGGCCCCACCCGCATGCCCTACGAGCGCATGATCCAAATTGTGGACATCACGTCCAAATTGGTGGGCAATGCTTTGAGTCAGTCGAAGTAAATCGGTTTTTTTCTGAGCTCGCTGTGTGAGGATGGGGTGACTGGGTTCCTCATGCTGGGGTACCAGAAATCGTCACCCACCCACCCCATCCTCACTCAGCTGTGAACTTCAATGATGGTACCCAGAAGTTTCATGCGCACTACAAGTTGACGAAAGCTTCATTGCAAGCAAATGTACATTGACATGGTCTTTT
>CANJOS010000087.1 GCA_947476015.1 Comamonadaceae bacterium | reverse complement strand
TTGTCGCCCAGGTCAAAGTGCACCAGCGCTGCGTAGGCGGCCGGAATGTCGGCCGGGTAAAACAGCGAGCGCAAACTGGCCAACAAACCCATGGCGGGCAAACGCCCAGCCAGTACCGAGGTGACCACGCGTTGGCGCGGCGGCAGCGGCGACACCTGTGGGGCCAGAAACAACTGGCCACGCATGCGACGCAAGGCCGGTGCGGGCAGAGTCCAAGGGTTCACGCCGGCCAGTTGCAGCTGGCCTTGAGTTGGCGGATGAGCGCAGGCCAGAACCTGCAACAAGGTGGTCTTGCCCGCGCCAGATGGACCAATGATGGCCACCTGCTCGCCATCACTCACCCGCAGGCTTAGGGCACGCAAAGCCGCTGCAACGCCGGGTAAGGCAGCCGGATGCCGGGCATCCAGGTCTAAAAGCTCGATGTTCAAACCTGTGCGCGCCGCCTTATCAGAGCAGCCCCAAATTTCGAGCTGCTGCCTCAAGTTCCTTGTAGTTCTCAGGCTTGGTTTCGATATAGCGCGTTGCGCGATTCAGTCGCAAAATTTCAGCGTGTTCGGGGTTAGCCGGGTTCAGGGCAAGCAGCGCCGCTTTGATCTTTTCTTGCAGCGCAACCGGCATGTCGGCATGAACTGACCAGTTGTAATTAAAGAATGGTGGCGTTGTAAAAAAAACATCGACTGCCTTCGTATCGACCTTGTTCTCTGTCACAAACTTTTTCCAAACAGTGATGTCAAGCGCGGCTGCATCGACCTTGCCACTGACAACCGAAGCAATCGTAGCATCGTGCGCGCCGCTGTAGGCGATGCGTTTGAAGTCTTTTTCAGGATTGATTCCTGCTTGCACAAGGACACCTCGGGGCATTGCGTGGCCAGAAGTGCTGCTTTGCGAACCAAATGAGACTTGCTTGCCCTTCATGTCATTCAGCGATTTGATACCCGAGTCGGTCTTGGCGATGAATACCGACTGAAATTTGGTATCTTCTTCGCGCTGCGCCAAGGGGACAATCTTCCCCCCTGAACGAAGCTTGGCTTGAACGTAGGTGAAACCCCCAAACCACACCAAGTCGACCTTTTTGTTAACCAAGGACTCGACCGCAGCCGGGTAGTCGGTGACGGGTGTGAACTGCACCTTCATGTCCAGCTGCTTTTCCAAATAAGTTGCAAGCGGTGTGAACTTACGAACCTGCTCGGTGGCCGCTTCCTCAGGGATGGTCGTCACCCTCAGCGTGATTTGAGCCTGTGCTTGTGTCATGGCAGAAAGAGCCAGCACGCAAGCGTACACACAAGGTAAAACTAATTTTTTTGAAAAAGTGAAAATCGTCATATTTGAAATCTCGTCATTATTTAAGCCTACTATAACCAAATATTTAAGTACTTCATCAAGTTGGCTACCAATTCAAAATTCCTGTGCGCTGCAATGTCCAAATGATGCCTAAAACTGCAATCGCCAAGGAACCACAGAGCACCACCACCCATCGATAAAAAATTGTATGTCTCAGACGCCATGCGAATGGCAAAAAAACCAAGACGATTGCAATTTGACCTAGTTCAACGCCCAAATTAAAACCGCCTAATGCAACGGCAAGTTGGTCTGAAGGCAAACCGAGATCGACCAATACGTTTGCAAAACCAAAACCATGCACCAAGCCAAAGACAAAAGCCAGCTGCCAACGGCGCAGTGCGGCCCATCCAAGTAAATTGTTTAAAGCTGCCGCAACCACAGAAAGTGCAATAGCGGGCTCAATAAAGTCTGCTGAAGGCTCAATCAATTTAAAGATGGTCAATCCCAAAGTGATTGAATGCGCCAAGGTGAATGCAGTAACCACAGCCAAAACATCAAGAACGGCAGTCTTTGCCTTTTTAACCGCTGGCCATTGAATCACACTGCTTCGGGTTGGCTCTAAAAAAGCCAAGATCAAAAGACTCAATAGAAAAAGAATGTGGTCGACCCCTATCCATATGTGCCAAACACCTTCAAGCACATACCGCGAAAAAACTTGGGCAATTGAACCGTTGGCTTTGGAGAGATTAACTTCTGGTCGGTCAGGACTCAGCATGGCGCTGTTTTGAAAATCAGGCAAATCGATTTTGACGAGCGCACGATGCAAATTATCTTGATCAAACATCAAGTCGTAACGCAGGACCAATGCTGATTGCCAGCTTTCAACTGCACCTAAGCAAGCAATAGACCATTCAACACTGAGGTAGATGCCATCAGCGTGGTCACTGGCCTTGATGTTCATAGCCTCCAACTTGCATTTTTGACTTGCTGTACTTAATTGAATTCCTTTTTCCAGCCAAACTTTGATTTCAGCTGTTTTAGCCAGCGTTTCACCCCAGGTGACCTTGCCATCGTTGTTTTGATCAAGATCAAAGACAAGATCAACATCGCGCAAATTGATATCGGCACGCAACACAATGGCTTTGTTGTCAGTGCTCAAAGTGATGTAACTGTTGCTGCTGGAATGTGCCTGCGCATTGCCACATGTGATGGTGATGAGAATGAGTATGCATGCCCAAAAATTGGCGCAAGTCTGGCGAATATTTGAAATCATTGTTTAATTCGCTACTTGGCAGACTGAATGGATTGAACTTGTGTTTTCAAGCTCTCCAGCAAGACCTTGATTTGTGGGTCTGAGTAATTCGTCTTTTCAAGCCATGCTTGGACAGGTTGCGCGGCTTGCGGTTGGTTCAGTGTCAATGCAGCCTTGAGGAAAAGTACGGCATCACGGGGTTCTTGCTGAATTTTCCAGTTTTCGATTGACAAACTCAAACCAGTGGCTGGGTCCTTGGCATAGTCAATGAAGTAAATCAATTGCGGCCTTTCGATCATTGACTCTAGACGCAATGCCTGTGAATTCAACCTAGATTCGAAAAGAGATGCAAGATTTTTTTCAGCTGGGTCTTTAAGTCCTTTGTTCGCCAAAATCAATTGCACCAACAGTGCATCCGTAGGAGCAACAGAATCTGACATTTGTTTGACTTCAAGGTATTTTCCCTCTTGAACCCAAAGTTCTGCGAGAGAAAGTTTGATGAAGTGAGACTTCGGCGTGACTTTTAATTGCTTTTTCCATATGGCAATGGCCATATCTGGCTGGCCTGCCACCCTGTAAGCCTCCCCTAGGTGAAGGGCAAGCCATTCCTTAGACGATGGACTTTGAAAATTTGGCGAGTTGACCAAGGTTTTGAATAGGCCAATTGCAGTTTGTGGATCGCCAGTTCGATAACGCAAAATTGCACGATAGACTTTTGACTCGTCCTGACCGAAAAGCCGATCAATACTTTCGCAGTCTTGCAGTGCAGCAACTAAATCGCTCTTCAATAAATGCATTGCAAATCGCCAAGACCAAAACTCTGCTTTGTTCGGGTTTCGTGCGATGGCTTTGTTGATGTCACTCAAGCCACCTGTGAAGTCATGAAATCCTTGCTTGACCAGCCCCCGCATAAAAAAAGCATCGGCGGGTAAATCATCATTTTTCCACCATGGCAACATGGCGGCTTTTGAGGCGCCAAACCAGCGCAGATCGCCCTCAGTGAGTCCGATTTGAAAGACTTCTCTTGCGTATGCCAAAGAGACGCTTAAATCTTGGGGTTGAGAACGCCAAGCCTTTGTCAAGTCAGCGAATTTGCTATTTTGGGCGCCCTTGTCATGAGCCGAAGCAGTCAAGACGATGGAACTCTCGTGAGGTGAAAATCTAACTTGTGATTGAGATGGCCAGCAAATTCCACCTAAACAGCCAAAGGCAATGCAGACCTTCAAAAATTGAGACATGGTCAGCCTCTGGCTTTTTCGTTGGGAAGAAAACGCATGTCCATACTAAAATTAGGTCCTTTATTTTTTCAGCTAATATACAAAATGTTATCAGTTTGTGAAGACCGGTAACCATGTTTTACAACTTAAATCATTTTGAAAAAATTGACATGAAATTATTAGTAACTGCACTCGTATCAGCTTTTATGTTGGTCTCAACTGCATCTTTTGCCGGCAGCCATGGTGGCGGCAAGATGGACGACAAAAAAGATGAGAAAAAAGTTGATTGCTCCAAAAAAGAAAATGAAAAAGCAAAAGAATGTGAAAAGAAGAAGTAATTTCTTTTTATCTACCAAAAGCCCGTTGGAATTTACCAACGGGCTTTTTTATCAGCATTTTTTCCCTGCAAAAAACCAGATACGCTCAGAAATTTGTCTCGCCTGCAAGGGCCTTAAATCGGCATGGATATACCTCCCAAAGCAAGTCTCTTGGGGGCCCTGTCGAAGTTGAAGCAAGGTGATCATCGGTATAAATTTCCAAAAACTGTATTCACTTCTTTTAAATGAACATTTTGAATATGTTTGTTCAAGAAATAGCCATTTCTTTTGATATTTCGAATAGGCAGAATACTTGAAGAAATTCTGTTTCGCAATCTGTGAATGTAGGCATGAATTGTTGACTTGTTCATGCGAGTTGAAAGAGGATCGATTTCGGCTAAAAATTCTTCCGTAGGGACTATTTTCCCTACTTTACGGAGTAAAAGACCTAGAATTTGAGCCTCTCGCAAGGGCAGTTGCAAAGCTGTGCTTTTTAACAAAGAGAGTTTGGTCGAGTGATTGAACTCAAGATCACCATAAAAACTGACGGTTGAACATAAGCCAAGACCTCTTCTTAGCAAAGCCCTGACCAGCGCAGCAAGATGCGCCTCATCAAACGATTCATTCAAGCACCTGTCAAATCCCATGTCTAAAAGTGGCCCTGCAAGTTGGGATTGACTGTCTGGGAAAAAAGCCACAGCACAGGCAGGCGCTAGATGGCTTGAGTTTTTTTCAAAAAAGAAACCATTGACTTCCAATGAAATTTCTTTTTTATGAACAAATATCAGATCAAAATTTTGCAAAAATTCCGCTCGATAATTTGAGAGAATTATCGGAAACCTAAATATGTTGCAATCCAAAAAATTGATTGATCGTGAAATCTTCTGAGCAAATTGGTCGTCACTGGAAAAAATGGCGACTTTGTACATTTTTATTCAACCGATCGAGATTTTTTTGTAAATTCAACATCAATTCATTCGCTCCATCACGGATCTAGATTCTCTTGAATCAGTTTCAGTGTGTGTAGAAATTATCCTTGCAACAGGCATGAACTCATCGTAAATAACAGGGTCTTTGTATGCTGCACAAGCTCGGTTTAAAAATTCATCTGAGCAGCATTGCTGATCAATTTGTAAATTTAAAAGGGTAAGTTTGTTGTCTGCAATTTTTTTCTTCAAGTTTTCAAAGATCAAATGAATTTCAATTTCATCTTCAATATGGAGGATCCATTTCCACGCTTGTCCCATGGGAATTTCACTTTCAACACCGCTTTTGTTCCACAACACGTAGGACACTTTCATATCAATCCTAAGCCGCTTGTAAATTTAGAAAATTCGACAGGTCGAAAATAGAATTGGGTGCAACAGGTCTCACCCTTTGAGGTAAGGGCTTGAAGTTCATTGCCAAAGACTTTGTTGGCTTTGAAGCAGGAGACTCAGAATTTTTGGGTACCAATTCCGCAAAAGGATAAGCCTGAAGGAACTCTTTTTCCAATTGACAAGCCTTTTGCGCAATCAAGTACGTGCAGCTTGACTCGTTAGAAGAATGACTATTTCTGAGAACTTCATTGGCAGGGTTAAAACACAAAACAACATCCCAAACGGATAACTCGTTCAAAGGAACACTCAGCTGATAGCCCCCACCCGGCCCCCGGGTGGCACGAATCAAGCCTTGCTCTCTGGCATCTTTCAAGATGCCTTCTATGTAGGACAAAGAAACATCCGTCAAAGATGCAAGCGCATCAGCTGTGATGGTTCTGTGACTAGGGGTCCTAGCGATGTGTGTGATGACGTGTAAACCAAGGGAAGCGCGCTTGTTAATCATCATGTTTCCTTTTCAATGAGTGCAAATCTATCACTCAATTGCATTTAAACTATTCAAAATATTAAAATATTTCGTATAAACTACTCAAAATCAATTCAAAATAGAAAAAATGACAAAAAATACTCAACCCACAGGCGGTTTACACAAGATTGGGGCAGTGTCTAGTCTCAGTGGCGTTCCAACGCCTACGCTTCGAGTCTGGGAGATGCGCTACGAAACCTTTCTGCCGTACAAAACAGAAAGTAAGCACCGGTTATTCACAGACGATGATGTTTTAAAGGCAACATTGCTTAAAAGACTGACAGAACAAGGTCACGGCATCAGCAACATCGCCAAACTGAGCACAACAGATCTCAACAATTTGTTACAACAACATCAAGAGACCAACCAAAGAAAAGCAAGGACAGATTTACAGGGTCAGTCAGTGTCTGTGGCAGTGATTGGCCTCGCCCTTGCTGCCCGAATTGAGTCTAAAAAATTCACCTTGAGTTTTAACAATCAAGCCATTCGCATTACAGACATCTTTAGCAACTTGACCCAAGCTTTGTTGGCTAAGTTTCAAAAAGAATCTCAAATTTTGATCGTCCACACAAACTCTTTAGACGCTGGTGTTCAGGTCGACATTCATCGCTTAGCTGACATCAGCGAAGCTTTGCAGGTCATCGTTCTGTACAATTTTGGCCAAGAGCCAATCATTGAATCTATGAAACGCAGTGGAATGATTGTTCGCAGGGAACCTATCAGCGATTCGGACTTGGCCGACCTGATCGATTCACTGCGTGTTGTGGATACTGAATCCAGCGCAGCTCGCTTGACTTCTGGAACACTCATTCCAGCTCGTAAGTACGACGATATTGAACTGATGCGAGTTGCGGGAATATCTACAAATGTACTGTGCGAATGTCCGAAACACGTTGCAGAAATCATTACGTTACTTGCCAGCTTTGAACAGTACAGTCGAGAATGCTTGAACAAGTCAACAGAAGATGCCCACCTCCACTCTTACCTCAGCACAGTATCTGGGTCTGCCAGGGCGCTCTTTGAATCTGCACTTGAAATGGTGGCCAAACACGAAGGCATCGATCTACAAGCCATGTTGAAAAATTCAAACTGATTTCTTACAAATCAATTTAAAACCGTGGTGGATTGCTCTAAATCGCATCAGCCAATTCTTTTCGTTCACTGTAGCGATCAACCAAAAACGGCGTGATATCGCGGGTCAGTAGCGTGAACTTCAGCAACTCCTCCATCACGTCTACCACCCTGTCGTAATAAGCGGATGGCTTCATTCGACCATCTTCCTCAAACTCTAGGAATGCTTTGGCAACAGAACTTTGATTTGGAATTGTCAACATCCGCATCCACCGCCCCAGAATTCGCATCTGATTCACGGCATTGAAGGACTGAGATCCTCCGCTCACCTCCATCACAGCCAGCGTTTTACCTTGTGTGGGTCGAACAGCTCCAACCGACAATGGAATCCAATCAATCTGACTTTTCAAAATACCTGTCATCGCACCATGGCGCTCTGGCGAACACCAAACCATCCCTTCAGACCACGCCGCCAAATCGCGCAACTCTTTCACCTTGGGATGTGTGTCGGGTGCAGCGTCGGGTTGCGGCAGGTGCAAGGGATCAAACACCTTGACCTCAGCGCCCATTGCCTCAAGCAACCTGGCTGCCTCTAGTGTCAATAACTTGCTGTAAGAGCGCACACGCAATGAACCATACAACATCAAAATTTTTGGTGGATGGGTTGACGGCTTCGGCAATGCAGACCACGGCAAATGGGGTCGCTTGAAGCTGGCTTCGTCTAAATTGGGCAATGTATCAGTAACTTTTATCATGTAAAACTCAAATGGCTGACACTTCAAGTCAGTGTGATCACTTAGTCGCGGCTTCGATGATGGCTTTCAGATTTCAATAGCCCGTGCAGTATCCACCCAAGAACCCCACCGATGATCTGGGCAAGCACAAAAGCAGGGACATCAGAAGGTGCAATACCCGCAAATGTGTTGGACAACATTCGGCCAAAGGCCGCTGCTGGATTGGCAAATGAAGTACTTGCTGTAAACCAATATGCCGCACCAATGTAACAAGCCACAAGAGAAGATGCCTTGCCTTCAGGGGATCGCAAGATCACGAATAACAAACCACCCGTGGCAACAGCTTCAGCCAACCACTGCGCTGGACCCGTTCTGACTTTTGTGGACCATTGCACTATTTCCAAATCAAACATCGCATGAGCTGCCCATGCTCCAAGTGCAGCACCTATAAGTTGCGCAATCACATAGCCAAACAAATGATGATGGGCCAAATCTTTTCGCAATGCCATGATCATAGAGACCACTGGATTGAAGTGAGCGCCGCTGATGGGCCCAAGAGTTTCAATCAATACATAAAGAGCAAAGACAGTGGCCATCGTGTTGGCTAGGAGCGCCAAGGCTGTGTTTCCATCCGCCAATTGCTCTGCCATGATGCCAGAGCCGATCACGGCACACAGCAGCGCCGCTGTACCCACTAGCTCAGAGAAATATCGTCTCCAATGGATCATTTTTTAGCCAGATCTCTTGCAGTATTTTCCAAAACCATCTTGCTAAGACTTGAAACTGGCAAACTCACAAAAATATCCAGTCGGTGTTTGATTTGATGCAGCGTTTGGACAACGGCGACTAACTTTTGGTCATCGGTTCCCACCGTTGCCGAAGGATCTGCATAGCCCCAATGCGCTGTTGCAGGCTGGCCTGGCCAGTATGGACAAACTTCACCCGCTGCGTTGTCACAGACAGTGATCACCAGATCCATGTGAGGGGCATCAGGTGCGGCAAATACATCCCAGCTTTTGCTGGTCAAGCCTGCGGTGCTGATTCCAGCCTTTTGCAATGTTGCTATTGCCAAAGGGTTGGGTGTTTGATTTTCTGCAGGGCTACTGCCTGCAGAGAATGCTTTGAACTTGCCGTGACCGATATGGTTCAGCAATGCTTCAGCCAAAATGCTGCGAGCCGAGTTGTGGGTACAAAGAAAAAGTACGTTAAATGGTTTTGCTTCAGTCACTTCGGGTTCCTTAGGGTTAACAAGTTTTGCAGGCAGCTTCAGGACTCACTTCGCAGGCTTCCCCTTGGCAACAGTTTTGGGTTAAGTAGGTCAAGACAGCGTTCATGCGGTCGAACTGCGCTCGATAAATCAAATTTCGACCGCTGCGTTCTTGTGAAATCAGATCGGCATGCATCAACTCTTTCAAATGAAATGAGAGCGTATTTGCAGGCAGACCCATCTCCTCAGCCAGAAGTGCAGGTGTCAACCCTTCGCTTCCTTTGACAACCAATGAGCGAAAAATGTGAAGGCGGTTGGCTTGAGCCAACGCTGCCAGGGCTTTAATGACGAATTTTTGTTCCATAATTCCATTGTAATGGAATCTTTGAGGACATCAAATCGGTGAAACACCTTTTCCCCGAAATCTAATCCACACATGTGTCTAATTCTTGACCCATGGCAGTTGATGGCGCAATGAGCATGTCACAAATTTGTCAAACTAGTGACTCAGAATGAAGAAGAATTAAACACCATTTGCGCCCACCCTCCCCCCTCAACTTCACGAGTTAACAGCAACATGTCCAAAGATTTCTCCTTGATGGAAGACAGCAATCGCTCTTCTAACCTCAGTATTCACGATGTTTCCGACCCTGCAAGACGTCAAGTATTGCGCGGCGGCTTGGGTGCCTTGGCAAGCAGTTTATTAGCCCCGCTTAGCGCTATTGGCGGTGCTGCAGCCCTCACGGGTTGCGCTTCTTTGGGCCTTGGCTCTGCGGCCAAAATAGGTTTTAAGAGTGTGGCTATTTCCACAGCCGACACTGTCTCCGTGCCAGAGGGTTATGTGGCCCACGTGATTGCACCTTGGGGCGAACCCGTGGGCATTGCGGGTCAAAATTACGCATTCAAAGACGATGCGAGCAACACGGCCGCCGAGCAAGAAGTACAAATTGGCATGCACCACGATGGCATTCATTACTATGCACTTGAAGGCTCTAAGCGCGGTTTGCTGGCCATGAACCACGAGTATGTAGACCACGGTTTGCTATTCAAAGATGGCATGGCCAATTGGAGTGCCGAGAAGGTGCGCAAGTCACAAGCCGCACATGGCGTGTCCATCGTTGAAGTGCAAGACAAAGGCGGCAAATGGGAGGTGGTCAACCCCTCCAAATACGCACGCCGAATTACCACCAACACGCCGATGGAAATCAGGGGTCCTGCCGCAGGTCACACCATGATGAAGACAGCCGATGATCCTGTAGGCCGCAAGGTTTTGGGCACTCTGAACAATTGTGCCAGCGGCATCACGCCTTGGGGAACTTACCTCACATCCGAAGAAAACTTCATTTTTTACTTCAATGGCGGCGACAAACTGAGCGAGCACGAAAGACGATGGGGCCTGAGAAAAGGCGGTGTTGGTTACCGCTGGCACGAACATGATGCCCGTTTTGATGCCACGCAAAATCCAAACGAACCCAACCGCTTTGGTTGGATCGTTGAAATTGACCCTCAAAACCCCAATGCCACACCCATGAAGCGAACCGCCATGGGACGTGGCGCGCACGAAGGTGCCACCGTTGCAGTCACCAAAGACAATCGCGCTGTGGTTTACATGGGTGAAGACGCGCGCTTTGAGTACATTTACAAATTTGTCAGCCGTGACACCATCAAGTCAGGTGGCGCCGCCGCCAATGCCACCCTGCTCGACAACGGCACTTTGTATGTCGCCAAGTTCAATGCAGATGGTAAGGGCCAGTGGCTTGCCTTAACCCATGGCCAAGGCCCTTTGACTGCGGCCAATGGCTTTGCTGATCAAGCCGAGGTGCTCATCAAATCGCGTCAAGCCAGCGACATACTGGGTGCTACCAAAATGGACCGCCCCGAGTGGATTGATGTTGACAAACAGGGCTGGGTTTACGCCACACTCACCAACAACAGCAACCGTGGAGGCGATAAATATCCTGGTGTTGATGCGGCCAATCCCCGTTCAAACAATACGCAGGGCAACATCATTCGCTGGAAAGAAGACCTTGACTTCAATGCCGTCACTTTTGCATGGAACCACTTCATCATGGCAGGTGATCCTTCATTGGCTCGCGCAGAAGCAAAGGGCAACATCAAAGGTGACATGTTCTCTTGCCCCGATGGTCTGTGGGTAGACGGACGAGGCCTGATGTGGATTCAGTGCGACATGTCCACCTCTGCCATGGGCAAAGG
>CANJOS010000086.1 GCA_947476015.1 Comamonadaceae bacterium | reverse complement strand
CCGCTGCCGCCGCGCCAACGCGTGGTCACCTCGGTACTGGCTGGGCGTTTGCCCGCCATGGGTTTGTTGGCCAGTTTGCGCTCGCTGTTTTACCCGGCCGACATTCCGGCCGCCTACGCAGCGCTGGTGCACTTTGACCTGGGCGACAAATTGTTCGAACGCGTCGACCGCTTGTCGGGCGGCGAACGTCAGCGTGTGGGACTGGCTCGCGCCCTGTTGGCCCCAGCCAGCCTGTGGTTGATTGACGAGCCTCTGTCCGCGCTCGATCCTATGCGCGCCCGCATGGCCATGGTCGCGCTGGTGGGCCTGGCACGTGAAAGGAAAACCACACTGGTGGCCACCCTGCACCAGGTGGACATGGCGCTGGCTCACTTTCCACGCATCATTGGTCTGCGCGACGGCCAGGTGGTTTTCGATTTGCCGGCAGAGCATGTTAGCCCCGAGCATCTGGCGCATTTGTACGCCCAGCATGAGCACGAGTTGCGTGGCGAGACCTTGCCTTTGACCATGCCCGAAGTTGCACCCGCAGCGCCCGCGCCTGTGGTGATGCATTGCCGCTGAAGCGGGCAGGTTCTTCAGGCCACTCGCCCTGCACATGTCTGCCTCTGCTTCCCATGTGTCTACTGTGAGCCCCAACATGAGCGCACCCGCGCGCGACCCGGCTTTTGCCTCGCGCATGTTGTGGCTCTGCTTGGCACTGGTGCTGCTGTGGCCACTGTGTGTGGCCACCGAATTCCGTTTGTGGGTGCTTTGGGAGCCCGAGAACCGCAAAGTCACAGCCAATTTTGTGCGCAGCTTTTGGCCTTTGGTTTACAACGCCGAATTTTTGCAAATGTTGGTGCTCGAAACGTGGCGTACCGTGGCCATGGCCACCGCAGGCGTCACCTTGGCGCTGTTGCTTGCAGTGCCCTTGAGCTTGCTGGCCACACGGGTGTTGTCGCTTTCGGCCTTGTCCGGTCGCATGGACCGCTGGCCAGCGGTGTTGCGATGGTGCGTGCGAGCCACTTTGATTGTGTTGCGCAGCATTCCTGAATTGATTTGGGCACTGGTGTTTGTCCGTGTGGTGGGACTGGGACCCACGGCGGGCGTGCTAGCGATCGCGCTGACTTATGGCGGCATGCTGGGCAAAGTGTACGCTGAGATTTTGGAGAGTGGTGAAAGCCATGCCGCCCAGACTCTGATGCGCAATGGCAGTGGCCGCCTGCAAGCTTTTGTTTACGCGTTGCTACCCAGTCACGCGGCTGAACTCGCCTCTTACACGGTTTATCGGTGGGAGTGCGCTATCCGATCTTCCGTCGTTCTTGGTTTTGTGGGTGCGGGTGGTCTGGGTCAGCAACTGGACAACTCGATGAAGATGTTCAATGGCGGTGAAGTGGCCACTTTGTTGCTGGTGTTCATCGCGCTAGTAGCCTTGGCCGATCGCTTAAGTGCTTGGCTGCGAAAGGCCTTGGCATGAAGCCTACACCGACACCAGACGCAACGCCTGTCACCCGGGCCGTTGCGCAGGATTCGGCCAACCCGCCTTGGAAACTGCCGCCGCCCCTGTTTGACGCCCGTTGCCGCGCTTGTTGGTTCACAGCCGCCTTGCTGGTTCTGGTGGTGGCCAGCTTTGTGTCGTTGAATTTGGACTGGGCTGCCTTTGCATCGATGGACGCGGCGCGCAGCATGGGCCGTTTTGTGGCCGAATTTTTTCCGCCCGATTTGTCGCCCATCTTTGTAAACAAAGTGGTCTGGGCCGCTTGGGAAACACTCGCGATGTCGGCGCTCGGCACTGCCATTGCTGCATTGCTTGGCTTGGTGCTTGCCGTGCCCGCCAGTCGCTTGTCACACCAAGACCCAGCCTGGCTGCGCAGACCCACGCGTTGGCTGCTCAATGCGCTGCGCGCCATTCCTGAGCTGGTTTGGGCCGCTTTGCTTTTGATCTCTGCTGGTCTGGGGCCCATGGCAGGTACGCTTGCGTTGGCGCTGCACACCGGCGGCGTGCTGGGGCGTTTGTTTGCTGAGGCCATGGAAAATGTGCCCTCGGGTCCAGGCGACGCGTTGCGCACCCAAGGCGTGGGGCGACTGCGGGTGTTTGCTTACGCCACCTTGCCGCAGGTCTTGCCTCAGTTAATGAGTTACATGCTGTACCGTTGGGAAAACAACATTCGAGCAGCCGCCGTATTGGGGGTCGTGGGGGCGGGTGGTTTAGGCCAATTGCTGTCTTTTCACATGGGCTTGTTTCAAATGAACAAGACAGCCACTATTTTGGCGGTCATGCTGCTCATGGTGGCTTGTGTCGATGTGCTGAGCTTTTCTCTGAGACGATGGCTCAACCGTTAATCTAAAAAATTCAATGAGATTTTGATGGCAATAAAACAGCCCTTGTTTTTCGACACTTACAAAGAAAACAAAGATGCAGACATTCAAGCGCTGATCGAAGGCTTGCTTTGCCCTCAGGCCACGCTGTCTCCGAAGTACTTCTACGATGAGATGGGATCGGTCTTGTTTGACGCAATTACCTTGTTGCCCGAATATTACCCAACACGTTCCGAGCTAGAAATTTTCACACACCAAGCTAGCGAAATTCATGCGCACTTTCCCAAGCAAGCCACGTGGGTTGAACTTGGCGCTGGCAGTTGCCAAAAAGCAGCTCAATTGTTCACGCACTCCAAGCCCTCAACTTATGTGGCTGTAGATATTTCAGTTGACTATCTGTCGCAGCATTTGAAAGATTTGCAGGCCAATAACTCAGACATCAATGTGGTCGGCGTGGGCATGGACTTTTCGCATTCACTCAAGTTTCCAGAAAGGTTGCAGCAACAACTGACTCTAGATCCGCTGCTTGCGCTGTATCTGGGGTCTAGCTTGGGGAACTTCAATCCGACAGAAGCTTTGTACTTTTTGCAAAGAGTTGCCAATCTTTGCAAAATGGGCCAGCCTGGCTCAGGGCTCATCATTGGCATCGACTTGGTCAAAGACACAAGCACGCTTGAGCGCGCTTACGCAGATGACTTAGGCGTAACAGCCGCCTTTAATTTGAACGTTCTTAGGCGTGTCAACAGTTTATTGGGCTCAGACTTCGATGTTCGAGATTGGCAGCACAGTGCACGATTTAATGTGCCAGAGTCTCGGATAGAAATGCACTTGCAAGCCAAGAAAAATTTAACTGTTGTGTGGCAGGGGCAGCAACGTCATTTCAAACAAGACGAAACCATTCACACTGAAAATTCTTACAAGTGGTCGATTGAAAAATTTACCACTTTGTTGCTTCAATCAGGCTTAACAAACACCCGGTATTGGACCGATCAAAAATCGCACTACGCTTTGTTTTGGGCCAGTTAAAAATCAAAGGGCACAGGTTCTGAAGCCTGAATAAATATCATCGCGTTCTGGTGTAAAGAAATTTCGATAATTGACATCACGCAATACAGCGTGAGTGAACTGAGACGCACCTCTCAACACTTTGTGCGTGCCAAACCATGGCTCTGAATATTCGGTGTAGGGGTGCGCTACAAAGCCTTCATAGGGCTCAAACGTGTCTTGAGTCCATTCCCAAACATGGCCCCACTCAAAGTCCGTGAGTGTTTTGGCAGCGCAATCCCACTCGGCTTCTGTCGGTAAGCGGCATTTGGCCCAGGCACAGTAGGCTTGAGCATCTGTCCACGAAAGGTGAACGGCCGGTGCGTACTTGTTCAAGGGCAGCCAACGGCCAAACGCTTCTGTTTCAAAATCAGTACCTGTTTGTCGAATGTAATTTGGGAGTCGGTAGCCCGCCGAAATGACAAAATCTAAATATTGCGCCCAACTAACAGGGTGCAGTGAAATTTCAAAGTCTTGAATTGAACAAGTTTTTTCAATCAACTCGTTGTCAAAACAAAACGGTGTTTCGTTTTGCGGTGAGTTAGAAGAGAAATCTCTTGATCCAAGTTTCCAACTTTGTGAGGGTACGCGTGCTGTTGTGTATTCAACACTTTGCTGCTTCAAGTTGAGCGCAATTGATGGGTTGTTTTCTGCAATGGCAGCCTCTTCCTGCCAGAGTGCTTTGAAGGGTATTCTGAGTGATTGCGCCATGTAGGCGCTTGCCTCAAGGTGCATGGCCTCATGCTGCAACACCAGCCAATAGAAATACAGCGCGGGGCTGTGGTCGTTTTCATTGTGCAAAAGTGCCAGTGTTCGAGCCAAGCTTTCCTCAGCGTATTGGCTGCACATTGGGGACGTTAAATGCTTCAATTCCCAGCGCGCCGAGTGAGCTACCTTGGCGCTGTCAAACCAGGTATCAGCTTCACTTAGAAGCGACGCTTTGCGCGGTTGTGAAAGATCACAGGCTAGGCCGTGTGAGCGTTGCAGATTTCGAGCAATCCAATATTCTTGAAACCATGCAACATGGCCCAGTTCCCAGACCGGCGGATTCAAGCCCTTTTGATAGGGAAGGGTGAGTTTGTTGGCACTCAAGTAGCATTCAAAAGAATGGAGTGTATGGCCTCTAAGTTGTTGAAGAGCCTTTGACAATGTCAGGATATTTACTTGACGCATTGATTGCTTTTGTCCTTTTAGATATGCTTAGCAGCTCAATATGAACTAAGCTCCGCATCCAAAGTTACTTTCCCAAAAGTTGCTCAAATCAGAAGTGCTTAACGCTCAACCCGCTAAGCCTACATTGGTCATTGTAAGTCCTGCTCTTGCCAGCGCAAACAACGGCAATTGGCAGACTGCCAAACGTTATCGACAATTGTTGAAAGCGCATTTTCGGGTGCGACTGGTTAGCGAATGGAATGGTGCCCAATCGGACGATGTCCTAATTGCGTTGCATGCGCGCCGCAGTTTTTCCTCAATTGCTGCTTGGCACGCCGTCCATGGCGCCCAAGATTTAGTCGTGGTACTAACGGGCACTGATTTGTACCGTGATATCCAACATGATTCACAGGCTCAACAATCTTTAGAATTTGCTTCACATTTGGTGGTTTTGCAGTCAATGGGGCTGGATGAATTACCGGCGCCATTCAAGGCTAAAACATCGGTGCTACTCCAGTCAACAACACCCCGAGTCACCTTGCCGAAAACAAAGCGCTGCATACGGGTGGTGATGGTGGGCCATCTGCGCGAGGAAAAATCTCCGCGTACCTTCTTTGAAGCAGCAGCCCTGCTTGCGCAGCAGCGCGATATTTATCTACAGCATATTGGTGCAGAGCATGATCAGGTACTTGCAAGCATGGCGCATCAAACAGCAGCGCTTTACCCCCAATATCAATTCAACGGTGTTTTAACTTATTCAGAGACGCGTCGTCAAATTCAGCGCTCCCACGTGTTAGTTCACACCAGCGTCATGGAGGGTGGTGCCCACGTGATCATGGAGGCTGTTTGCAGTGGTGTGCCCGTCATCGCATCGCGCATACCAGGCAACATGGGCATGCTTGGCGAAGACTATGCAGGCCTGTTTCCAGTGGGTGATGCAAAAGCGCTTGCTGATATGCTGCTTCGTTTTCGGTATGACACTGAATTTGAACAACTGTTAAAAAAGCAGTGCGCACTTAGAGCGCCTTTGTTTTCGGCTGAGCACGAACAAAAAGGCTTGCTTACAATCGTTCAAAGCGTCATGTCTGCGCACCATTTGGCTTGAAAGCTTAGCGCTTCAAGCGAGCCCACCTTTTTGCATTAAGGAAACACCATGAACCCCTCTGAACCCCGTTTGACCTCTCTCTCGCATGGTGGGGGCTGTGGTTGCAAAATTGCCCCTGCGGTTTTGTCCGAAATCCTTAAAGGCACTTTGCAAATGCCCATTCCCAAAGAGTTGATGGTGGGCATCGCTACAGCCGATGATGCAGCGGTTTACAAGTTGAGCGATCACCAAGCTTTGATTGCAACCACCGATTTCTTCATGCCCATCGTTGACGATCCTTTTGAGTTTGGGCGCATTGCGGCCACCAATGCCATCAGTGATGTCTATGCCATGGGCGGTAAACCCATATTGGCTTTGGCTTTGGTCGGCATGCCAATCAATGTGCTGTCAAAAGACACCATCGGCAAAATTCTGGCAGGCGGTGCATCGGTATGCAACACAGCCGGCATCCCCATTGCTGGCGGACATACCATCGATTCAGTTGAACCTATTTATGGGCTGGTTGTACTGGGTTTAATCCATCCAGACCGTGTCAAACGAAACGACGGCGCGCGCGTTGGCGATGTGCTGGTTCTGGGCAAGCCTATTGGTGTTGGCATTTTATCGGCGGCACTCAAAAAAGAAGTTCTCGATGCAGCAGGTTATGAGTCCATGATTGCCAACGCCACCAAGCTCAATACCGCAGGCCCCGAGTTGGCGGAGTTGTCTGGCGTGCACGCTTTGACAGACGTCACTGGTTTTGGTTTAGCGGGCCATGCTCTCGAAATGGCGCGAGGTGCTCAATTAACGGCACACATCAAGTGGGCCGATGTGCCTTTATTGCCCAAGGTGTCGGCTTTGATCAAAGATGGCAATGTCACAGGTGCCTCCGGTCGTAACTGGGAAGGCTACGGTCCAGAAATTAGCCTTGACAGCGGATTGCCCACTGAATGCCAAACGCTTTTGTCTGATCCTCAAACAAGTGGCGGCTTGTTGGTCAGTTGTTTGCCTGAAACAGTGCCTGAGGTACTGGCTGTTTTTAAGCGTCACGGTTTCAATGATGCAGCCGCAGTGGGCCACATCGGTGAAGCCCAAAAGTCACGCTTGATTGTCAGCTGCTGAACTTGTGTGGCCATGAAGGGCGAGGGCTAGCCAATCAAACGCTAAGTCGGCTGCAATGGCCTAAGTGTTGTTGGCATTGGCGGGCTCTCTAGCCACACAATTTTGTTTTTCTCAAAATCTATTTTCTTGGCCAATTCGTAACCTTCTCGAAAGCCCTTCCAAGCTGGGCTTTTTTCGGCGCCTTGCATGATGCCACCGGATGCTCAACTTTGCTCAGCCACTCGCTCGAGTTTCTTGCTTAAGATCCAGGACAGTAAGAGGAAAACAACCAGCATGACCACGCCAAGACCAGAGAAAGCATCGCTCATTAGCTTCTCCGAGATTTGACCAAATGCGTGGCCAGCCGAGAGAACTACACCAGACCAAAGCCCAGCTGCTACAAAATTAAAAGCCAGGAAAGTAGGCCAGGGTAGTCTTGACATTCCGTAAGCAAAACCGGCGACACCGCGAATACCATGGGGATACCGATGAAACAGAATCAGCCAAACATAGTAGTGATCCACCAAACGCAACACGATCTGGCTGGTGCGGTAAAGCCGTGGAAAAGGCGAAAGCCATTTGTTACCAAAACAACGTCCGATTAAGAAGCGTATTGCATCGCCCAGAAAACTTCCTGCCCAGACAACTGCAATGAGAGTGCCAAGGTCAAGAGCACCAGAACTTGAGGCATACCCGGCAAAAAGCGTGAGCAGCAGGCTGTGCGAGGCAGCGAATGCGAAGATCAGTCCGTAGGCCGCATCACCATGCAGTCGCAACAATTCAAGGAAGGCGGCTAGATCGGTAGGAAAGATCAATTTTGAAATACAAATGAACAAAAATTGATCATATCTCAACAGCCTTGAATTATTTTCTCCAAGCTCAATGGGCAGGGGAGTGCGGTGAATACTTGCCGCTTTTCAGTTGGCATTGTTTATGCTTATCTGTTTGTGATTGGCTGATTTTTTGACATTCAATTTTTATTGAGCATTGATTGCATCTGGTCTAACAAAACAGCCAATCACTTATTTGAATTTGACATCCTGACACATACGAAGAGGTCTAGACAAAGCAGTTTAATAATCGAAAGGAGTTCACACCATGGACACTTCAATTTCTTTCCGCGTTAACGGCGATTCTCGCCAGTGGCGTGGTAATCATTCGCCACAAGGTGACAGGCAAAATCGTCGCAAGCAAAAGCTGGAAGTGTTGCTGCAAAGTATAGAGTCAGGTGATTTGGACTCTGCACGACAAGCGTTCATTGCACTCGTTAATTTCGATCCTTCTGTGTCGGTTGACCCCTATCTCAGCAAGATAGGCGCTGCTTTGCAAAGCAGTCACTTAAACGCCGCCAAGCACTTCGCTAAGGAGTTACAGAACCATGGCGGTCAGCTTCAAACTCTACCAACGGATGTTCAAGCAATCAAGCAATTGGGTGAAAAGCACCCTTCACATCCTGTTAATTCGGGTCATGTGAAGGTGGACATGTATTTATAAGGCCCCATGTTTATGACGGGCTCGCACGATGTAGGCAAGCAATACCTAGTTGATGTCGCCAGCAGCTATCTTGAGCATCAAGGTTTTCCAGACACAGCCTAGTTAACTTGGCCTGCTAAATTGGGACGGCGCTAGCATTTTTAAATATACTAAAAAACAAAATACGCAATATACTTATTGGCAGGGTTAAAAGCTTAAATTTCCATCAGTTTTTTAGTTGCCCCATTAGTGACCTTGGTCAGAGGATTTAGAAATGTTCTTGCCTATCCATAAATTTCTAGTTGCCTTAGGGTTAACGATTTCGGCGTTTAACGCTCTAGCTCAGGCTGAGTGGCCCAATCGCCCAATCAAGTGGGTGGTACCCTTTGCCCCTGGGGGACCCACAGATGCTATTTCTCGGGTGCTTTCATTGCGTCTGGCTGAGTCACTGGGGCAGGCGGTTACAGTCGATAACCGCGCTGGCGCGTCGGGTGCTATCGGCTCTGAGTTGGTGGCACGCGCAGCGCCTGATGGCTACACCATTGTCTTTGGAACGCAGAGCACACACGCTTCGAACTTGGTGTTTTTTCCAAACATGGCTTTCGATCCGATTCGTGACTTTCAGCCCTTAACATTAGTAGGTTCCTCTTGTTTGGCGCTGATTGTTCCCCCTGGCGTGTCGGCTACCACACCGCGCGAACTTGTTGAATTCATTGCGCGCCAGGATGGTGCGGCCTCTTACGGCACTGCAGCTGCAGGGAGTTCTCAGCATGTTGCGGCAGAGTTGCTGCTAAGGAGTAGCAAAGTCAAAGCCATCCACGTGCCTTACAAAGGCAGTGGTGCAGCCATCCCCGATTTGCTCGGCGGCCGCCTGACTTTCATGTTTGACAATCTGCCGTCTTCCTTGCCCCTTGCTCGTTCGGGCAAGGTACGGGCGTTGGCGCAGACTTGTGCCAAACGCTCGCCGGCTGCACCTGACCTGCCCACCATGGTCGAGGCAGGGTTCAAGGATTTCGTCATTGAAGGTTGGTACGGCGTTTTCGCGCCGGCCAAAACTCCTCGTGCCATCACCGAGCGGCTGTCAGCCGAAATCAACAAAGCGCTGCGCCATCCCGACTCCTTGGAACGATGGAAGTCTCTGGGCTTTGATCCAATTGGAAGTACCCCAGAGGTTTTGGGTGAGCGGCAGCGTGGCGATCTCGAATACTGGCGTCGTATGATTGATTTCACTGGCGTGAAGGTTGAATAAGGGATGCCTACATTGGATTTGAAAATTGTTGGCGGAACTCTAATTGATGGAACTGGAAGCCCACGTCGTCTAGCAGACTTGGGCATTAAAGATGGCCGCATCGTCGCTATTGGCGATGTCTCTGATTCAGCGCTGGAAACTTTTGACGCTTCAGGCCGAGTTGTTGCTCCGGGCTTCGTCGACATCCATACCCACTATGACGCGCAGGTTTTATGGGACCAGATGCTGACAGTTTCGCCTTGGCATGGTGTGACGACGGCGGTGCTAGGCAACTGTGGCTTCGGGGTGGCACCCACGCGACCACAACACCGCGATTTGATTTTGCGCACACTTGAGCGCGTTGAAGGAATGAGCCTGACCGCCTTGAATGCCGGTATCGGCACTGACTGGCCCTTCGAGAGTTTTCCACAGTATCTGGATGTTTTGGACCAACTGCCTCTGGGCATCAACGTGGCTGTGATGGTTGGGCACACGCCTGTGCGCCTTTGGGTGATGGGTGATGAGTCGACAACACGGGAGGCCACTGCGGCTGAGATTGAGCAAATGTGCCAGCTTGTTCGTCAGGCCATGGATGCCGGCGCCGTAGGATTTGCTACCTCCGTGTCCAAGGTGCACATTGGCTACTCGGGTCGCCCTGTACCCAGCCGCCTCGCAAGCTTTGATGAGATGCTGCAATTGGCAAGTGCGGTTGGGGCTTCAGGTCATGGCCTCATCCATTACAACGTGGGACGCGAACCGCTTTGGGATGCTTACGAAGCCTTGCACAAGGCAAGTGGCCGCCCAGTTGTTTGGACCGCTTTGCTCGCTGGCTCGCTGGGTCCCGGATCGCACCGCATCCATCTGCAGCGCGCAGCGCAGCAACTTCAAATGGGTTTACCAATTCATGGGCAGGGCGCTTGTCGACCGATTCAGATGGAGTTCGACTTTCGCGCGCCTGTGGTCTTTGATACCTGGGCTTCGTTCGAGCCTGTGCGTCTAGCGAGCGATTTAGTGAATCGACAGGTCGTTTATGCTGACCCTGCATTTCGCGCTCGCGTCAAAGACCAGGTCGCTGGTCGTGGTAATTACGACGATTGGTTTGCTGGAAAGAAAGCAGAGGGTGATACCCGGCGGGCTGCCTTTAAGGGTTTGACGATTTCTTGGGCTGAAGATGCCAGTTTGATAGAGCGTAAGCTCGTTGACTTGGCTCATGAACGTCAGATTGATCCGGTTGATCTTATGTTTGATCTTGCCCTTCAAAGCGAGCTAAAGATGCGCTGGCGCATCGCACTGCTGAACTTCGAAGAAAGCGAAGTTCAGGAGATCGTGCAGGATCCGAACGTGGTTCTTGGTTTGGGAGATGGCGGGGCGCACATGAGTCAACTGTGTGACGCCTGCCACCCCACCTACTTGTTGGGTCATTGGGTGCGAGAGCGGCAAGCCTTGAGTCTGGAGGAAGCGGTTCGGCGTCTGACCTGGCACCCTGCCGAAGTTTTTGGTCTGCAAGACCGTGGTCGCGTGGCAGTTGGGTTGCCAGCAGACCTGGTTGTTTTTGATCCTGACACAGTCGGTGCCAGTCCTCTCGAGCGTGTTTACGACCTTCCCGCTGGCGAAGACCGCCTGGTGAGTTATGCCAGTGGCATTGATGCCGTGTTTGTCAACGGTCAGCGCCTGTCAACAGGCCAGCAGGCATTGAGACCAGCAGGCCAGTTGTTGCGCCAGCGCCCCACCTAAAAGCTGCAAGCCATACAAACTTGAAATACGACAGAGGCTTGTGCTTGGCGTTTGGATTATCGTTTCTATATCACTATCTCCATTTATTTTGTACAAGGTAAGTACTCGTAGATAAAACATAAATAAGGTTCTTAATGAGCT
>CANJOS010000085.1 GCA_947476015.1 Comamonadaceae bacterium | reverse complement strand
TTGGCATACATTTCTTTGGCGTATTCCAAAGCCTTGATGGTTTCTGGGCTGTCAATGACCACCTTGTTGTTGGCGTCGACCAATTTGCCGCCGAAGGCCCAAACAAGCCAGTTGCACCAGAGGCCATCACCTGTGGCATTGCCCAAAGCAAAGCCAGCTGGCGTGCCTTTTTCTTTAAGAGCTTTTAACAACTTCATGAAGTTGTCTGTGTCTTTAGGGAAGGTGTCAAAACCAGCCGCTTTCACTTGGCTTTGACGGTATACCAACATGGCGCCAGCAGAACCCAAAGGCACGCCAATCCACTTTTTACCATCGGGTTTTAAGTAGGCATGGCATGAAGGGAAGAATCCGCCATATTTTTTGCCTAAGTACTCGCACAGATCTGTGACGTCCAGTAATTTCTCTGGGTACAAATTGGCGTCGTCGTTGGTGGACAAAATAATGTCGGGACCCGCACCTGTGTTGGCTGCAACCGCTGCCTTGGGACGAACATCTTCCCAGCCTTCGTTGTCGACACGAACTTCAACACCTGTTTTTTCAGTGAATTTCTTCACATTGGCCATGTAGGCGTCGATGTCGCCTTGCACAAATCGGCTCCAACGCAAAACGCGAAGCTTGGCGCCTTTTTCTGGCTTGAAGCTTAAATTTTGCGCATGAACTGCGGGGCTGACTGCCATCGCCCCCATGCCTAAGGTGGTAGAGGCTGCCGCCACACCGGCTGAGCTCTCCAGGAAGTTACGTCGATTGATTTTTGCCATGAAATGTCTCCTATTTGAAAGATTGAGCGACGAGAAAAAAGAAATTGAGAAGAGGGAATTTGATCAGGCAAGTAATCGATGGCCTGTGGCGGCATCAAACACATGGGCCCGTTCCATGTCGGGTTGTAAATGGATGGTGCTGCTCAGTTGAAACTCATGGCGTTCACGAAACACCGCTGAAAATTCAACGCCTTCGTGCCTGCAGGCCACAAAGGTGTCCATGCCGGTGGGTTCCATGACCGCAACTTGGGCGGAGATGCCGCCACTGCCGACCAAGCTGAGGTGCTCAGGTCGCGTGCCAAAAACGACAGGCTGGTCGTTTTGCCCTTTGACAGGTTTCGGTAATTTGAGCTTCAAACCATCGTGGAGCTCTACCTGGCATTGACCTTCATTGAAGCGTAGTTTGCCTGGCAAAAAGTTCATGGCAGGCGAGCCAATAAAGCCAGCCACAAATTGGTTGGCAGGAAAATCGTAAAGTTCAAGGGGTGAGCCGGTTTGCTCAATTCGGCCGTCGCGCATCACCACAATTTGATCGCCCATGGTCATGGCTTCGATTTGATCGTGCGTGACGTAAATGGAGGTGGTTTGCAAACGCTGGTGCAACTCTTTGATTTCACTGCGCATGGCCACGCGAAGTTTGGCATCGAGGTTGGACAGCGGCTCGTCAAACAAGAAAACTTGGGGGTCTCGCACAATGGCGCGTCCCATGGCAACGCGTTGGCGTTGTCCGCCAGACAGTTGTCGGGGATAGCGCTCTAGCAAAGAACCCAAAGCCAAGATGTCTGCAGCGCGAGCTACTTTTTGATCGATTTCATCTTGAGGCCTTTTGGCCAACATGAGTGAAAAGGCCATGTTCTCACCCACAGTCATGTGGGGGTAAAGGGCATAGTTTTGAAAAACCATGGCAATGTCGCGTTCTTTGGGGGGCAGGTCGTTGACGCGATTACTGCCAATGTGGATTTCGCCACCGCTCACCTCTTCCAAACCAGCAATCATTCGAAGCAGGGTGGATTTGCCGCAACCCGATGGCCCTACCAAAACGGTAAAGGAGCCATCTTTGATTTCAATGTCAACACCGTGAAGAATGGGAACTTCGCCAAAATTCTTTTTGACGGATCGAATCGATACACTGGCCATTCAATTATTCCTGAAAAAAACCTTATGCTTAGGGGATGAGCATAAGGCATAGATTAAACATAATTCAGTATCACACTGTTAGGTGTTTGTCTCTATCCAAAGTAACCCTAATTGGTCAGACCAAAAGGCTGGCTTGTAATGATTAACCACAGTTAAAAACATGAGCGATTCACCCTCTCTTCTGCCAGATTTGCCCGACCATCTCTCAATTGATCAGCGAAGCCCAAAGTACAATCCTGAGGTTTTAAAGCACGACATTGGCATTCGTTTCAATGGCAAAGAGCGCCAAGATGTCGAAGAATATTGCATCAGCGAAGGCTGGGTCAAAGTACCGGCTGGTAAAACCCTTGACCGCAAGGGAAACCCCTTAATGATCAAGCTCAAAGGCACCGTAGAAGCCTTTTATCGTTCAACCATTAACTGAGACCCATCATGCGAATTCCCGACTGGACACCAGAGCAACACCCACAACCCACCGAATTGGTGAATGCCATCTTGGCTCGGAGAGGCGGTTCACTTCTTAATTTAGACAAAGCCTTGCTCTGGAGCGAACCTGTCGCCTCTGGTTGGAATACCTACATGGGGAAGGTGAGAACGGGGCTTTCCACTTCACGCAAATTGTGTGAACTTGGCATTTGCACGGTGGCGCTTTTAACGGGTGCGCATTATGAATATCACCATCATGCGCCCGACTTTCTTAAAGCCGGCGGCAGTCAAGCTGAGTTGGAGGCTTTGAAACGTGCCGTCAGTTCAAATCCCTCCGAAATCGTAACGGATGCAGCCCTTGATGAAATGTCACGGTGGGTTGTGCAATATGCTGCTCAAATGACGCAGAGAGTGCAAGTTGATGCAACATTGTTCAAACAATTGCAGTCCAAAATGAACACCACAGAAATTGTAGAACTGACCACCGCCATAGCCGCCTACAACATGGTGGCGAGGCTGTTGGTGGCTTTGGAAATTAATCCAGAAGATTAAACATCTGCATCAATCTGGTTTGATGTTGTTGTCTTTCACCACTTTGGCCCATATGTCAATTTGTTTGTCGATGAATGTTTTGGCTTTGTCGACGCTACCGCCGGCCAGTTCAATCCCTTGAGCACTTAGTTTTTGAGATATCTCTGGATTTTGTAAGACCTTGTTCAGCTCTTCATTCATCCGCTTGACGATGTCTGGTGGTGTTTTAGATGAAGCCAACAAAGCCCACCAGGCAGGGGCTTCAAAGCCGGGAAAGCCGGCCTCTGCAATGGTGGGGGTGTCTGGGAATTCGCGGACCCGTTTCAGTGACGTCACCGCCAAGGGGCGTATTCGCTTGTTGTCAATGTGCGGCTTGCTGAGGAAGACAGTGCCCATGGCCAAGGGCACATGACCTGCCACGGCATCCGTCATCAAGGGACCACCGCCTTTGTAAGGAATGTGATTGAATTCCAAGCTGCCGTTCTTCTCTAGCAAAGCCATGGCTAAATGACCCAAACTGCCATTGCCGATGGTACCAAAAGAGACATTTTTCTTGGCTTTGGATGCCACGATCACGTCGGCAAATGTTTTGAATTCATTGCCAACATTGGATGTCAGAACCATGGCCGAAGTGCCCACCAAGATCAGAGGCGTTAAATCTTTTTTACTGTCGTAGGGCATGTTGGGCATCAAACTTTGGTTCACACCATGGGTGTCAAACACAACTGCAAAGGTGTAGCCATCTGCCGGCGCTGACAAAACTGCTGCGGTGCCAATGACGCCAGAAGCGCCGCCCTTGTTTTCAACAATCACACTTTGCCCCAATTGTTGAGACAAGACAGGGGCAATGATCCGGGCTACTTGGTCAACAGAGCCGCCAGGCGGAAAGACCGCAACCAATTTGATGGCTTGTTTACTGGGCCATGCTTGTGCCCAAGACAAAGCTGGCAGAAGGCATAAAAAGCCCAAAACTAATTTCAGACGACGAAGAGTCGGTAGGATGGCGGTCATGTGGTCATTTCCTTTGTGCTGATGCTAGTGTCTCAAAATCCCTGGATTGCAGGTGTTAACCCTAGGTTTTTGAGGGGTCTTTCGGGGTTCAACTGCCTGAACCGAGACATTGGACAGCCCATTGGCTAAAATGGAATGTTCCCCCATTCACTCTGGAGAATGACCATGCCCGCTTTGTTGCCCAATATTGATCCCGATGGCTTGCTAGAATTTTCGGTGGTTTACACCGACCGTGCTTTGAACCACATGTCCAAACGATTTCAAGGGGTCATGCAAGACATCTCCGCCATTCTGAAAGATGTCTATGCCGCGCACTCAGTGGCCTTGGTTCCTGGCAGCGGCACTTTCGGCATGGAAGCCGTTGCCCGACAATTTGCCCAAGGCCAAAAAGTCATGGTCATCCGCAATGGTTGGTTCAGCTATCGTTGGACCCAAATTTTTGACATGGGCGGTATTCCCAGTGAGTCCATTGTTTTGAAGGCCCGTCAACAAAGTGCAGACTCTAAATCGGCATGGTTGCCATGCCCCATTGAAGAAGTAGAAGCTCAAATTGCGGCTCACAAACCCGCAGTTGTTTTTGCACCCCATGTAGAAACTGCTGCCGGCATGATGTTGCCTGACGATTATTTGTCGCGTGTCTCGGCGGCTGTCCATCAAGTGGGTGGCTTGTTTGTTTTAGATTGCATTGCTTCTGGCGCTATGTGGGTTGACATGAAAGCCACGGGTGTTGATGTTTTGATCAGTGCACCTCAGAAAGGATGGAGCGGCTCACCATGCTGTGCCATGGTGATGCTCAGTGAACGTGCGCGCAAAGCCATTGACAGCACTCAAAGTTCAAGCTTTGCCTGCGACCTTAAAAAGTGGCTTCAAATTATGGAAGCTTATGAGAAGGGCTCACACATGTACCACACCACCATGCCCACCGATGCCCTTACGCGTTTGCGAGAAGTGATGCAAGAAACACAAGCCTACGGGTTCGCCAAAGTGAAGCAGGAGCAACTTAATTTGGGATTGCAAGTGCGTGACTTGCTCGTGTCACGTGGCTTTCAAAGCGTGGCAGCGACAGGTTTTCAGGCGCCTGGTGTGGTGGTCAGCTACACACAAGATGCCGATATTCACAACAGTCAAAAATTCCTCGCCATGGGATTGCAAACGGCTGCCGGTGTGCCACTTCAATGCGATGAACCCAAAGACTTCATGACCTTTCGAATTGGATTGTTTGGACTAGAGAAGCTACACAACCCCGCTCGCAGTGTGCAACACCTTTCGAAGGCGCTGGATGAAATGGGATATGCGGTCACTCCAAAGAAAGAACCTGCATTGGTTTGATAATTTTGACTCATGAGTTTGATTATGTGGTCATAGGTGGGGGTTCTGCGGGCTGCTGTGTCGCAGGCCGCTTGAGTGAGGATCTTGGAAAGACGGTCTGTTTGCTTGAAGCGGGTGGCTCTGATGAGTCTGTCTTTATCCGCGCCCCCCTTGGCTTTGCCGCCACGGCATCCTTGAACATCCACAGTTGGGGCTACGAAACTGTGCCTCAAGCTGGCTTCAATGGCCGTCAAGGTTTTCAGCCCAGAGGCAAGGTGATGGGCGGAAGCTCCTCCGTCAATGCCATGGTCTACACCAGAGGCAATGCAGCCGATTACAACCATTGGGCGGCTCTGGGTAATCCGGGCTGGTCCTACGAAGAGGTTTTGCCGTATTTTAAAAAATCAGAAAATAACGAATGTTTTGGCGAAACGAGCTACCGAGGCGTAGGCGGGCCTTTGAATGTGGCTTACCTGCGCAGTCCGAGTCCTCTGAACCTTGCGTTCACACTGGCATGCAATGAGCAGGGCATTCCTAGTAATTCAGATTACAACGGCGAACATCAATATGGTGTGTCAGCAGCTCAGGTCACACAAAAGGACGGAGAGCGTTGGAATGCTGCTCGAGCTTACGTCGATCCCCATCGACACCAAGATAATTTGAAAGTTTTTTCACACGCACTGGTAACTCAAATTTTGTTCAAGGGCAAAAGGGCTGTGGCCGTGAAGTACAGCGTCGATGGCGTGCTCCATGAGGTCAGGGCGCGAAAAGAAATCATTCTTTCGGCAGGTGCGTTTGGTTCGCCCCAAATTTTGATGTTGTCTGGAGTCGGGCCTGCATTACATCTTCAAGATTTGGGAATTCCATTGGTCCATGAATTGCCAGGGGTTGGCCAAAATTTGCAGGACCATGTCACGACAACTTTGATTTACAAAACTCAAAAAATCAATGACAGCATGGGATTTTCATTGAAGGGCGCTTGGAATATGCTCAGGGCCCTGCTTGAATGGCGTTCCAAACGAACAGGGTGGATCACCTCCAACGTGTCCGAAACTCAGTGTTTTGTTTCAACCGATGGCAACACTTCGCATCCCAACATTCAAATGGCCTTGTGCACGGGCATTGTGGACGATCATGCTCGGAAAATGCATTGGGGTCACGGCTACACTTTGCACGTGACCCTGATGCGACCCCAAAGTCGTGGCACTGTGAATTTGGCAAGTCGCAGCCCGACAGACAAGCCTCTCATTGACCCCGCATTTTTCAATCACCCTGACGATTTGCAAAACATGATCACTGCAATTCAGATGGGTTTGAAGCTTATGAATTCCAATGCATTGGCTCACTACCGTGGTCGAATGGTGTATCCCCTTGATGCCCAAAATCCTCAAGCTATTCAAGATTTCCTGAGGCGCCATTCAGACACTGAGTACCATCCAGTGGGGACCTGCAAAATGGGACCTGACAACGACCCCATGGCCGTCGTCGATCCAGAATTGAGAGTTCATGGGTTGCTAGGATTGCGGGTGGTTGACGCATCGGTGATGCCTCTCTTAATCTCGGGCAATACCAATGCGCCCACCATCATGATTGCTGAAAAAGGCGCAAATCTTATTCGAGCTGCCTGAATCAGGTGATTTTTAATTCGCTTGATTGGTTTGGTATTGCCTATCCCAACATCGAGATATACTTCAGTTAGAAGATGAGGCAATGATTGTTGCTGTTTTCTGTTGACTTTACCGGGAGTCCTTTCTCCCTTTTTTTTCGTTTAAGTTTTGACAACTAGGATTTTTAAATGGATTTGCTTCAAATTTTGAACTGGCGTTATGCGACCAAAAAAATGGACCCCACCAAGGCGGTTCCGGAGGCCAAAGTACAACGCATTTTGGAAGCCATTCGCCTGACGGCCACTTCCAGCGGTTTGCAACCTTATCAAGTGATTGTGGTGACCAACCCTGAAGTTCGCGCCAAGATTCAAGAAGCGGGTCATAACCAAGCACAAATCACAGAAGGATCTCACCTGTTGGTATTTGCCGCTTGGAGCGACTACACGCCCGAACGCATTAACATGATGTTTGACTACAACAACGAAGTTCGCGGCTTTGTGAACGAAGGCGCAGAAAACTATCGTCAGTCGCTGTTGAAATCCTATCCTGCAAGAGGCCCAGAAGCCAACTTCCAACATGCAGCCAAGCAGTCTTACATTGCTTTAGGTACAGCGCTCATTGCAGCCGCTGAACAAGAAGTGGACGCCACTCCCATGGAAGGTTTCAACCCGAAGGCCGTCGACGAAATTTTGGGCTTGGCTGCGCACGGTTTGCGCAGCACCGTCATTTTGCCATTGGGCTACCGCGAAGCCGATAAAGATTGGTTAGTGAACATGAAGAAGGTGCGCCGCACCAACGACAAATTTTTGATTGAAGTGAAGTAAACCAACTACTTCACATGAACACGGATTTTGGCTGCCGCAGCGCGCGCGCGGCCCAAAGCCTTGTGACCTTTGGCCAATGCCACCGCCATGCGCCTGAAAGGGCGCGTGGTGGGCTTGCCAAATATTCTGACATCTATCCCCGGTTCTTGCAGCGCTTCAGCCACACCAGAATAGCCAGGTGAAACGCCTTCACGGTCTGCCAAAATAACCGCACTGGCGCCTTCGACAGTTTCAATCAAGGGTATGGGTAAACCCAAAATTGCCCTGGCATGCAGATCAAACTCACTCAAGTTTTGACTGATCAATGTGACCATGCCAGTGTCATGTGGCCTGGGGCTTAACTCACTGAAGATTACTTCTGAAGCAGTGACAAAGAACTCTACGCCGAACAATCCTATCCCCCCTAAATCGGCAGTGACCCTTTCGGCCATGTCTTGTGCTGCTTTTAAAAAAGCTGGCGAGATGGCTTGTGGTTGCCAACTGTATTGGTAGTCTCCACGTTCTTGAAAGTGGCCGATGGGTGGACAGAAGATCGTTTTCCCATTGCGTTGTCTGATGGTAAGCAATGTGATTTCAAACTCAAAATGAATGAACTCTTCAACGATGACTTTTTGCCGATCGCCCCGCATGCCTGCGCATGCGAAGGTCCAGCAGTTTGGGACATCGGCTTCCGATTTGGCCACGCTTTGCCCCTTGCCTGATGAACTCATCACAGGTTTGATGACCACTGGAAAACCAATGGCCTTGGCTTGCTTCATCAGTTCATCGGACGATTCAGCATAATTGAACTGAGCGGTTCGCACACCCAAACCAACTGCTACATCGCGAATTCGATCGCGGTTCATGGTGAGGTTTGCAGCACGAGCGCTAGGGATGACTTCGAAGCCTTCTTTTTCAACGTCCAGAAGCACCTCTGTGCGGATGGCTTCAATTTCGGGAACAATCAAATCAGGGTGGTGTTTGGCAATGGCAGCGCGAAGGGCGACTTCGTCTAGCATGCTGAAGACTTCAAATTCATCGGCGACTTGCATGGCAGGCGCACCTTCGTAATTGTCACAGGCAATGACATGACAGCCCAAACGTTTGGCACTGATGACAAATTCTTTGCCCAGTTCTCCTGAACCTAAAAGTAGTATTTTTTTCATGGTGTTGATTTGGCTTTGGCATTTCAAGCGGAAATTTCATCAGCGATAATATCCGACATGTTCAATGCGCACTCACACAAATTCATGGCACGCCTCGTGCTGGTGTGTTTTGCGCTGTTCATTGGTATTGCCATTGCTTCTCCGATTGTCAATCCCACTGAGACACAAATGGTTTGTGCGAGTGCGGGTGCGGGTGGCATGAAAATGGTGGCATTGGGCGAAGAGGGTGCTGACGCTAAATTAGTCAGCAACATGGATTGTCCCTTGTGTGCCGCTGTTGTCTTGCCCATGGCCTTCAACTCCCCCGCATTTGAAAATCCAAGGGCCTTAGGACTCGCGCTTCATCCTCTTGCTGCAGCCCTCATTGCCTCGGTCACAGCCCCTCCATTGCCCTCACGCGGGCCGCCTTCTATTTCCTGAACCTCCACAATGCGGTCTTGGCGAATGCCTTGATTTTTGATGTGATGTCGGCCGATAGGACTTCATCACCTGAAGTTTTTGGAAATTTTAAAATGAAATATTTAGACAATTCTCATTGCATGACCTTGGCTTGGGGCTTGATTGCCGCCCTTTTTTCAAGCACTGTCTATGCGCATGCTGTATTGACAGAGCAATCGGCCATTCCAGGTAGCTATTACAAAGGTGCAATTCGGATCGGACATGGCTGTGAAGGCGCTTCCACCACAGGGGTCAAGATCTTCATGCCTGCGGGATTTGAAGGCGCAAAACCCCAGCCCAAAGCAGGCTGGAATGTCACCCTAAAAAAAGCAAAGCTCAATGAGCCCTACCAAAGTCACGGCAAAACGGTGATAGAGGACGTGGTGGAAATTGAGTGGTCAGTTGGCACCAAAGAGGCAGCGCTGGCAGATGGCAGCTTTGATGAGTTTGCCTTTATGGCGCGCTTGCCAGACAAGCCTGGGCTTGCTTGGTTGCGTGTCTTGCAAACCTGCGAGAAAGGTCAAAACGATTGGGTTGAAATTCCAAGTGCAGGATCTTCCACAAAAGGCTTAAAGATGCCTGCCGCCTTGCTGACCATCAAGGCTGAGGGGGCTTCGATTGCAACCGTATCCCCGGGGGGGGCTGTGGTTTCTTCTCAAGTTGCTGTCGGCGGGGGCTGGGTGCGGCCCACAGTCAAGGGTCAAAAAGCCACTGGCGCTTTCATGAAAATCACTGCCAAGGAGTCAAGCAAGTTGTTGGGGGTTAGCAGTCCTGTGGCGGGTGTGGCTGAAATTCATGAAATGAAAATGGACAAGGATGTGATGAAAATGGCCGCCGTCCCCTCACTGGATTTGCCAGCCGGTAAAGCGGTTGAACTCAAACCGGGTGGATACCATGTCATGCTGATGGATTTGAAGTCGCCCTTAGAAAAAGGCGCCAAGGTGCCTTTGACTTTGAAGTTTCAAGATGCCAAAGGTGCAAAATTTCAAGTAGAACTGATGCTTGAAGCAAATCCACCCGCTGCTGCCACAAATGCGCCAGCCGCCGGCCATCAGCATCACCATTGAGGTTTGCAAGGCCAAGCCAAGGAGTGCATCCATGGATTCAATCTCAAAGCATGTGAAAATATAAGTTCGATTGCTTTACAAGGACTTGTCTGATGCAGCGCCCCAACATCATTTTCATTGTGGCCGATGATTTAGGCTTTGCCGATTTAGGGTGCTACGGTGGACGTGATGCTCAATTTGGCAAAGTCTCACCGGTCATTGACCAGCTCGCCGCCCATGGCCTGAAATTTTCAGACGGTTATTCCAATTCACCCGTTTGTTCCCCCACGCGTTTTGCACTCATGACGGCGAGATATCAATATCGCCTCAGAGGTGCAGCTGAAGAACCCATCAACAGCAAATCCAGAACAAGCACCACGCTGGGACTTCCTCCCAGCCATCCAAGCCTGCCATCCCTGCTGAAAGAGCAGGGCTATCGCACGGCATTGATCGGTAAATGGCATTTAGGTTACCCCCCTGCCTTTGGCCCTTTGCGCTCTGGGTACGATGAATTTTTTGGTCCCATGGCCGGTGGTGTTGACTATTTCACGCATTGTGCTTCCACCGGTGTGCATGATCTTTGGGTGGGTGAAGAGGAGCAGCCACACGAAGGCTATTTGACTGATTTAATTTCCAACAAATCAGTTGATTACATTCAACGCATGGCCAAAGACACAACACAGCCTTTTTTCTTGAGCATGCACTACACCGCCCCCCACTGGCCTTGGGAGACGCGCGATGACAAGGCCTTGGCGCAGAAGATCAAAGACAATATATTTCACCTGAACGGTGGCAATGTTCACACCTACCACCGCATGATTCATCACATGGACGAGGGCATTGGTTGGGTCGTGAAGGCACTCAAAGAAACAGGCCAACTCAACAACACCTTGATTGTCTTCACCAGTGACAATGGCGGTGAGCGTTTTAGCGACAATTGGCCTTTGGTGGGTGGAAAGATGGACCTTACCGAGGGCGGCATTCGCGTACCTTGGATTGCCCATTGGCCCGAAGGTATTAAACACCCGGGTAGAACCTCCGCACAACACTGTATGACCATGGATTGGTCGGCTACGATGGTTGAGCTAGGCGGCGGACAGGCCCATGCCGAATACCCATTTGATGGTGTTTCTCTGAAGCCTATTTTGCAAAATCTTCAATCTCACTTTGAACGCCCCC
>CANJOS010000084.1 GCA_947476015.1 Comamonadaceae bacterium | reverse complement strand
TGCCTACAATGAAGTCCCAACTATCGCAGTTGCCATTGATTGTTGGTTCAGGGCGCGTCCTCATTCGACGCGCCCTTTTTTCTTGTCTAGTCCTTTGAATCTCAAACACTTGTAGCTGGTCCTTGATGAATCACATCAGAAATTTCTCCATCATTGCGCACATCGATCATGGTAAATCGACGCTTGCCGACCGATTGATTCAGCGTTGCGGCGGTTTGCAGGATCGCGAAATGGAAGCGCAAGTTCTCGACTCCATGGACATTGAAAAAGAACGCGGCATTACCATCAAAGCGCAAACGGCTTCATTGCAATACAAAGCCAAAGATGGACAAATTTACAACCTGAATTTGATCGACACACCTGGTCATGTTGACTTCTCTTATGAGGTTTCACGATCTTTGTCGGCGTGTGAGGGGGCTTTGTTGGTGGTCGATGCCAGTCAAGGGGTCGAGGCGCAGACGGTTGCCAATTGCTACACGGCTCTTGAACTTGGGGTGGAAGTAGTGCCCGTTCTCAATAAGATGGATTTGCCGCAAGCCGATCCGGAAAATGCCAAAGCAGAGGTCGAAGATGTAATTGGCATTGATGCCAGCGAAGCCATTCCATGCTCTGCTAAAACCGGCATGGGCATCGAGGACATCTTAGAAGCTGTGGTCGCCAAAATTCCAGCGCCCAAAGGAAATCCCAATGCGCCTTTGCGGGCCATGATCGTCGACAGTTGGTTTGATACTTATGTGGGCGTGGTCATGTTAGTGCGCGTGGTGGACGGTCGATTGGGCAAAGGTGAGCGTTTCAAAATGATGGCCACTGGCACTGTGTACAACGCTGACACCATGGGCGTTTTTACACCTGCCAATGAATCCCGAGAGAGCCTCGAAGCAGGTCAAGTGGGCTACATCATTGCGGGTATCAAAGAGTTGCAAGCAGCCAAAGTGGGCGACACCATCACGCTTGAAAAGAAACTGCCGAACAATTTAGGACCTGCTGAAAAAGCCTTGCCTGGCTTTAAAGAAATTCAGCCGCAAGTTTTTGCAGGGCTCTATCCCACAGAAGCCAATCAGTATGATTCGCTTCGAGATGCCTTGGAAAAACTGAAGCTGAACGACGCGTCACTGCACTACGAGGCTGAGGTTTCACAAGCCTTGGGGTTCGGATTTCGATGTGGCTTCTTGGGATTGCTGCACATGGAAATTGTCCAGGAACGCTTGGAGCGCGAGTTTGACCAAGACCTGATCACCACAGCCCCCAGTGTGGTTTACGAAGTGGTCAAGGGCGATGGCGAAGTCATCATGGTGGAGAATCCCGCCAAAATGCCCGACCAAGGCAAGATGCAAGAAATTCGGGAACCTATCGTGACTGTGCATTTGTACATGCCGCAAGACTACGTGGGCCCTGTCATGACCTTGGCAAACCAAAAACGCGGCATGCAAATCAACATGGCCTATCACGGTCGGCAGGTCATGTTGACTTACGAAATGCCATTGGGCGAAATTGTTTTGGACTTTTTCGACAAGCTGAAGTCAGTCTCTCGTGGTTATGCTTCCATGGACTATGAATTCAAAGAATACCGAGCCTCCGATGTGGTGAAGGTGGACATTTTGCTCAATGGCGAAAAGGTCGATGCCCTCTCAATCATTGTGCACCGCACGCAAGCGGCCTACCGCGGCAGGGCCGTGGTGGCCAAAATGCGTGAAATCATCAGTCGCCAAATGTTTGATGTGGCCATTCAGGCGGCCATTGGTGCCAATATCGTTGCTAGAGAAACAGTCAAAGCGCTTCGGAAAAATGTGTTGGCCAAGTGTTATGGTGGCGATATCAGCCGCAAACGTAAATTGCTGGAAAAGCAAAAGGCGGGTAAAAAGCGGATGAAACAAATTGGTTCGGTTGAAGTGCCTCAAGAGGCGTTTTTGGCCATACTTCAGGTGGAAGATTGATGGAAGTTTTAACGGGATTTTTACTGCTTGCATTTTGCAGTTACGCAGGGTCATGGTACTTGGGCATGATTGAGGGCAATTTTGCCTTGCTCATGCTCATGGCTGTTGTGGTTTCGGGATGCTATTGGGTGGCTGAAAAACTCTATTTTTGGCCCCAGCGGCTCAAGGCGGTCGAGCAATTAGACCGTGACAAAAACCAACGCCAGCAGGAGCTTTCAAAAATGGGCATTGAGCGTGTCGATACAGACACCGGCGAGGCTCGTGACCGACTCCTCATGCAACCTTGGTGGCTCGATTGGACTGCCGGACTTTTTCCAGTCATTTTGCTTGTTTTTATCTTGCGTTCATTTTTATTTGAACCCTTCAAAATTCCATCAGGGTCCATGATTCCCACGCTCTGGGTGGGTGACTTAATTCTTGTCAATAAATTTCATTACGGCGTGCGCTTGCCAGTTGCAAACATCAAAATAACCCAGGGTACAAATGTGGCTCGTGGCGATGTGATGGTTTTTCGTTATCCGCCCAAGCCCAGCATGGATTACATCAAGCGAGTGGTTGGCATTCCGGGTGACGAAGTGGCCTATTTGAACAAGAAATTGACCATCAATGGTCAGCCTGTTCCGACAGAATCTGTCCCAGAATTTTTTGATGAATCGGTCATGCGCTATTTCAAGCAAAATCGCGAGAAATTAGGCGAGAAGACTCACAACGCCATCGTCGATGACGAACGGCCTGGTTTTATTCCAGGTGCTGAAAACTTCCCCTTCAATGAACAATGCAGCTACACCGTAGAGGGCGTTGTTTGCAAGGTTCCAGCGGGACATTACTTCATGATGGGCGACAATCGGGACAATTCCCTGGACTCTCGTTACTGGGGATTTGTTCCTGACGCGAACATCGTAGGGAAAGCGTTTTTCGTTTGGATGAATTTTGGAAATTTGGGGCGGGTTGGATCTTTCAACTGATATCTCCGCGCATAGAAAATTTCAGTTGCAAGTTCTTACATCATTTAACAGGTCATCAGATTGAACGAAGGTCTTAGTCAATTACAAGCTCGTTTAAAGCACAACTTCAAAGATGCGAGTTTGCTTGAGCGTGCTGTGACGCACCGCAGTTTTTCTGCTGATCACAATGAGCGTCTAGAATTTTTAGGCGATTCAGTCTTGAATCTGGCTGTAGCGCACCTTTTGTATGCCCAGCTGAACAGTTTGCCCGAAGGTGACCTTTCTCGTGTTCGTGCCAATTTGGTCAAACAAGAAACATTGCACCAACTGGCCCTGACCCTTGAAGTCCCCAATTGTTTGAAATTGGGAGAAGGGGAGCTTAAGTCGGGCGGTCAACGCCGCCCATCCATTCTTGCAGATGCTTTGGAAGCGCTGATTGGTGCGGTATTTTTAGATGCAGGTTATGAGGCCGCTGAAAAATTGGTTCATCGATTGTTTGAAAACATAGAGATGAATCCACAAATGCAAGCAGCGGCCAAGGACCCTAAAACTGAATTGCAAGAGTGGCTTCAAGGCCGCAAATTACAGATCCCTCAGTACAGCGTGGTGGCTACTTCGGGTGTCGCACACCGTCAAATTTTTGATGTCGCTTGCGACATTCCCGAACTCAGTCTCTCGCAGCATGGTAGCGGTCCCTCGCGTCGTGCGGGTGAACAAGCCGCGGCAGCTGCGATGCTTGAAATTTTGAAAGTCAAGGCACGTGGATGAACACTGAACCCAGCCCCGCCCAACGTTGCGGTTTGGTCGCCATTGTAGGGAAGCCCAATGTGGGTAAATCTACTTTGTTGAATGCCTTGGTAGGTCAAAAAATCAGCATTACCTCTCGCAAAGCACAAACCACACGGCACCGAATCACGGGCATCCGCACAGAAGGTGCCACGCAGTTTGTGTTTGTTGACACACCAGGATTCCAGACTCGTCACAACACGGCTTTGAACAAGTCATTGAATAAAACAGTGCTTGGCGCCGTGGGCGACGTGGATTTGGTTTTGTTTGTCGTTGAAGCAGGTTTGTTTAACTCGGCTGACGCCAAAGTGTTGGCATTGCTCAAGCCCGACATACCTGTCTTGTTAATCGCTAATAAATTAGATGCCATACATCGGCGGGAAGACTTGGCCCCTTGGCTCCAAGAGATGCAAGAGAGACACCCCTTCACAGAGTTTGTTCCCATGTCCGCAAAAAATGCGAAAGACACCGAGCGTTTGATGGGTTACTGCGAAAAATACTTACCGCAACAGGCCTGGTGGTACGCTGAAGACGAGCTCACAGACCGCAGTGAAAAGTTTCTGGCCAGTGAAATTGTGCGAGAAAAATTATTCCGCTTTACCGGTGACGAGTTGCCTTATACCTCGACGGTGGTGATCGATAAGTTTGAAGAGGAACCTAGCCGCTCAGCCAATCGCATGATTCGGATTGCCGCCACCATTGTGGTGGAGCGCGAAGGTCACAAAGCCATGGTCATTGGTGACAAAGGTGAACGTCTCAAGCGCATTGGTACTGAAGCGCGACAAGAGTTGGAGAAACTCATGGACGCCAAAGTTTTCATCGAATTGTGGGTCAAGGTGCGCTCTGGCTGGGCCGATGACGAAGCGCGTGTCCGCTCCTTCGGTTACGAATAAAAAGGACAGGCCATGGCCCTTGTCTTGAAACGAATTTCGGATGAGCCGGCCTATGTGCTGCACCGCTACGACTGGAGTGAGTCCAGCCTCATCTTGGAAGTGTTCACGCGGCACCACGGTCGCATTGCCCTTGTCGCCAAGGGCGCTAAAAAACCCAGTTCTTCTTTCAGGCCCGTTTTGCTCCCTCTTCAAGCCCTGCAGGTGGCTTATGGCGGTGATGCTGATATTCGAACCCTGAAGTCTGTTGAGTGGGTCGGTGGTCATGTGATGCCCACGGGTGATGCCTTGCTGTCAGGATACTATTTGAACGAGTTGCTGCTGCGATTGTTGGCACGAGAAGATCCTCATCCTCAACTCTTTGATGCCTATGCCGCCACCGTGCGCGTGATGGCCACAGAGCCGGGGGAATTGTTACAAGCGACTCTGAGGGTCTTTGAGCTGTTGTTACTGAAGGAGATTGGTTTGTTGCCCAGCTTGAATTGCCAAACTTTGACGATGGCAGACCTTGAAGAGGGGCGCGACTATTGCTTGGTTCCCGAGGGCGGCTTGAGGTTGGCGCATCGGGACGACCGCCATGCTTTAAGTGCCTCCCAATGGTTGACGCTTCAGAATGCCCTTGATGGTGCGTCTCCATTTACCGACACGCTGCGTTTGAGTGTTGACATGCTCACCCCGCTTCGGACTCAACTTCGAGCATTGCTCAATTATCATTGTGGCGTCGGCACTTTAAAGACCCGGCAAATGATGATCGATATTCAAAGTTTGTAAGACCTTTATGACCACTCATCCCAAAGCAGCGCTCTCGGTCAACGTGAACAAGGTGGCGTTGCTGCGCAATTCACGTCATTTGGGCATCCCCAGTGTGTTGAAGGCCGCTCAAATATGTCTTGAGGCAGGTGCCCAAGGCATCACCATTCATCCAAGACCGGACGAGCGTCACATTCGCGCTTCAGATGTGGTTGAATTGGCCCAACTCATGAAGCAATGGCCCGATAGAGAGTTCAACATTGAAGGCAATCCGTTTCATCAGTTGATGGATTTTGTAAGAATCTATCGGCCACATCAAGTCACCTTTGTGCCTGACACCGAAGGTCAATTCACCAGCGATCACGGTTGGTTATTTCCCAAAGATGCTGAAAAAATAAAGCCCCTTGTCCAGGAATGCAAGGCTCTGGGGGTGCGCGTGAGTTTGTTCATGAACCCTGAACCCGAGCAAATGATTTTTGTGAAGCAAGTTGGTGCTGATCGGGTGGAGCTGTACACAGAGCCATATGCCGCAACTTACGGAACCGCTGCGCACAATGACTGTTTAGCGCAGTACATCAATGCCGCAAAGGCTGCCCTAGAACAGGGTTTGGGCATCAATGCAGGACACGATTTGAATCAAGACAATCTTGCCAAGTTTGCGCAATCTGTGCCGGGCTTGTTGGAGGTGTCGATTGGCCACGCCTTGATTGCCGATGCGCTTGAGTGCGGCTATGCAGCCACAGTTCATGGCTATTTAAAAGCCTTAGGCCGGCCATTTTCGAATTGAAAGTACAAAATCAACCATGATTTACGGCATTGGTACCGATCTTTGTGATGTCAGGCGCATCAGGGCCAGCCTGGTCAAGCACGGTGATCGATTTGCCCAAAAAATATTGAGTGACAAAGAGTTTGCCACCTACAAAGCACGCAGTGCCAGATGGCCCGAACGAGGTGTGCGTTATGTGGCCACTCGGTTTTCTGCCAAGGAAGCGTTTAGCAAGGCCATTGGCATGGGCATGCGAATGCCCATGACATGGCGCTCCTGTGAAATTGGCAAGCTGCCATCGGGTCAGCCGGTGATTGTTTTGCACGATGCCTTGAAAATCTGGTTTGAGTCCCAACATTTAAAAGCACACATTAGCGTGACTGACGAAGCGGATTACGCTGGCAGCTATTGCATGGTAGAAAAAACTGAATGAACATCCAAGCGCCTCTCATCGTTGACATCGAAGGCTTATCGCTGACAGCGGTTGATCAAAAACGCCTTCGAAATCCTTTGACGGGCGGCATTGTATTGTTTGGCCGAAATTGGCAAGATCGCACGCAGCTCACTGCTTTGTGTGCACACATCAAGGCAATCCGAAAAGACTTGTTAATTTGTGTCGACCATGAAGGCGGCCGCGTGCAGCGCTTCAGAAATGATGGCTTCACACATTTACCGGCCATGCGCCGATTGGGTGAGATCTGGACTCAAGATGGCAAAGGCCTTTCGGGGGAGGGTGTTCTCAAGGCCTGCAAGGCGGCCTCTGCCGTTGGTTATTTACTGGCTGCCGAGTTACGTGCCTGCGGTGTTGATTTTAGTTTCACGCCTGTACTCGATCTGGACTATGGCGAGAGCAGCGTCATTGGTGATCGAGCTTTCAGTCGCGACCCTCGCAATGTCAGTTTGTTGGCCAAAAGCTTGATGCATGGATTGCAGCATGCTGGCATGGGGAATTGCGGTAAACACTTCCCAGGTCATGGCTATGTCAAGGCCGATTCACATGTCGACATGCCTGTCGACCTGCGCAGTTTAAAAAACATCATGCAAGAAGATGCCAAACCTTACGAGTGGCTCAACAACGAATTAAGTGCTGTGATGACTGCCCATGTGATTTACCCCAAAGTAGACGCACGGCCTGCCGGTTTCTCACAAAAATGGATTCAAGAAATTTTGCGTGGGAAGTTGGAATTTGCAGGTGCAGTTTTCAGCGATGATTTGTCGATGGTCGGTGCACGCGTTTTGAATGGGCAACCCATCAGCTTCTCCCAAGCCACGCTGGCAGCACTCAGTGCCGGTTGTGATTTGGCCTTGCTGTGCAACCAATCCTTGAATGGCAGCAGCGTCATTGATGAGGTGCTCGACGGTTTGGCCGAGGCACAGGTGAAGGGCAGGTGGCAACCTGACGAGTTGAGTGAAGCCCGCCGTTTGGCATTGCTGCCCTCATCGCCAGCTTTGGCTTGGGACGATTTGGTCCGTTCGGTCAATTACCAACAAGCCTTAGCTTGTTTGCCCTGACATGCAATTCATTGCTTGGAGTTTCAGAGTTTTCTTCAGTTTGCTTGGGCTGGTTTTTGTCTTGAGTATGCTGTGTGTCTTGTTGATTGCATTGATTTTTGGCGCACTCTGGTCATTGCTTCGTGGGCGCAAGCCTGAGGTGGCAGTGGTATGGCAGCGCTATCAAGACATGGCTCGCAACAAAACCCCTTTTGGCACTTGGCGTACGGGTTCACAAAACGATGCGGAAGTGGTGGACGTTGAGGTCAAAGAGGTACCGGAAGTGGCTCGTCCACAAGATCGCTTGCCGCACCCATGAAAGAGCGCTCAATGCGCGCTTTTTTATTGTGACTCATGCTCACGCTTCAACGCGGGAAATAAAATCACATCCCGAATGCTAGGGCTGTCGGTGAGTAGCATCATCAACCGGTCAATGCCAATGCCGCAACCACCAGCGGGGGGCATGCCGTATTCCAATGCGCGTACAAAGTCGTGGTCAAAGAACATGGCTTCATCATCGCCGCTTTCTTTCGCGTCCACTTGCGCTTGGAAGCGCGCCACTTGGTCTTCAGCGTCGTTCAATTCTGAGAAACCATTGCCAAATTCACGGCCTGTGATGTAAAGCTCAAAACGCTCTGTCACTTCGGGACGTTGATCGTTGGCACGTGCCAGGGGTGAAATTTCGGTGGGGTGCTCCATGATGAAAGTGGGATGCCACAATTTGTCTTCGACTGTTTCTTCGAAGTACAAAACTTGCAAACCAGCCAATGTTTTTTTGGACAGATTTTTTTTGGCTTCACTCATGCCAAGTTTTTGCAGAGCTTGAATCAGCCAAGTGGCATCGTCCACTTTGTCGCCAGCTTCCGTGTGTTTCACAATGGCTTCTCGAATGGTCAGGCGCTCAAAAGGTTTGGCCAAATCAACGGGTTGGCCACCATAGGTGAGTTGCAGCTTGCCAACTGCTTTGACGGCGGCATCGCGCACCAACTCTTCCGTGAAACCCATCAAGTCTTGGTAGTTCCAATAAGCCGCATAAAACTCCATCATGGTGAATTCTGGGTTGTGGCGAACCGAAATACCTTCGTTGCGGAAGTTGCGGTTGATTTCGAAGACACGCTCGAAACCACCCACCAACAATCGCTTCAAATACAATTCCGGCGCAATGCGCAAAAACATTTCTTGGTCGAGTGCATTGTGGTGAGTGACGAAGGGGCGGGCGTTGGCACCGCCAGGAATGGGGTGCAACATGGGCGTTTCAACTTCCAGGAAGTTGTGTTTGACCATGAACTCACGAATGCCACTCACGGCTTTGCTGCGTGCGGTGAAGCGTTTTCGGGCTTCCTCGTCCATCATCAGGTCAACGTAGCGCTGACGGTACTTGATTTCTTGGTCAGCCACACCGTGGAACTTATCAGGCATGGGACGCAGGCTCTTGGTGAGCATTCGCACGCTGGCAGCATGCAAAGACAATTCACCCGTTTTTGTTTTGAACAAGTAGCCTTCGGCTGCAACGATATCTCCCAAGTCCCAGTGCTTGAAATCGTTGTAGGCTTCTTCGCCAATGTCATCGCGTGACACGTAAATTTGGAAGCGACCAGTTGCGTCCTGTAAAGTGGCAAAACTGGCCTTTCCCATCACGCGCTTGAGCATCATGCGGCCTGCTATTTTGGCGGTCACAGGCGTGACGCCTTCCCCTTTTAAAGTCTCGGGGGATTTATCGCTGTGTGCCTTCATCAGCTTTTCAGCATGATCTTCAGGTTTGAAGTCATTAGGGAATGCAACACCCTTGCCTTGTGCTTGCGCTTCACGCAGGGCTTTGAGCTTGCTGCGGCGTTCGGCAATCAACTGGTTTTCGTCAACGACGGGGGTGGTTTGATTTTCTGCTGGCGTATCTGACATGAGTGGCACTTCAGGGGTGGGGGCTGCGAACAACCCGTAAAAACGCTGAATGACAGCGCGAACACGTTATTTTACGATTCCTTCTGGCTGCCGCTATCATGTCTGGCTAGGAGGACTGCAGTGTTTCTACAAATAGTGAATTTGATCTTGGATGTGGCCACAGGTTTGGTGGGCGGCGCATGCCTTTTGCGACTCATCATGCAATGGCAACGTCTGCCATTTCAGAACCCCATTGGACGATTTGTATTTGCTGTTTCCGATTGGTTGGTGATGCCACTGAGACGCTTTCTGCCAGGTGTCGGCCGATTAGATACTTCTAGTCTGGTGGCGGCTTGGTTGATGAAGTTAAGTCACGTGGGCATCATGTGGCTTGTAGTGGGTGCAAACACGCCGTTGTTGGGCGTTTTATGGACCAGTGTCTTTGGCATGCTCCATTGGCTTGTTTCAGGCTTAAGCGCAGTCATTTTGCTCTACGCCATTTTGTCTTGGGTGCAACCCAACAGCGGAAGCATGATGCTTTTGTCCAAACTGGTAGAGCCTTGGTTGGCACCAATACGCAAGGCTTTGCCGCAGCCTGGGGGCATTGATCTCTCGCCCTTGGTCTTTTTGGTCATCTTGCAAATCGCCGGCATGCTGCTGGCGGGTTTGCAATACGGAGGACTTTGAAATTACTTGGGATTCTGCCAATTAGTCAACAGCGTCTGCCGATTGACGCGTCAACATGGCCAGCGTGCTGGCAATGGTCATCTTCAATTCGCGTCGATCGCAAATGAAATCGAGTGCGCCCTTTTCTTGTAAAAACTCTGCGCGCTGAAAGCCCTCTGGCAGGGTGACACGGACGGTGCTTTCAATCACGCGGGGGCCCGCAAAGCCAATCAAAGCCTTGGGTTCAGCAATGACCACATCGCCCATGAAGGCAAAACCGGCCGAAACACCGCCCATGGTGGGGTCCGTTAGGACGCTGATGTAAGGCAGGCCTTTTTTGGCCAAGCGAGTGAGAGAAGCGTTGGTTTTGGCCATTTGCATTAAGGACAATAAGCCCTCTTGCATGCGCGCACCCCCCGTTGCTGTGAAGCAGATGAAGGGAACTTTCTGATCGATGGCCGTTTCTACACCGCGAACAAATCGCTCTCCGACAACCGAGCCCATGCTGCCACCCATGAAGTCAAACTCAAAGCAAGCGGCCACCACATTGATGCTGTGAATGGCACCGCCCATGACGACCAAGGCATCGGTTTCCCCCGTGTTGCTCATGGCTTCTTTGATGCGCTCGGGATATTTGCGGCTGTCTTTGAATTTCAAAGCATCTACAGGCACCACTTCTTGGCCAATTTCGTAGCGGCCTTCGTTGTCTAAAAAATTATTCAAGCGGGCACGCGCGCCAATCCGATGGTGGTGACTGCAACTGGGGCAAACATTTTGATTTTGCTCCAAGTCGGTTTTGTACAGAACAGATTCGCATTTGGGGCACTTGATCCACAAGCCTTCGGGCACACTGCGACGGTCGGCCGGATCGGTGTGGAGAATTTTTGGGGGGAGCAGTTTTTCGAGCCAACTCATGTCGTTTTCCTTATGGGTTGATTAGGCGTCCATGGCCTGGCGAATCTCAAGCAAGAAAGCGCCAGCCACCAAGGCTACTTTGTCGCGGGGTTCATTTTCTATCAATTGAATGATTTTGCTACCAATGACCACGGCATCGGCCACTTTGCTGATGGTTTGGGCGGTTTTTGCATCGCGAATTCCAAAGCCAACGCCCACCGGTATGCTGACTTTTCGGCGAATTCGGGGCAACATGGCCTCCACTTCGGCAGTGTTCAGTGCACCGGAACCGGTGACACCTTTGAGCGACACGTAATAGACATAACCACTGGCCACATCCGCCACTTGTTGCATGCGCTGATCGGTGCTAGTGGGCGCCAGCAAAAAAATCAGGTCCATGTTGTGTGCACGCAGTTTGGCCGCAAATTCAACGCATTCTTCAGGGGGGTAGTCCACGACCAAGACGCCATCGATACCGACTGCCGAAGCGTCGCGAATGAACCCGTCTTTGCCATGTTTCAAGTCATAGCGCTCA
>CANJOS010000083.1 GCA_947476015.1 Comamonadaceae bacterium | reverse complement strand
CGGCACCAACAATCGGTTTAAGGGTGACGCGCTGAGACGGACTCCCTTTTTAATTCACGACCACCTGGCCATGTAATGGGCCAGTCGCGAGTCGACCCAGGTGCTTGAAAATTCTTCCAAGAAGCCGCTGCTACTCCAAGCCTTTCGCTCAATTTTGCAGCAACTCTCGCCGGACTTGAGTTTGAATTGAGGGGGTGACCAATCTGGAACCTTGCCAATTTTGAGTCGGTCCTCGGCATTGGCAATCCAAAACCCTAACTCGGCTTCATAAAAATGATACAGCGCTTCATCGAGTTGTTCAATGCTGAGTGTTTCCCGGTGCCGAGCATCAAACCAAATTTCTTCAACCGCAACAGGCAGTTTGTCGAGAAAACGCAATCGCCTCAAACGATAGCAGAAGGGGCTGGGGCCATTGCCAAAAGTGGGAATGTCTGAAGGCCGTTTTACTTTTTTGAGATCAATGAGCAAGGCCGAAGGCAGGCCGCCGCCGCCCTCAAGCTCAAGTCTGAAAAACTCGTAAATGTTGCGTGCTGAAGGGTCAACTTGCTTTCGATCGCAGACATAGGTTCCCGAGCCTTGCTTTCGCTCTAGCATGCCACGAGATTCCAAGATGGCCAAAGCTTTGCGAAGGGTGCCGACTGAGGCATTCAAACTGACGGCCAATTCAGCTTCGGGTGGGAGTCGTTGTCCCACTTGGTAGTGTCCTGCGCCAATGCCGCGTGCCAGCAACTCCGCCAGCCGCAAAAACAGGGGCAGTGTCTTGGCAGGGGTTAATTGGGCGAAATTGGGTAAAACAGGCATTGACAAAGTCCTTCACTATTCCTACATTATCTTGAGTTGACGCAAAGACGGTTGTAAAAATCAATGTTAAGGAGCGATTGTGTCTGTTGTCCCTGTTAAAAGCCAGCACCTCGACTGTGCTGAGGTGGCTTGGTTTGCGCCCTTGTGCTCTGATGACTATGAATACTTGGGTGTTCCCGATGGGGACTATCGAAGCAGCTGGGAAAACACCCGAAACATTGCCCAAACCGCTGACAAGCTTGGTTACCGCAACATCTTGTGTCCTTCCTCATACCAAGTGGGACAAGATACCTTGTCGTTTGTGGCGGGCATGGCGCCCCTTACAGAGCGAATCAATATGTTGGCGGCCATCCGATGTGGCGAGGTGCAACCCATCATGTTGGCGCGCACGGTGGCGACCTTAGATCACATGTTGAAGGGGCGTTTAATTTTGAACGTTATCTCATCAGACTTTCCAGGTGAAACAGCATCTAACGAATACCGCTATCGCCGTTCGCGGGAAGTGGTTGAAATTTTAAAACAGGCTTGGACGCAGGACACCATCCATTACGAAGGTGAAATTTACAACTTTAAGAACTTGTCGACAGAGCCCGTGAAACCCTATCAAAAGGGGGGGCCCTTGCTCTATTTCGGTGGATATTCTCCCGAGGCTGTTGATCTTTGTGCCGCCCATTGCGATGTGTACCTGATGTGGCCAGAAAAAAAAGAAGAACTGGCGCAACGCATGCGTGTGGTTCATGAACGCGCACAACACTACAACCGAGTCATTGATTACGGCCTGCGTGTTCACATGATTGTTCGTGATACTGAAATTGAAGCCAAGGCGTATGCGGAGGAGTTGGTGTCAAAGCTTGACGATGAGATTGGCCGAAAAATTCGCGAACGGGCCCTCGATGCCAAGAATTTTGGTGTTTCCATTCAAACCAAAAACTTGGAATTGGCCGATGAACATGGTTATGTAGAACCGCATCTTTGGACCGGTATCGGTCGTGCTCGATCTGGCTGCGGCGCTGCATTGGTAGGCAGCGTCGATCAAATTTTGAGTAAGATTGAAGACTACCAAAAAATGGGCATCAGAGCCTTCATTTTTTCAGGGTACCCACATTTGGATGAATGTAAAATTTTTGGTGAAAAAGTTCTTCCCCATCTTAAAACGTGCTCCATGCCTCATGCCTATGGCCGAGTGCCAGAGCAAACCCCCGCTACCCCCCTTGGACAAGGAGTCCGTTGTTGATCCCCTCTATTGAATTTCACAAAAATCTGCCATCTTCCAGTGCCTTGGTTTATGGCGCATGGCGCATGGCCGATGGGGCAGACACGTCAGCTCAAACTGCCTTGAAAAAAATCAAGCTTTGTTTGGAGTTGGGGATCACCACGTTTGACCATGCTGACATTTATGGTGACTACCGATGTGAAGCTTTGTTTGGCGAGGCCTTGAAACTAGAACCTTCGCTGAAGCACAAAATTCAAATCGTCACCAAGTGTGGCATCAAGCTGATTTCTGCCAAGTATCCCGATCGCCGTGTGAAGCACTACGACTCCAGTGAGGCACACATTCGAAGCTCTGTAGAGACGTCTCTGAAGTTGCTGGGGGTAGAGCGCTTAGACGCACTCCTCATTCACCGCCCAGATCCTTTCATGAACGCCCATGAAACTGGAGCTTGCTTAGATGCTTTGGTGACAGAAGGTAAAATTGGTGCGGCAGGCGTCTCGAATTTTTCAGTGTCTGACTTCAACTTGTTGCAGTCTGCCATGCAAACCCCGCTGGTGACCAACCAACTGGAAATCAGCTTGCTGGCACAGCATACTTTTTTAGATGGCTCATTAAGCCAATGTCAACAGCACAAAATTCGACCCATGGCCTGGTCGCCGTTGGCGGGTGGCCGATTGTTTGGTGATCATGAAACCGCAAAGCGTCTTCACCCAGCATTGCAAGACCTGGCCCAAGCTCATGGTGTTGACATCGATGCCGTGGCCATTGCGTGGCTTCTTGCGCACCCGGCTGGGATTGTGCCGGTGGTGGGAACCAACAATCTTGAGCGCATGGCGCGTTTGGGCGATGCCTTCAAGGTCAATATGAGCTTAGAAACTTGGTACCACCTCTGGACATTGGCTGCTGGCAAGGAAGTGCCATGACCCTGAAAGCTGCCATGGGCCAGTTCACCACGGGCGTCACTGTTGTAACTACGAACTTTGAGGGTCAAGATTGGGGCATGACCTGCAACTCTTTCAACACGGTTTCTTTAGAGCCTGCCATGGTGCTGTGGAGCATTCGCAAGGAAGCCAGCAGTCACAAGGCCTTCACGCAGTCGGGCTCTTATCTGGTCAATGTTTTACAAGCTGATCAAAAAGACACAGCCATGAGATTTGCATCAGGCACTCAGTCGGAACGGTTTGCCAATCAAGCGTGCGAACGCTCTGAGCAAAATAATCTGAAGCTTACAAATACAGTGGCATGGTTTGAGTGTCGGCTTGCACAGGTCGTGACTGCAGGCGATCATGATATTTTGATTGGCGAAGTGACCCGTTATGGTGTCAAAGAAGGGCAGGGTTTGGTCTACGCCAATCGACAGTTTGGCGTGTTGGCGCCATTTAAGCCCTAGGGCCACACTGAAATTTCAAAGCGATGTCTTGGCAGGCGGATTGGGCAGACGAATTTTGAAATGACGCATCAAAATATCGGCAATGTTTTCATAGCAAGAACCAAATCTCACCACTTCTAAGGTTTCACAATTCAACAGGGTGGACGATGCCTGCCAAGGGTGGTATTTCATCAGGCCATGGTCAATGACCACATCCGCAATTTGCATGATTTCAGACTCGATGTCTTCCACGCGAAACTTGGTCCCTTGCAAGGACAGGTTGGCGGAGGAGCCAAATAGCAAGGTGCCCGTTTTAAAACTCAAGTCAGTGATCTCACGGTGCAGTGAACCTGCGTTGAGCAGCATCAACAGCGTACTGTCTCTCGTGCTTCTGGCAAATATATCGGGGTCCAAAGCTTGAAGCAATGGATGCTGCGGGTCGCAAGGCGCAATCAAGCCTAAAGGCAGGTTGTAGTCGTCCGTGATGGCTTGGACGATTTCCTTTCCGCGTGTGGAAACTCTGTGCAAAGCTTGATGGTGTGCATTGTTTCCCAGCATGGCATTCAGTTTTTGAGGGGCCCTGCGTTTGGTCTCGAAAATTCGATGCAGCGCCTTGGGAGTGGCGGCAATCAAAGAGTAGCCTACATCGTTGGGCAAAATGGAAATACCACCCGCTTGCATCACTTCCATCGCTTTGAGGGCATCGGCTGCTGGATTTAAGACGCTCATGATTTTGATTTTTTGGGTTGAGTGACAGGCGTTTTCGCTTCTCCTGGGGAAGCGATCACCTGATTTTTATTGGCAAAGATCACTTGTTTGCCTGACAGTAAATGAGCCATCATGGTGGCTTTGGCCCACTCGCGATCTTTCCGTGCAATGGCTTGGACGAGGTCGTGGTGTTGAAAGGCGCTGCGTCGCAGATCTTCAATTTCGTAACGCGCAAAAGTTTGATGGACGAGCGGTACTTGAACCACGGCCACCAATAAAGTTGCCAATCTTTGGTTGCCACACGAATGCAAAATTTGCTGGTGTAGGTCGTTGTTGACTTGTGTGATCTTCTGACGAAGACGCTTGTGATCTTTCTCTACCAATTCAGCAAATGAATCTGCATGTTTTTTCAGTGTTTCGACGTCTTGGTCTGTGGCGCGTTCTGCGGCCAATTCGCACGCATACGATTCCAACATCACGCGGACATCAAACACTTCTAAAAGGCTGTCGTCATTCCAATCAACCACCATGGCCCCGCGATTGGGGTGGAGTTCAACAAACCCCTCCAATGCCAACACATTCAAAGCTTGCCTCACAGAAGTGCGAGAGACCTTGGCCATTTGGGCAATGGTCATCTCGCGAATCCATGAACCACCTGGGTAGGTGCCGGCTTGAATGCACTGCCGAATGACCTGACAAGCGCTCGCCACGCTTGTGGTCATCTGGATGGGTTGGTTCATGCTTAGCGCCAGTATTCAGGGCGAGAGAAGCCTTTGGCTTTGGGATCAGTTTCTACAAAGCGGCGGTACTCAGCAGATTTGTAGCCATTCACCAATTTGGCAATGAGGTCCCCTTTGGCCACATCCTGACGCGCAGCCAAAATGATTCGGTATTGCGCTGCTGGATCTTCAAGTGCCAGAGCAGAGCTCAAGAGCATGCCTGCTGCAATGACGTGATTGCCTAAAATTGCTGCGGCATCCATTTCTGGCATAGCGCGAGGCATTTGTGGTGCATCCAGTAAAACAAGCTGAATATTTTTGGGGTTGGCAGTGATATTTTTCTCAGTGGCGCGACCTGCTGGCACAGCAGGGTCTACGGTGAGCAATCCCTGCAATTGCATGAAGGCCAAGGCGCGGCCTAAAGACGTGGGATCGTTGGGAACGGCGACCTTTGCACCATTGGGCAAAGCTTTTAAATCACGATGCTTGCTGGAGTAAAGCCCCAAGGGTGCACTGGGGACCTGCAGTACTTCGGCCAAGGTGGCTTTGTACTGCGTGTTGAAGGTCTCCATGTAAGCGCGATTCTGGAACACGTTGGCATCCAGCGACCCATCCATCAATGCAGAATTAAGCTGAATGATGTTGGAGAACTCAGTGGCCTGAACCTTGATGCCTTGACTTTCAAGGTAGGGTTGAACGCCCCGCTTGAATTGGTCGGCATAAGGGCCAGGGAAAAAACCAATGCGAAGCACACTCTGAGCATGCGTTAAGCCAGAGCCCAACAAAGCCAAAGAGGCAAGCAGTGATAAAAGCAAACGACGGTTTTTCATATCAATCTCCTGTTAAAAAAATTAAACACGTTTATCTGACAACCTAACCAACCTATCTCCCAGCCACTGAGTGACTTGAACCAAGATAAACATGATGATCACGCACCAGATCATCACATTGGTTTCGAAACGATAATAGCCATATCGAATGGCCAAGTCACCCAGGCCTCCCGCTCCCACAGCACCCGCCACTGCGGAGTAGGCAATGAAGCCCGTGGCCGTAACCGTTAAGCTGGCCAACAAACCCGGCATTGCTTCTGGAATGAGAACCTTCCAAATAATTTGCCAAGGCGAAGCGCCACAGGATTGGGCCATGTCAACCATGCCGCGTGGGACATCGCGCAAATTTTGCTCAACCAAGCGTGCAAAATAGGGAATCACCGCGATCGACAAAGCGACAGCTGCAGCCTTCGGTCCAATGCTGGTTCCGACTAAAAATCGTGAAAAGGGAATGAGCAAAACCAGCAGAATGATGAAGGGAAATGATCTCAGAACATTCACAAAATAACTGGTCAAGCGGTGGACGGTATGCTGTGGGTACAAACCAAAGGCTGCTGTGAGGAACAGCATGATGCCCAAAGGCGTACCCAGCACAATGGCGCTCACCATGGTGGCGCCCACCATCATGAAGGTGTCCAGTGTTGCTTTGATCAAGTCGGGTCCAAATTGGACCAGTGCATCCATTAAGCCGTTCATGCTTCCTCCTCTGGCAGCACCGTTTCATCGGTCCAACCCTTGGCCGTTTCAAAAAAGAACTTGCCCAACAGGCTCGCAGGCTCTGGTGAGCGCATGTCAATGTTGTCAACCACCCGACCTTTTTCCAAAACGATCGCACGATCGCACAAGTAACTGGCCACCTTGATGTCATGGGTTACCACCACCATGGTCATGCCTCTTTCTTGTTGCAAGGATTTGAGAAGTCGCAAAATAGACAGAGCCGTGTGGGGGTCAAGCGCTGAAGTGGCTTCATCACACAGCATCATGCTGGGCTCCATGGCCAATGCACGGGCAATGGCAACACGCTGTTTTTGACCCCCCGAAAGCTGTGAAGGGTAGGCCTGGGTTTTGTCGGACAAACCCACCAGATGCAAAGCTTGCATGGCTTTTTCTGTGGCATCTGCCGATGCGCGGCCACTGACCTGAATGCCGAACAAAACATTCTCTAAAGCGGTTCGACTGCTGAGCAAATTGAATTGCTGAAAAATCATGCCAATTCGCTGTCGTACTTGTCTTAAATTGGGCTCACTCCAATGCGTAATGTCCTGATCATCGACCAGAATGCGTCCGCCGCTGGGGGATTCTAAGCGGTTGATCAGGCGCAGCAACGTGCTTTTGCCGGCGCCAGAAAAACCGAGCAATCCCACCACTTCGCCTTGTTGAATGGTGAGGTCGATCGGGTGCAGCGCATGCACTGATTTATCCCCTTGTCCAAAGGTTTTGGAAACCTGTTTAAGTTCAATCATGAGTGAATGTGGTCTTTACTTCTGATGGGGATTTGCTTGATGCCATGCTTGGACTACGTCACGAAGTTGGGGCATCCATGTTTGTGGCAACGAGAGCGAATGATCCAACATCCGCTCAAAACTTGCAATGCGCAGCGGTGCACCCATGACCCAAGGTCGGACCGCGTGATGCAGCAATCTGGCGCTTTTTCCAGAGTCTATGGCCAACTGATTCAAAGCCTTGATGTAGTGGTCTTCAAACATGTCCAGGTTGCACATGCGATTGATCAACACAGTTTGATCATCGAAGTCAGCCCAAAGGGGCGTTGAGAGCATGTTCCCAGGGACGTTCATCGGATATGGTTGTTCATCATTGGCCCAGTCAGACACATATTCAATACCAAATTCACCCAACAGCTGAGGGGTGAGGGTGGACTCGCTGTAGTCTGCGCCAAACCAACCCTGTGTTGACAGCCCGCATGCCTGCAAACGTGACAAGGTTTCGGCAATGTAGGCTCGCTCGTCATCTGCAGACATGGCGCTGGTTTGAGGTCGAGTGACCGACAGGCCATGCGCTACAAATTCAGCGCCATCCGATTTCAGTTGTTCGATCAATTCGGGATACTGCTCTGCGGTCATTGCATCAACGGCTACGGTAGGTTTGATGCCACGTTTTCGAAGTGCATCCAAAATTCGATACACCCCCACGCGGTGTCCGTATTCGCGTGTGGATACGCGGGAGATATTGGGAAAGTCTCTGATCAGTCCACCGCCCACACTGTGCACTTGCGGCCATCCTGATGGCAAGGGATCCTCGTAGGCCTCCAAAATGAGCAAAGGAACCACGGCGAGTTGTGATTTGCCAGGCCATCTGAGGGGTGCTCGTTTGGGAAAGGGCGACCAGCCAAGGTGAGGATGGTCATACCCTGCTTGTCGCTGAGCGGGCCACGGACCGGGCGCTAGGGAAGTGGCCTTGTGAAGAGGCAGCACACTGACTTGAAGTTTCTTGGCCTGAGACAGTGCCTCTTCAGCGCGTTGCTGAACCTCTTGGGCATGCGTTAGTTGCGTGTCGTAATGGTTCGCCAAATAGTGTTCGGCTATATCGTTGGCTGTAGCAAACCAAACCCCGGCATGGCTTGCGATGTGGTCCAAGATTTGCCGCAGATGGCCGATGTGATGCGGCTGACCAATTTGATAAGGGTGCAGTGCAATGCAAAAAACTTTGGCGCTTTCGTCGCTTTCCAAATAGAGGCGATCAAAAGCGTCTTTGCAAGCTTGAACAAAATATTGACCGCCATAGGGCCGTCCATCCCACAAAGGTGCATCGTTCAAGTCGTAGGAATAAGGCATGGAGATGAGTTTGTGTCCTGGTACCAAAATCGGCACAGGCACATCGTCGTGAACCCAGTCTGCATGGTAGAGCATGCCCGACTCAGCAATGAGGGCAGGTGTCCGCTCCGTGTTGGTAATGGCGGGAGTCAGAATGCCTTTCAGATCCATGCCAATGTGACGCTTCAATGAATCAATGTTGTCTTGATAAAAGCTGCGTTCTTGTGTCTCGTCCATGCCATACAAAAACCGCGTGTTGTAGATGCCGTGGCTCATCACATCCCATTGCCGGTCTTTGATGAGGTGGGTGATTTCAGGGAAGTGATCGAGCAGGGCCAGATTGAGAGAAGCAGTCGGCCGAACAGGGTAATCTTGCAGGACCTCGTCCATGCGCCAAATGCCCACACGGTTGCCATAATCTCTAAAACCGTATTCGCGCACATCCGGGTGTTTGGGAACTCTGTCCCACGTTTCACGACCGATAGCCGGCGGAGGTGTGTACTCATAAAACTCAAGGTTGGGCACAATCCACACGGCCAACTTTTTACCTTGAGGCCAACTGATGGGAGGACGCCCAACAACAGGGGCATAGCGCACGAAATCACGGATTGATTTCATCACCCCGCCTCCTGCAGGGCATGTAAATCAGGCCAATTCAATTGCCGAATATCTCGAACTTTGGGCAAGGCCATCCAATCTTGATAGGTGGTTTCTGCTTGTGCGCCACTGAGTCCTGCAAACATCACTGTGTCAATGAACTTTTCACGAACCTGCGCGCTGTCCATGGGCAAGTCGGCATGACCACGCGGCCGCCTGATGGCGGGAGATGCTGTGATGGAGCCGTCTTTCTCATGGACCCAGAGTTGATCGAAGGGGGCGGCATCGCGCCAACCTGGCTCGAAATCTTCAGTCGTCTCAATCGTGACGCGGGCCATGAGTTTTTGGACCTCCTCAGATTGAATGAAATCATCCTTGAGTTCATTCAAACCGACGCGGCCTTTTAGCAAGGCACAGACCAAAGCAAAGGGCAAACTGAACTTGGCTTGCAAGGCATCTTGTGGCAATGCGTAAGGCATGACGGCAGCGTGTCGCTGACTGATCACAATGTGAATTTTGTTGATATTTACAGGCTGAACTTGTGGGTTGTCTTCTCGCCAACCTAACATGGCTTCAATGCCGCGTTGGGCTGAGCCAACCACAGGAAAGCGTTTCAGGTTCAAGCGATAGCGGTGAATCCACCAGGGTTCTTTGGAGTGAAAAGCGCTTGAGACATCCACATGACCCGCAGGGGAAAAAGCCCGTAACATGCCTCGAGACCCTTCGATGGCTTGCTCGCTGGCTCGAATGCCACTGGCCGCCATTTCTGCCGCCATCACGCCCAAGCTGCTGGCGCGTCCGCCGTGCAATGGCTTTGCCATGGTGCCAAAATTTTCAAACACACCTCCTGCAAATGAGGCCGATAAAGCAAGGGCGTGGCATATTTCTTCTTCACTCAAACCCATGATGGCGCCTGCTGCAACCGCAGAACCCAATGTGCCCAAGATGGCGGTGGGATGCCAGCCCTTGTCGTAATACAAATCAGGTTCCCGCACAAAGGCATCGGCCCAAACTTCGTAGCCCACAACATAAGCCCTCAGCGCTTGTTCGCCACTTACGGGTAGAGGTGAAGCGTCGGCTGCCGCCAAAATTGCGGGGCAGAGAACGGCGCTGGGGTGGTTTGAAAAAGCAAAGTCATCGAAATCCAATGCGTGGGCCGCAGTAGCATTGATCAGTGCAGCTGTGCTTGCTGGCAATCGATTGGCTTGGCCGACGCAGCGCGAGCGCGCGTCACCTCCTTGAAGATGAGCCCAATGCCGCAGTGCTTTCAGTACAGATTCATTGGCGCCTGCCAACATCACGCCTAAACAATCGACAAATCCCAAATGTGCAATTTCAAGAGCTTGCTGGGACAGATCTTCCAAGCGGCATTGATGGCTCCAATGCGCAAATTGTCGGGTCAGAGGGCTTTGAAGCGTGTTTTGCATTTGGCCTATTTTGTATGCAATTTAGGGGTTAATTTAAAGACTTCTTTAATTTTTCAGAGATAAATCTCTTGATGATTTTCTTCTGTCAATCTATTATGCATACTATTTTAAATTTTCAAAGCCTTTCAAAGAGCCCCCATGTCAGATTCACTTTGGCAACTTTCAGCAAGCCAAGCAAGCGCCTTGATGGCGCGTCATGAACTCACCAGTGAGGCTTATGTTCGCGCTTGTATCCAAAGAATTCGGGATCGAGAGGACAAGGTGAAGGCGTGGGCAGCGCTGGATGAAGCAGACGCCATTGAACAGGCCAGGGCGTGCGATGCGATGCCTCGAAAAGGCCCTCTGCATGGTCTTCCCGTGGGAGTGAAGGATGTCATCCGCACGAAGAATTTGACCACTGAGTTCAATTCGCCGATCTATGAAGGCTTCAAAGCCGGCGAAGATGCTCATTGCGTGGTTGTGCTTCGCGCCATGGGGGCCGTGATTTTGGGAAAAACCAGCACCCTTGAATTCGCATGTGGCGGACAATTTCCCGCCACCACCAATCCTTGGGATGTCACGCGAACCCCGGGTGGATCTTCTTCGGGCTCAGGCGCTGCCGTAGCGGATGGCATGGTGCCCTTGGCGCTGGGAACCCAGACCGGTGGCTCCACCATTCGCCCGGCTGCTTTTTGTGGGGCTTATGCGCTCAAGCCAACATGGGGCAGCGTGCCTTTTGATGGTATCAAGGGTTTTTCTCCACCATTGGACACTGTGGGCCTCTTTGGCAGGTCTGCTGAAGATTTGGTCATGTTAGCGCAAGCCTACCGCTTGCTTGAAGATGAACCCCAAGTTCTGAAGAGGCCTTTGCGTTTGGGCATTTGCCGAACACCCTTGTGGAAAGAGGCCGAGACTGAAACTGCACAGGTTTTTGAATCTCTCGTTCAAAAGTTGAGCCATCTCGGCATTGAATTTCGGTCTGTTGAATTCGATTCAGAATTTTCAGACATCAATCGCTGGCAGGATGAAGTCATGCAAAACGGTGGGCGATTTGCATTTTTGCCGGAAGCATTCATGGCGCCTCAAGCGCTTCATGATGACTTCAAAGCCAAACTTAACAACCACTTAGGGCTGAAGGGGTCAACCATTCGCCATGCGCTGAATCAAATTGACCGGTGTCG
>CANJOS010000082.1 GCA_947476015.1 Comamonadaceae bacterium | reverse complement strand
TCAGCGCCTTGGGCTTGGGCCGTGAGCATGTTGCATGACTTCACGGCGCGGCCGTTCACATGAACGGTGCATGCGCCGCATTGAGCGGTGTCACAACCCACGTGGGTGCCTGTGAGTTTGAGATGCTCGCGCAAGGCTTGAACGAGCAATGTGTTGGGGGCTGCGTCAACGGACACTGATTTGCCGTTGACCTTCATTTGAACCTGCATGCGTGACTCCTCGTGTTGAATTCGTCCTCCAGTAGATCACGCCCAAGCAACTCGGCTTTTAAGGACTTTCCCTTATGACTCAAGCCGAGATGACGCAGGTCAATTTAGATGTCATAAAAGCTTTAAAAATGAGGTCAAGCTGTTTATTTGTCTGCACCCATGACCAAATCGGGCAAATAGGTCACGATTTGTGGGAAAACCGTGATCAAAACAATGCAGACCACCAGGCACATGAAGAAGGGAATGGCGGCCTTGGCAATGGTGTTGCTGTCTTTCCCTGTCATGTTTTGCAAGACAAACAGATTAAAGCCGACGGGGGGTGTGACTTCTGCAATTTCAACCAGAAGCACAATGAAAATACCAAACCAAATCAGGTCAAAGCCAGCTTTTTGAATCATGGGCAGAACCACAGCGCTGGTCAGCACAATCATGCTGATCCCATCGAGTGCAGTGCCCAAGATCAAATACACCACGGTCAGCACCGCAATGAGTGCCAAAGGGGAGAGTTGCATGCTGTTGACCCAGTCTGCCAGCTCTCGGGGGATGCCTGTAAACGCCATGGTTTTGGTCAGGAACGCGGCGCCTGCCAAAATGAACATGATCATGCAACTGGTTCGCGTGGTGCCCATCAGACCCTCGCAAAAGTTGTCCCAGGTGAGGCTGCGCGACCATAGCGCCAAGGCCAAAGAGCCTGCTACGCCATAGGCTGCACATTCTGTGGCAGTGGCATAGCCAGCAATCAAGACCCAACAGACAAAGACAATGAGCGCGCCACAAGGAATCAGGTTGCCCGATAGTTTGATTTTTTCGAGAAAAGTTGTGGGTGGGTCGGCAGCTGGTACTTTGTCAGGGTGCCGCAGGCTCCACCAAATGATGTAGCCACTGAACAAAGCCATCAGCAGGAAGCCTGGCAAAAAACCAGCCAAAAAAATGCGAATGATGGAGGCATCTGCAGCCACCGCATAAACCACCATGGTGATGGAGGGGGGGATCAAAATACCCAGTGTGCCTGCAGTGGCCAAAGCCCCAAGTGCAACTTTTTCGTCATAGCCACGCTTCATCAGTTCGGGAAGGGCCACTTTGCTGATGGTGGCGCAAGTGGCTGCGGAAGAACCAGAGACTGAACCAAAGATGCCACAGCCCAACACCGTGGTGTGCATCAAGCGACCGGGAATGCGATTGAGCCAAGGCCGCAAGCCTTCAAACATTTCTTCACTGAGTTTGGTGCGAAATAAAATTTCACCCATCCAAACAAACAAAGGCAATGCGGCCAATTCCCAAGAGGCGTTACTTTCCCAAAATGCTGAGAATAAGTTTTTGCCAGGTTGGGTGGTGGTGAAAAAGGCTTGTCCGACCCAGCCGCAAATGGCCAAGGTCATGGCTATCCAAACGCCACCACTTAACAAGAGCAGCATGATGAACAGCAGCAAGCCGCCAATGGCCAAAGTCGTCACGTGATCAGATGTCCGAGGAAAAGTCGCCCTTGGCGTGGCGTTCTGCCACGGCTCGGACATAAGTGGGCGTTTCGCCTTTGAGCACCAAGAAAAGTTCGTCGATCAAGGCGATCCAAAGCAAGACCGACCCAAATGCAAAACTCAATTGTGGGATCCACAAAGGCATGGCCAACATGCCTTGAGCGATGTCTTGAAATTCCCAGCTTTCATAGGTAAACAAGCAAGCTGACCAAGCCAAATAGCCTGTGGCCACATTGCCGATCAACAAGGCGCTTAATTCTAAAAATCTGCGCTTTGCCGGAGATGCTGATTCGAGCATCAGTGTGACACGAACAAAATCGCCATGTTTGAAGGCGTGGGCCATGGCGAAAAACGCAGCTGCCGCGCAAAACCATGAAACGACATCATTCACGGCACCCGTGCGAATACCCAACTCGCGCAAAACGCTTTGACCAATCATCGCGATACAAATGGCAACGATGAAAATGGCGCCGACATAACCTGACCCCAGGTAAAGCCGGTCTAAAAATCGGCGCATAGATTACTTTTTGGGTGCTGGTTTGGCTGCAGGCTTTGCTGCCGCGCTAGAGGCTTTGTAGAAAGCCGCGATCATGGCTTCACCATCAGGCCCCGCTTTCTTTTGCCAATCGGTCAACATGATGGCACCCACTTGTTTCAAATCAGCAATCAGTTTGGGCGAAGGGGTCATGATTTTCATGCCCTTTTCAGTCAGGGCTTTTTTGTACCAGTCATTTTTTTCTTCGCTGATTTTCCAGCCGCGAGCTTCTGCGTCGGCTGCCGCTTTCATGACAGCCGCTTGTGTGCTGGCGTCCAATGCATCAAAGGCCTTTTTGTTAACCAACACAGCGTTCTTGGGCAACCAAGCTTGTGTGTCGTACCAATATTTGATGCTTTCATAGGTTTTGCTGTCGTAACCCGTTGAGCCTGAACTCATGTAGCTTTCCACCACACCTGTGGCCAATGCTTGGGAAAGTTCGGCAGCTTGAATCGTGACCGGTTGCGCACCAATCAGCTCAGCAATCTTGCCGGTGGCAGGGCTGTAAGCGCGCCACTTGAGGCCACGCATGTCGGCCACCGAAGAGATTTCCTTTTTGACATAAATGCCTTGAGGAGGCCATGCCACGGTATAGAGCAACTTCAGGCCTTGTGTGGCCAGTAACTTTTCAAGGTAAGGTTTTTGGACATCAGCCAATCGTTTGGAATCGGCGTAGCTGGTGGCCAAGAAAGGAATGCCATCCGCACCATAAAGTGGATTTTCATTTTCGAAATTCGCCAACAAAACTTCACCAATAGGCGCTTGCCCGCCTTGAACGGCACGTTTGATCTCATTGGCTTTGAAGAGTGATGCATTGGCATGAACCGTAATTTTCAATTTACCATTCGACGCTTTGTCAATGTCGTTGGCAAATTGGCTTAAATTTTCTGTGTGAAAGTTGGAGGCTGGGTAAGCGGCGGGCAAGTCCCACTTGGTTTGGGCCACGACGCTGCCAACGGCTGACATGCTGATCAGACAAATGAGTGCTTTGCGAATCATGCTTTCTCCTAGAAAATCAAATGTGTAAGAATTGCAAGCATAAACCCAAAAACCATGACTGTGCCTTCGTTCTTACCCCAATCCGCTTTGGGCTTGATCAAGCTGGACACCCAGTTCCCCCGATTGCCGGGCGATTTGGGTTTGGCCAGCAGTTGGGGGCCGCGTGTTTGTGAGTTCGTGGTTCAGGGTGCCTTTCCCAGCATCATTGTGAAGCAGCAACAATCTTTTGCCACCAGCCAATTTGCCGGCAAATTGACCCAAGCTGTTAAGGCGCTCACCCAAAGTGGCGTGAGTGCGATGACCACCAGTTGCGGCTTTTTGGTGATCTGGCAAAAGGCCCTGCAGGCTTTGACGCAGGTGCCCATCGTGACCTCCAGCCTTTGCCTTTTGCCGGAATTGCTTCAAAAAGAAGAGCAGGTGGGTGTCTTGAGCATCGATGAAAAAAGCCTCACGCCTATGCATTGGCTCGGTGCAGGTCTTAATCCGCAAGAGCAAAGTCGTTTGGTGATTGCGGGTGTATCGTCGGAAAGTCATTTCTGCCAAGCTATTTTGGGTAACCAAACGCAGTTGAATGAAGCGCTGGCCCGCGAGGAAGTGGTGGCCGCAGCGTTCAAGCTCAAAAAATCTGCACCGAGACTAAAGACCTTGATTTTGGAATGCACCAACTTGCCGCCTTATCAGTTGGCGATTGAAAACGCCACTGGCTTGAAGGTCTTGTCACTGCGAGATGTTCCTCAGCTTTTGCGAGCTGCTGGGACTCTCATTGAAACTGTTTGACGGTCCAAAGACCCAAATATGTCAAGAGCAGTGATCCCATGAGGTGTGAACCCGCGGTTCCCAGGGCCAGTAAAAGCTTGCCTTGTTGTAGCATGCCCACCACCTCGACAGAAAAAGTGGAGAAAGTGGTCAATGCGCCTAAAAATCCAGTGATACAAAACAGCCGCCACTCTGGGTCGAGAGAGGGTATGTTTTGAAAAATTCCCACGCTCAAACCAATCAGATAGCCCCCCGACAGATTGGCAACCAGCGTGCCCCATGGCAGCAGTCCCTCTTCTGCGGACTGAGGGTTTAACCACAGGCCCAATTGCCAACGCGACAGGGCGCCGATACAGGCACCGATGCAAATTGCCAGAACAGAAAACATGGTGATGAATCCTTAATTAAAAGGGGGGACCCTCGGCTTCGGTTGGCGCTTCTGCAAAAACATTTTCCCCACCCAAGGCAGCAAGCAGATCTTTGAGCAAAGGGCCTAACATGCCCGTGCTCAGGACCACATCTGCGTCAAACTTGTCTTCGCCTTCTGAATTCAAAGATGCTGTGTCAGTGCCGTCTAAAAAACTGACTTTTTTGAGTTGCAAATTGTCAGTCAGGACAAAGCTGGCTTTGCCTTCCCAACTTAAACCCAATTGGATCGGCAATTTCCCTTCCCTCACATGCTTGCGTACTTCGTCTGTATTGAGAATGTGGCGGGTGTACTTGACCATGGGCTGATCTTCTGAGCCTGACTTTAAAACACATTCTTTTTCAATACAGAGGGAGGGCGGCAAGTCATCTGAGGTTGGCGCTAAAAGCCAAGACGCCATGCCCGTCTGAGGCGACGTGGCGGTTTGCAACAAGTTGAGGTCGAGGCCAGGCAAGGCTCGTACGAGTTGCGTGATGACTTCATCGGCTTTGCTTGTGCTGCCGGCATCAATGGCCAGCAAACGTTCATTGGCGTTGAACCACACCATGACGGCACTTTGTTTGGCAAAAGCTTGCGGCAGCAGGCTGTGGTAAATGTCTTCGCGCATTTCCCGCGTTTCTTTCTTGCCAGGTTTGCGACCAGTTTGGGCTTCAATTTCATCGACCTGCAATTGGGCTTTTCGCTTGACCACATTGGAGGGGACCGCCTTGGTTTCAATCAATAATTTGGCAATCCATTGCCCGCCAACAGATTCCAACAAAGGGCCATGGACGACGCCGCGAGCTTCAGTCCAGCCCACCGATTTGTCTTGACCAGGGGTGCATTCTGTAAAGCGGTTGGCCGAAAGTGCCGATTCGATTTCTGGTACTGTGGCATGCCAATTTGGCCCAATTCTATAAGCCATCACATTTTTAAACACGTATATCCTTGCGGGGTTGTTTGACTGAAGGTCAAATACGGATCCATCATAGTAGAAAGAAAGTCGCTGCCTGATGCAGTTGATACAAAATGCAAAGCCTGTCGCGTCCCGCTGAATCTGAAGAAAAAACCTGGCAATTTTGGATTGATCGGGGGGGTACATTCACTGACATCGTGGGTAAAAGTCCTGCGGGCGAATTGTTCACACACAAGCTGCTTTCAGAAAACCCAGGTCACTACAAAGATGCGGCCGTCGCCGGCATTCGTTACTTGCTTGGGCTTCAAGCCCATGAAGACGTCACGCCACTGCGGGTTGGCTGCGTGAAGATGGGCACCACGGTAGCCACCAACGCCTTGCTTGAGAGGAAAGGGGAGCGAACCCTTTTGGTCACAACGCGTGGTTTCAGGGACGCACTTCGCATTGCTTATCAAAATCGTCCGCGCTTGTTCGACAGACACATCGTGCTGCCTGAATTGCTTTACTGCGCTGTCGTGGAAGCCCAAGAAAGAATGTCGGCCCAAGGTGAAGTGATTGAACCGCTCAATGCGGCACATTTGCGGATTCAATTGAAAGCGCAATTCGACTCAGGTATTCGAAGTGTCGCGATTGTGTTCATGCACGCCTACCGCTATGAGCAGCACGAGGCGCTGGCCGCAAAGTTGGCGAGTGACATTGGATTTACGCAAATCAGCACATCGCATCAAACAAGCCCCTTAATGAAGTTTGTCAGTCGCGGTGACACCACAGTGGTCGATGCTTATTTGTCCCCTATCTTAAGGCGTTATGTGGAACAAGTGGCCAGCGAAATGCCCGGCGTGAAACTCATGTTCATGCAGTCTTCAGGAGGCTTAACAGACGCTCATGCTTTTGCTGGCAAGGACGCTATCTTGAGTGGCCCTGCTGGGGGCATTGTGGGCATGGCCAGAACCGCTGAGGGGGCAGGTCATGACCGCGTGATTGGTTTTGACATGGGTGGGACATCTACCGATGTCTCTCACTTTGCGGGACAATTTGAGCGCGAGTTTGAAACGCAAGTGGCGGGTGTTCGCATGCGCGCACCCATGATGAGCATTCACACTGTGGCTGCAGGGGGTGGCTCATTGCTTCAGTTTGATGGTGCGAGGTTGCGTGTGGGGCCACAAAGTGCGGGCGCAAATCCTGGTCCCGCCAGTTACCGACGTGGCGGTCCTTTGACCGTGACGGACGCCAATGTGTTGGTGGGCAAGGTACAAGCTGAATTTTTCCCCGCCGTATTTGGCCCTCTTGGCGATCAGCGTTTAGATGCAGAAGTGGTGGCCGCTCAATTCGCATCTTTATCCAAACAAATAAAGCGCTCACCGGAAGTCATTGCCGATGGTTTTCTGCGCATTGCCGTTCAGCAAATGGCCAATGCCATCAAGAAAATTTCGGTAGCCCGCGGTTACGACGTGACCCGCTACACCTTGCAATGTTTTGGGGGTGCTGGTGGTCAACATGCTTGCATGGTGGCAGATGCCTTGGGCATGCAACAGGTTTATGTGCACCCCTTGGCGGGTGTGTTGTCGGCTTATGGCATGGGCTTGGCAGATCAAAGTCTCATCCGTGAGCAGGCTGTGGAGTTGCGCTTAACGGAGGAAGCCATGCCACAGTTGATGGCACCCTTAAGAAATCTAAGCTTGGCTGCGCGTGAATCCTTGGAAAAACAATCCTTGGGGGAGTTCATTCAATTGCACGAACGGGTTCATGTTCGCTACGAAGGCAGTGATTCCGCCTTGATGGTTCCCATGGGTTCTTTGGCCGAAATCACAGCGCAATTTGAATCGGCCTACCGACAGCGTTTTGCCTTTCTCATGACCGGAAAAGCTTTGGTGGTTGAGGCTGTTTCAGTCGAGGCGGTCATTCGGGGCGATACGCCAGTTGAATTGCCTCAGCCTTTGAATTCGCTGCGCGATGTCCCTGTGCGCGCAAAAGTTCGCATGTTCTCGGCAGGCTCTGATGGTGAGTCGCGTTGGTGGGATGCCCGTTTGGTGGTGCGTGAAGATTTGCGTTTGGGCGATTGCATTCAAGGCCCCGCCATCATTGCAGAAAAAAATGCCACCACTGTGGTCGAGCCAGGCTGGCAAGCCCAAGTGACCGCGCTGGACCATTTGTTGCTGAATCGAACAGAAGCAAGGCAAACAAAGCATGCAGCCGGCACCTCCGTTGATCCTGTGTTGCTAGAGGTTTTCAACAATCTGTTCATGAACATTGCTGAGCAAATGGGCTTGCAACTTCAAAACACGGCCTATTCAGTCAATATCAAAGAACGTTTGGATTTCTCTTGCGCCTTGTTCAATGCACAAGGTCAGCTGATTGCCAATGCGCCTCACATGCCAGTGCATTTGGGCAGCATGGGCGAAAGCATCAAAACCGTGATTCGTGAAAACCAAGGGAACATGAAGCGCGGTGATGTTTTTGTTCTCAATGACCCCTATCACGGCGGCACGCATTTGCCTGACGTCACCGTGATTACGCCGGTTTTTCTGGAAGGCGCTTCGCAGCCAGAATTTTATGTGGGTTCTCGCGGCCACCATGCTGACATTGGGGGAACCACGCCCGGCTCCATGCCGCCGTTTTCCACTTCCATTGAGGAAGAGGGTGTTCAGATCAACAACGTCAAGTTGGTGGCGGAGGGGGTTCTGCAAGAGCAGACCATGTTGTTGCTATTGGCCAGCGGTGAATTTCCCAGTCGCAATCCGCAACAAAATATGGCTGATTTGCGCGCGCAGTTGGCCGCCAATGAAAAAGGTGTTCAAGAACTTCGCAAGATGGTGGATGAATTTGGCTTGGACGTGGTTCAAGCTTACATGCAGCACGTTCAAGACAACGCGGAGGAGTCGGTCCGCCGTGTGATCACTCGCTTGAAAAACGGCGCTTTTACTTTGCCACTCGACAATGGCGCGCAAATTCAAGTAGCCGTTCGGGTGGACGCAGAAAATCGAAGCGCCGAAATTGATTTCACGGGGACCAGTGCACAACAAATTAACAATTTCAATGCCCCCACCGCTGTGTGCATGGCAGCGGTTTTGTATGTGTTCAGGAGTTTGGTCAATGACGACATTCCATTGAACGCAGGCTGCTTGAAGCCGCTGAATGTGATCATTCCAGAGGGGTGCATGTTGAACCCTCACTTTCCTGCTTCGGTGGTAGCGGGCAATGTAGAAACTTCAAGTTGCATCACCAATGCTTTGTTTGGCGCCTTGGGCGTGATGGCAGGCAGTCAGCCCACCATGAACAACTTCACTTTTGGCAATGCCCAATACCAATACTATGAAACCATTTCAGGCGGCAGTGGTGCAGGCATTGTGATGGACGATGCGGGCAAAGTGAGCACAGGTTTTCATGGCACCTCTGTGGTTCAAACACACATGACCAATTCTCGCCTGACAGATCCTGAAATTTTAGAATTTAGATTCCCAGTACGGCTTGAAAGCTATGCGTTGAGAGAAGGATCTGGCGGCCGAGGTCAATGGTCTGGAGGCTTGGGGGGTGTCAGGCGCATTCGGTTTTTGCAAGCCATGACGGCCAGCATTTTGTCCAATGGCCGGGTCTATCCTGCCTTTGGCGCTGCCGGAGGCTTGTCGGGTGCGCCCGGGATAAACCAAATTGTGCGAAAGGACGGCACTGTGGAAGTGCTCAAGCACATTGGACAAGTCGAAATGGCACCAGGCGATGTGTTTGAAATTCACACACCTGGTGGTGGTGGCTTTGGGACCGCTTAAGGCTTGCTTGATTTTGGTTTGTCCGCAGGTTTGACCTTTGCGCTGTCTGAGCCAGCGCCACTCTTGTAGTCGCTGCCATTCACAGTGAGCCCTTGTGCTGAGAATTTCACAGAGCTTTTCTCGCCCACGCCACTCACACGTTGCATGAGATCGGGCCAATCTTTGAAGTTGCCTTTGTTGCGCTCTTTCAGAATTTTTCCTGAGAGAGAAGGCCCAATGCCTTGGATGCCATCGAGTTCTGCTGCATTGGCTTTGTTCACGTCAACGGCGGCATGACTGGCAAGGGAGAAGAGAAGCGCGGTGACGGCTAAGATTTCTTTGAACATGTTGAATTCCTAAAATTCGCATGACCCCTGTGGTCATGCAAACCCGATTCAACCGCTGATTTGATTCAAGAGGTGAATTTTGAAAGTCTCAGAAAGTAGATGCAATTCACTGAAAGCTTTAAAGCTCTTCGACCCTGCGGGGTGGGTAGCTGTCCCAAGCCTGGCAGCCTGGACAGTGCCAGAAATGCTCTTTGGCCTCAAAGCCACAAGCCGCACAGCGGTACCGTGCCAATGGCCTCGCAGCCAGTTCTAGCGCCTTCTGAACAGGCAGACGTGTTTCATCGCCCCCCAAGTCGGCGCCGGCCAACCAGCGAGAAGCGGCCAACAAGGAGGCTTGTTGTTGCAAATGCTCAATGTACCTGCCGCGCGTGTCGGCGTCTGGCGTGGCATTGGCTTTTTCAAGACTCACAATGGCATCCATGACATCAATGCAAGGGTTCAGTGCATAGTGGGATTGAAGCAATGCCAGTGTTTTTGGAATTTGCTGCGCCGCCATGGCGGCACGAACCAAACTGGCGGCTGCAAGAGGTGCTGCGACCGAGCCCGCTACAAACAGTTGACTCAGCGACTCGCATGCTTGTGCTGCTTGCCCCATGTTCAGCTGGAGCTGTCCTAAAAGGAGTTGCGGACGAGGTGCGTCTGGCGCTTCAGTGATGGCTTTTTGAAGCATTTGGGCGGCACGGGTGGCATCACCCTGAGCATTCAGTTCTCGCGCTTGCTCGCACAGGTAATGCGCCTTGCGCACAGAAAAACTCACTTCACCTGATCGCTCTAACTGTTCTGCCACTGCTCGGGCTTGAGGCCATTCGCGAGATCTTTCGTAAATGGCCAGCCTGGCCAGCCTGGCTTGTCCTTCAAAAGAGGTGCCTTCTAGCTTTTTGAGTGCGTCTTCAGCTCGGTCAAGCAGGCCTGCTTTGACGTAGTCTTTGGCCAGGGCATTTTGCGCGCGCTGACGATCGGCACTGCTCAGATCGCCGCGTGACAAGAGATGCTCATGAACGCGAACTGCGCGTTCGTATTCGCCGCGTCTCCGAAACAGATTGCCCAGCGCAAAATGAAGTTCAGATGTATCGGGGTCGTTTTGGACAGCCTCAATGAAGGCATCGATGGCTTTGTCTTGTTGCTCATTGAGCAAAAAATTAAGACCTTTGAAATAAGCACGTGGGGCTTGTCGATTGTCAATTCGAAGTTGTCGTAAATCAAGTCGCGAGGCAAGCCATCCCAACCCAAAAGCGGCGGGCAGACCCAATAAAATCCAAATGAGATCAAGTTCCATGAGGTGCTTCAGTCGGGCCAGTTGCCACTGTGGGATTGGCAGAAAGTTGACCCGCCTTGGCCGCTTGTCGCTGACGCCACCAACGGGGCACCATGCCCAAGACCCCAACGACCATGCCCATGGCAAATGCAATGAGCACAATCAGAACCATGGGTGAGCGCCACTGGGTACCAAAGAAAAAGAACACCTTGGCCTCGTGCTGGTTGTTCAGCGCGAAAGCGAACAGGGTAAAAAAGACAGCGGCATTCAATGTCCACTGAAGCAGCTTGAGAAATTGTTTCATGAATAGCCTCGGACAGCGTGTGTCATTCTAAGGCGATGAGGCATGGAGAAACAAAAAAGGCCCATAGCGGGGCCTGTTTTTTCAATGCGCCAAGACGGGGGCTCAGTCTGACTTGCCATGCAAAACGTCCAAGGAGCCCTGGTCCACTGCTTCCCGCAATGCTTTACCAGGCTTGAAATGGGGAACGCGCTTCTCTGGAATTTGCACACTTTCACCAGATCGAGGATTGCGTCCTACGCGAGGTGGGCGGCGGTTGATGGTGAAACTGCCAAATCCCCGAATTTCTATGCGATGACCTTTGACCAAAGCTTCGCTCATGGCATCCAGCACCGTTTTGACGGCGAATTCGGCGTCGCGGTGGGTGAGCTGCTCAAAACGGGCAGCCAAAGCTTCAACGAGGTCGGAGCGGGTCATTTAAGAAGGGATTGTGCGAGAGGCAAAGAAAAAGCCCCTGGCTCAGCCCGAAAAGGGCCAAGCAAGAGGCTTTCGTCTTCAGCAGATCATTCGGCTGCGTCGTTGTTGTCCAACTTGGCACGCAACAAAGCGCCCAAGCTGGTGGTGCCAGCATTTTCGCGTGAAGACTGTTGGCTCAATGAGGCCATGGCTTCAGTTTGATCGGCAGCGTCTTTGGCCTTGATGGACAACTGGATGTTGCGTGTCTTGCGATCG
>CANJOS010000081.1 GCA_947476015.1 Comamonadaceae bacterium | reverse complement strand
CTTCTACCGCGCGCATGGTTTCCAAAATGGTGGCGTGCTGCCCTGCATGGCAGTTTTCTTCGCTAAAACCTGTGGCCACCATCCAGCGATCTTCTTGCGCGAAATGCTCAACGGTGTGATTTAAAAATTTGCGGTACAAATTCAGTTGCTCAGTTTGTGGCGTAAGCAACAAGGCATTCAGCATGGTCACAAACTCTTCGTGCGTGTTGTCCATTCGGTCATCACCAGTCTGCAAGTCAGCAGACCAGTGAAGACCAGCGGCATAGGGCGATACCGCGTCTTGTTCTGTTTGATTGGTTTCCATGTCAACCTCTTTTTAAAAACCCAAACGCGCATGATGACTCGCAATTTGCAAGCGGACTTGATCTGGCGCAGTGCCACCCAAAGTATTTCGGGCTTTCAGCGATCCCACCAAGCTCAGGCATTCAAATACATCTTTTTCAATGGCGGGGTTGAATTTTTGCAGGTTTGCCAAGGGCAACTCACTCAAATCCAAATTTTCTGATTGCGCCGTTTTGACGGCATGGGCCACCACCTCATGTGCATCGCGGAAAGGCAGGCCCTTTTTAACCAAGTAATCGGCCAGATCGGTGGCCGTGGCATAGCCTTTCTTGGCAGCGGCTTGCATGGCCTCGGCATTCACCGTCATACCACCTTCCTTTTTGCCAGACAGCACATTGATTTGCCCTCCGATCATTTCACTGAAAATACGCAAGGTGTCTTTCAGCGTATCGACGGTGTCAAACAAAGGCTCTTTGTCTTCTTGGTTGTCTTTGTTGTAGGCCAGCGGCTGACCCTTCATGAGGGTGATGAGTCCCATGAGGTGGCCTACCACTCGGCCTGTTTTGCCGCGAGCCAATTCAGGCACATCGGGATTTTTTTTCTGCGGCATGATGGAGCTGCCCGTGGTGAAACGGTCGGCAATTTTGACAAAGCCAAAGTTTTGGCTCATCCACAAAATGAGTTCTTCGCTCAAGCGACTGATGTGCACCATGCACAAAGAAGCCGCGGCCGTGAATTCAATGGCAAAGTCACGATCGCTCACACCATCAAGGCTGTTTTGGCTGACACACGCTTGGCCATGCTCATCCACCATGCCCAGGCTTTTGGCCACACGCTCACGGTCAAGCGGATACGTGGTACCAGCCAATGCGGCTGACCCCAGAGGCAATCGGTTGGTTCTGCGGCGCACATCTGCCATGCGCTCTGCATCGCGCGCAAACATTTCGACGTAAGCCAAAAGGTGATGCGCAAAGCTAACGGGTTGCGCCACTTGCAAATGCGTGAAGCCAGGCAAGATCACTTCGACATGGTCTTCGGCCACTTCAACCAAAGATCTTTGCAAGTCGTTCAGCAAGGCGCTGATGAGGTCTATCTCGCTGACCAACCACAGGCGCACATCGGTGGCCACTTGGTCATTGCGGCTTCTGCCAGTGTGCAAACGTTTGCCTGCATCACCCACAATTTGTGTCAACCGTGCCTCTATGTTGAGGTGCACATCTTCGAGGTCTAATTTCCAATCGAACTGACCTTTGGAAATTTCATCGGTAATTTGCGCCATGCCGCGCTGAATGTCAGCAAAGTCTTGACTGCTGATGATTTTTTGTGCAGCCAGCATTTCAGCATGGGCCAAACTTCCTTGAATGTCCGATTGCCACAGTCGCTTGTCGAAGAAGACACTTGAGGTATATCGCTTCACCAGGTCACTCATGGGTTCAGAAAACAAGGCCGACCAGGCCTGGGACTTTTGATCAAGTTGGTTTTTAGACATTGTCAGATTTTATCGGTTTGCGGGGCTTCTGAAACCCATCGCAAGCCCTTAAGAAAGCCTGAAAAGTCCAAAAAACCCCCGAGGCAGGCCTTAACCCGTATTTCTAAGTCCTGAGGCAATGCCATTGATGGACAAATGGATGCCCCTTTGAACACGTTCATCGGCCTTTCCTTCTCGGTAACGCCGGATCAACTCCACCTGCAAATGATGCAAGGGATCAATGTAGGGAAATCGGTGCCGGATTGACCGCGCCAATGCGGGGTTGTGCTCTAACCGGTGTTTGTCACCCGTGATCAGGCTTAAAACTTCAGCGGTTCGATGCCATTCAGCTTCGATGGTCGTGAAAATTTTCTTACGCAACTTGGCATCAGTCACCAATTCGCTGTATCGCGAAGCCAAGGCCAGATCGCTTTTGGCCAAGACCATGTCCATATTGGACAGCAAAGTTTTGAAGAATGGCCACTGCCTGACCATTTTTTGAAGCAGTGCCAGAGCAGCTTGACGCTCTTTGTCAGTTGGCCTGTCTAAAAAAGCATCGACGGCAGAACCGAAGCCAAACCAACCTGGCAAGGTAAGTCGGCATTGTCCCCAACTGAAACCCCAAGGAATAGCCCGCATGTCTTCAATTTTTTGGCTGGCCTTGCGAGAGGCTGGGCGTGAGCCAATGTTCAGTTCAGCAATTTCTCGTATCGGCGTCGCCCCAAAGAAATATTCATTGAACCCTGGTGTTTCATAAACCAATTTTCGGTAGGCGTCCATGCTGAACTGTGAAAGTTGTGCAGCAGTTTCGAGGAAATTTCGGGGCGCGGTTTTGGTCGGTTGCAACAAGGTCGCCTCTAAGGTTGCCGCCACCAAGGTTTCTAAATGACGTCTGCCGATTTCAGGGTTGGCATATTTCGAGCCAATGACTTCGCCTTGCTCAGTGAGCCTAATTTGACCTCTCACTGTGCCCGGGGGCTGCGCCAAGATGGCCTGATAACTTGGCCCGCCGCCACGCCCCACAGTGCCGCCTCGGCCATGGAACATGCGCAGTTGTATGTTGTGACGATGTGCCAATTGTTCAAAGTCTTCGACCAGCGCTACTTCGGCGCGGTACAACTCCCAATTGCTGGTGAACATGCCGCCATCTTTGTTGCTGTCTGAGTAGCCGAGCATGATGTCTTGCTCGGCCCCCGAGTTTTGAACCAAACTGGCCATGCCAGGCAGGGCGTAAAACTCCCGCATGATCGTTGCAGAGTTTCGCAAATCTTCAATGGTCTCAAACAAGGGCACCACAATCAAGTCGACTGTGGCTTTTTCATCCAGGGTGCCACGCAGCAAACCGACTTCTTTTTGCAGCAGCAACACTTCCAGTAAATCACTGACAGTTTCGGTGTGGCTGATGATGTAGTGCCGAATGGCTTCAGCGCTGTAAGCGCTTCGTGCGTGACGTGCTTCTTCAAAAATTGCAAGTTCGGCAAGGGTGTGAGCAGAGTAAGAAGTTCCCGGAATTCGCAAGGGTCTTGCGTCGTTCAGTAGCGTCATCAAGGTGCTGCGTTTTTTCATTTCATCCATTGCAGCGTAATTCGAATCTATTCGGGCGAAGGCCAATAATTCAGTCACCACTTTTTCGTGTTGGTCAGAATTTTGTCTCAAGTCAACTGTGGCCAAGTGGAATCCAAAAACTTCAACGGCACGAATGAGTGGGTGCAAACGTTGATCTGCCAAAGCTTGTGCCTTTTGACCCTTCAAGGAGACCTCAATGACCTTGAGGTCTGAGAGAAATGCTTGGGCATCGGGGTAGGGATTTTGGGGCTCGACGGCATGTCGAGCTGCGTCGCCACCCGTCAAGGCTTTCAGAGTTGCAGCCAACCGCGCGTAGATACCCGTCAAGGCACGCCGATAGGGTTCGTCTACACGGTGTGCGCTGGTATCTGGGGAACTCTCAGCCAAAGCCTTCATAGCGGGGGGGAAGTCCACCAACATGGCCGACAAAGAAAGCTCGCTGCCCAAATAATGCACTTCTGTGAGGTAGTGTCGCAACGCCACTTCTGATTGGCGCTTCAATGCGTGGCGCAGTGTTTGAGCATTCACATTGGGATTTCCGTCCCGATCGCCACCAATCCATTGGCCCATTCTTAAAAAAGGTGCAACAGGATGTTGACCCAGTGCATCTTCTAGAGCGGCGTAAATTTTTGGAATTTCGCGCAAAAAAGTGGACTCGTAGTAGCTGAGTGAGTTTTCTATTTCATCCGCCACAGTGAGCTTTGAAAAACGCAGCAATCGGGTTTGCCAAAGTTGCATCACTCGAGCTTGCATGCGCTGTTCATTGGCTGCCAATTCTTTTGGTGTGAGGGCATCTTTGGCGGTATTGACAGCGGCGGCACGCGCTTTGATTTCATCACGTTCGGTTAATAAATTCGCAATGTCTCTTTCGGCACTCAGGATACTTTGCCTTTGAACTTCGGTGGGGTGTGCCGTTAAAACAGGCGAGACAAAACTGTTGGCCAATGTTTGCGAAATCAACTTGGGAGTAATGCCTGCCCACCGAAGACGTTGCAAGGCCACTTCAATGCTGCCTTCTTGCAAATCGCCAATTCGTTCGTGAATGGCGCTGCGCCGAATGTGGTGGCGGTCTTCTGCCAAATTGGCCAAATGGCTGAAGTAGGTGAATCCCCGAATGACACTGACGGCATGGTGACCCGGCAAGCCCTTGAGAAGTTTTTTCAAGGCTTTGTCGGCTTCATGGTCAGCATCTCGCCTAAAAGCTACGGAAAGTTTTCGAATTTTTTCGATCAACTCATAGATTTCTGCACCTTCCTGGTCTCGAATGACGTCGCCCAAAATTCGTCCGAGCAATCGAATGTCCTCGACCAAAGGACGTTCGTTGTTGCGTGAATTGCGTGGGAGAGGGGGAATTGTGACGTTTGACATGTCATTGCTTAGTTTTAAAGGCCTTTAGACATGCTAGCATTTGAATTGATTTAAAAATTACCAACAGGTTACCGGTTTGAACGCTTCTACAGCCCCCCTCACAGCACGTCCTATCGTTATTGCCACCCGCGAAAGCCGGCTGGCCATGTGGCAGGCCGAACATGTCCAAGCTATCTTGGCGTCGCGTGGTTACACGGTCAAGCTCCTAGGCATGACCACACTAGGCGATCAAATCTTGGACCGCAGTTTGAGCAAAGTGGGCGGTAAGGGCCTTTTTGTCAAAGAATTAGAGGTCGCTCTGTCAGAAGGACGGGCCGACATTGCGGTGCACTCTCTCAAAGATGTGCCCATGGACATGCCAGAAGGCTTTGAACTGGCGTGTGTCATGGAGCGAGAAGACCCACGCGATGCCTGGGTTTCCTCTCTTCATCCGACTTTGATGGACTTGCCAGAGGGCGCTGTCGTAGGCACTTCCAGTCTGAGGCGCACCGTGTTGCTGCGATCACTCCGACCCGATTTGAAAATTGAAGCTTTGCGTGGCAATTTGGACACGCGCCTGCGAAAGTTAGACGAGGGTCAATACGCCGGCATTATTTTGGCCGCTGCGGGCTTAAAGCGTTTAAAACTCTCAAATCGCATTCGCCATATCTTTGAAACCGATCAAATGTTGCCTGCCGCTGGGCAAGGCGCATTGGGAATTGAAATTTGCACGGGCAGGGTCGACTTGATAGAAGCCTTGGCCCCTTTGGTTCACAACACCTCTTGGTTGGCTGTGGCTGCTGAGCGTGCGGTCAGCCGTTCGATGGGGGGCAGTTGTTCGATGCCTTTGGCTGCCCATGCCACCCTGGATGGAAATCTTCTGAGCCTCCAAGCTGCGTGGGGCGATCCCGTAGGATCTCACACGCTGGTCAAAGCCCAAATTGCTGGCGCCGTCAAGTCGCTGCAAGATGCTGAAGCTTTGGGCCAACAAGTTGCTTCCGATTTGCGGCTGGGCGGCGCCCATTGATCTGCTTTTCAATTTAAGCCATGACGCAGGTAATTGTCACCCGACCTGAGCATGATGCTGCGTCGTGGGTCAAGGCCTTACAGGCCGCCGGTCTAGAAACAGTTGAGTTTCCCCTGCTCGAATTGAAAAGCATTTTGAAGTCATCAGAGACCGCCCTTGTTCTGCAAACTTTGCAAGACAGCCAAGCGGTGATGTTTGTCAGCGCCAATGCAGTTCGATTTCTTGCGCAATTCCTTGCAAAAAGCCCCAATTGGGCAGGGCCTTTTCGTGCCGGCGCACGGGCCTGGTGCACAGGACCTGGCACGGCCCAAGCGCTTTTAGATTGCGGTATCTCCGCCAATCAAATTGACCAGCCCGTCTGCGATGCCGTCCAACTCGATTCTGAAGCTTTGTGGCAAGTAGTGGCCAATCAGGTGACTTTTGGTTTTTGTGTGACCCTGATTCGGGGTGCCGATGAGACGGGGGAGCTGGTTGGGCGAGATTGGCTACTGAATCAACTTGAAAAAACGGGTGCCAAGGTGAAAACCTTGGCGGCTTATCAGCGCCAAGCCAGGCCTATGACCCCTGCCAATCAAGCCCAAGTTAAACGCGCCATCGAAGAGGGTTCACTTTGGGTCTTTAGCAGTTCTGCATCCATTCAGGCGCTCGTGTCGCAATGTCCTGATACAGATTGGTCGAAAGCCAAAGCGGTGGTCACGCACCCCCGAATGGCCCTGGAGGCCGAAAAATTGGGCTGGCATGACGTGAAGATTGCGCCACCCGGCATCAATTCTTTGGTGGCGTCTATAAAATCTGCCCTATGAGCTCTGACACCCCCCCTCTTTCGCCCACCCCCCAAGGTGTTTCTCCTGACGTGGTCAGTGCTCAAGGATTTGCCAGTTCAAATCAGACCACCACCCCTTTGCGCCGATCTTTGACTTTTTGGGTGCCCCTTACATTGGCCCTCTTGGGTGTGGCTTTCAGCGGTCTGCTGTGGGAGAAGCTGTCCCGTATTCAAGGTCAGTTGGCCAGACAAAGTGCCGATGCAGGTCAACAGTCCTTGGAAGCAAAAGCTTGGGCCAAACAAGCTCAGGACAGTGTGAAGGACAGCGCAGCGCGCATGGCATTGGTGGAATCGCGCCTGGGTGAGGCCACATTGCAGCGCAGTCAACTCGAAGAATTGATTCAGTCCTTGTCTCGTTCCCGCGATGAAAATTTGGTGCTCGACATTGAGTCTTCTTTGCGCTTGGCCCAACAGCAAGCTCAATTGACCAGCAGCCTTGAACCCCTTTTAGGAGCTTTGAAAACTTCGCAAACTCGCTTGCAGCGAGCCTCAAATCCTCGCTTGATCTCCATTCAACGCGCTGTTGAGCGCGACTTGGAGTTGGTTAAATCGGCGCAGATCAGTGACTTGCCAGGGCTTTTGTTGGTCGTCGATGAAATGGTGGCGCTGGCCGATGAGTTGCCACTTGCCAATGAAATGAATCGCACTGCGACTCAAAGCCTTCAACCTGTCGATCCATCAAGCAAGCCCAGCCCCAGTTCAAATGGGTGGCAATTGGTGCTAGACCGCATCATGTTAGAAGCGCGCGGATTGCTTCGTGTGAGCCGAATAGACAGTCCGGAGGGTGTGTTGCTTGCGCCAGAGCAGGGATTTTTTCTGCGCGAAAATTTGAAACTGAAATTGTTGAACGCTCGCTTGAGCTTGCTGGCCAGACAAAATGATGCAGCCCGTTCAGATTTGCAGTCCGTCGCAATGGCCCTCAAAAAGTATTTCGATGTCCAATCACGTAAAACTCAGCAAGCTTTGCAGTTGCTAGAAAAAGCGCAAGGTCTGAGCAAGGGCAATCCCATTCCGCGACCAGATGCTTCCCTTGCGGCCCTTGCGACGGCTTCTTCCGGAAAGTAATTCACGATGCGTGCAGCACTCTGGTTGATGAGTTTGTTTGCAGTGGCGGTGGCCACTGCATTGTTGGCCTCTCACAATGTCGGCACTGTTTCCATTTTTTGGTCACCTTACCGCGTTGATCTTTCCTTGAACTTGGTTATTTTTGGGTTGGTGCTCATTTTGCTCACCCTGCATTGGGCGCAGCGGGGATTGACCGCGCTTTTTGAGTTGCCGAAGCAAGCCAAGCGTTGGCGTCTTCAACAAAAGGAACGTGCTGCTCATGCCGCCTTGTTGGATGCCATGGCGCAGTTCATGGAAGGCCGGTTTTTGCGAGCCCGTAAATCTGCAGAATTGGTCCTCGCACGAGAAAAATCTTTGGCGCAAGCAGGTGAAATTGTCGAGCATGCAGGTGCCTTGAGGTGCGTGGCGCATATTTTGGCTGCTGAGTCAGCCCATGCGTTGCAAGACAGAGCGGGCCGTCAATCGCACCTTGATTTTGCTTTACAAGAGCCAATGAGTCGAAACTCTGGGATGCGTCAGTCTTTGATGGAAGGGGCGATGCTAAGGGCTGCTCGTTGGGCCTTGGACGATCGCGATGCCTCTGAAAGCCTGCTGTGGCTTGATCGATTGCCGCAAGGCGTTTCAAGGCGCACCTTGGCCATGCGCCTGCGCTTGAAGGCTGCCCGTTTGGCGGGTGAGACTTCGCAGGCCCTAGACACCGCTTTGTTATTGGTCAAGCACCGAGCCTTTTCTACAGAAGCTGCAGTGAGCATGGTTCGCAGTTTGGTCTTTGAGCTGATTGCCAAGACGCACGAGCTGGGTCAATTGCAAAGACTCTGGAATCGATTGGGCGATGCGCAACGAAACTCTCCTGATTTGGCCACGCAAGCAGCGCAGCATTGGCTGTCCTTGAAAGGTGACTCAGATGTGGCCCGCGCGTGGTTAAAGCCGATTTGGAATCGGCGGCAGCAAGAACCGCAGACATTTACAAAAATTCAGCATCTCAAATTTATTCAAGTTTTAGACCGCAGCTTCACGGGGCAAGACTCTCAGGATGAGCGAGATTGGTTGGTCTGGATAGAGGCCGCTCAAAAAGCCAATCCCCGTGACTCATTGCTGCAGTTTCTGGCTGGACGTGTTTGCCAAAAGCGTCAACTATGGGGCAAGGCTCAGGTACTTCTGACACAAGCTGCACAAAGCTTGGAGGACCCCTCAGTTCGAAGACTGGCTTGGCGTGCAGTCGCTGAACTTGCCGAGCAGCGCGAGGATTCTGGGACGGCGATGCAGGCATTTAAGAAAGCTGCAATGGATTAAAAAAAGGGACCCTGAGGTCCCTTTTAAGTGCTTCTAACGTCTTGAATCAGAATGGAAGCTTCACTTCGCTCAAGTCTTTGCGTGTCTCTACCAACACCAGAGGACCTTCATCTGGGATCACGACTGGCTGACGCTCTCGAGGGACATGAGCAAGTTTGGGTTCAGCTGCAATGGCGGCTTTAACCACAGCAATTTTTTCTGGGTCAGAGTTGACCCATTGCAAACCAGAGCCCTCTGCAACTTGTATCAAGCTGGCAACAGGCAGGTCGTAATGTTGAACTTTAGGCAAACCTGCTGCGACAGGTGCTTGCGTCGGTGCAATGGCGGTAACCGGTGGTGTATTTGCTTTTGAAACTGAATTGGAAGTCACTTCATGAGAAGCAACTGAAGAAGCCACCGACTGCTCAGCAGACGTTGATGCCTTTTCATTTGTGTTGGCATTTGAACTTGCACGATCAAAATACGAACGCGCTACAGGTGCTTCATTCAAGGATGCAGCCTCTGTGTTCGGACCTTCTGTGGGTGCGTTTTCTGAAGCTTGAACTTCATTGCTTGCGTTGCGCTCTCTGCGATCCCGTCCATAACGATCGCGTGATCGACGCTCCCTGCGTTCAGGCGTACCGTTGTTGCCATCTTGGCGCTCGTCTTGAGACGACGGACCATCAGAAGCTTGTGAGGCTTGACGGTCTGAGCCATCTGGCAATTCAGATTGAATTGGCGCTGAGTTTTCAGAACTGCCAAGGGTACTGTTTGGGCGTCCACCTTCATTGCTTCGACGATCACCACCCCGTTCACGTCGGCCTTCACCGCGCTCGCGGCGACCTTCGCCACGAGGCGCACGCTCTGTTCTCGCCTCATTGCGGTTTTCAGGATTGTCAGAATCTTGAAGATCTACGCTCACATTTTGTGCATCAGTGTTGCTTGGCGTGTTTGAATTCTCTCTTCTCTCGCCGCGCTGATTGGAGCGATCACCTCGTTCTCCGCCGCGACGGTTGCCGCCATTTTCTCTGGGAGCGCGAGCTTCGTTGCTGTCGTTGCGCTCAGTGTCGTTTCGTTCACCACGTTCATTTCGATCGCCCCGTCTTCCGCCGCGTCCGCCACGCCCACCTCGGCGATCACCATTGCGTTCGCTGCGGTCATTGCGGTCGCCTTCTTTAACGGGGCGCTCGCCGCGTTTGCCAACATTTTTTGATGGTTCTGCTTGGGTTTCAGTTTCGCCACCGAACAAGCGCTTTAACCAGGCAAAGAAACCGCCGCTGCTTTCAGCCTTGGTTTCCGGCTTGCCATCCAGTGGCTTGGAAGCTTGGGCTGTTTCAGCCTTGGGCAAGGAAGCTGGCGCAGGTGCGTCAGGCAACACGCCTTTGATGACGGGCGTTTGACGATTGGTAGGCTCTTGTGAGCGACGAGTGACGGTGGTGGGGTCTTCCATCACTTCTGCCATGGTGTAGCTTGCTTCAATGTTGTCCAAGCGAGGGTCGTCGTGCTTCAAACGCTCTAGCTTGTAGTGCGGTGTTTCCAAAGACTTATTGGGAACCAGCAGCACATTGATTCGTTGTTTCAATTCGATCTTGGCAATTTCTGGACGCTTTTCGTTCAGCAAGAAAGAGGCCACTTCGACAGGCACTTGGGCGTGCACGGCAGCCGTGTTGTCCTTCATGGATTCTTCTTGGATGATTCGCAAAATTTGCAAAGCCGAGCTCTCTGTGTCGCGAACGTGGCCGGAGCCGCCACAACGAGGGCAAGGAATGGAAGAACCTTCAGCGAGCGCTGGCTTCAAGCGTTGGCGGCTCATCTCCAAAAGACCGAATTTGCTGATAGAACCGAACTGAACGCGAGCACGGTCTTGTCGCAAGGCATCGCGCAAACGGTTCTCTACATCACGGCGATTGCGTGACTCCTCCATGTCGATGAAGTCGATCACAATCAGGCCACCCAAATCGCGCAAACGCATTTGGCGAGCGACTTCGTCGGCAGCTTCAAGGTTAGTGCGGGTGGCAGTTTCTTCAATGTCACCGCCCTTGATGGCTCGCGCAGAGTTCACGTCAACTGACACCAAGGCTTCAGTGTGATCAATCACGATGGCGCCGCCAGATGGCAATTGCACCGTGCGGGCATACGCCGATTCAATTTGATGCTCAATTTGGAAACGGCTGAACAGTGGTGCGTCGTCGCGGTAGCGCTTCACACGCGGCGCGAATTCAGGCATCACATGGCTCATGAACTGCTGAGCTTGTTCGTAGATGTCGTCGGTATCGATCAGAATATCGCCAATGTCGCTGTTGAAGTAATCGCGAATGGCACGAATGACCAAACTGGACTCTTGGTAAATGAGGAAGGCACCTTTGGCGCCTTGCGTGGCACCATCGATGGCTGACCACAATTTGAGCAAATAGTTCAAGTCCCATTGCAATTCAGGTGCGCTGCGACCAATGCCCGCGGTACGGGCAATGATGGACATCCCTTTGGGATATTCCAATTGGTCCATGGCCTCTTTGAGCTCAGCGCGGTCATCGCCTTCAATTCGACGGCTGACACCGCCACCGCGTGGGTTGTTGGGCATCAAGACCACATAGCGGCCAGCCAAACTGATGAAGGTGGTGAGAGCAGCGCCCTTGTTGCCCCGCTCTTCTTTTTCCACTTGCACCAAGAGTTCTTGGCCCTCGCGAATCACATCGCTGATGCGCGCTTGACTGACAGGAACGCCTTCGGCAAAGAATTGGCGAGAAATTTCTTTGAAAGGTAAGAAACCATGACGTTCTTCGCCGTAGTCGACGAAGCATGCTTCAAGAGAAGGCTCGACGCGAGTGACGACAGCTTTGTAGATGTTGCCTTTGCGTTGCTCGCGGCCTTCAATTTCAATTTCGTAGTCGAGGAGTTTTTGTCCATCGACGATGGCCAAGCGGCGTTCTTCAGCCTGCGTGGCGTTGATCAGCATCCGTTTCATGATGCGTCCCTTCTTTTCAAGATGT
>CANJOS010000080.1 GCA_947476015.1 Comamonadaceae bacterium | reverse complement strand
TTTTAAGGTGGGGCAACTCAAAAGACGTTTGCTTCGCAGGCCCATCCAGCCTCTCCAAGCATCCCAGGCCCTCACTGCTGTAGTGCATGCAACCGAGCATTCTTTGCATGCCGATTATGTTTTCTTTGGTGTCATCGATTGGCATTTCCGCCACCAAAGGCCCCAGCAGCTTGCCTTGTCTTTGGCACATTCGCAAAGAAGGGTGTTTTATGTCAGCGTCAACTTTGTGTCATCGGCGCAGTCGGGTTATGGCATTGAAAAGCTACACCCCGACATGCCCATTTATCAAATTTTCTTCCACCTCCCTGCACCGGTCAGTGTCTACGATGGCGCACCCTCGCCGCAAACTTTGCAGTTCTTAAAAGAATGCCAGGCAGTGCTGTGGAAAGACTTTGACATTCAGAAGGCCGTTCACATCGTTCAGCATCCTTTCTGGTTCGGTTTGGCCAGTTTTGTCCCTCAGGCCAAGTTGGTTTACGACTGCATGGATTTTCACGCCGGCTTTAGCAACACGGGCAACAGCCACGCAAGCGCTGAGCACCAATTGCTGGAGTTAGCCGACCTCACCATCGTGACCTCTGACTACTTGGTCAATTTTGCGAAAAAAGCGGGCGCTCAACATGTCAGCATCATTCGCAATGCAGCACAGTTTGAGCATTTTTTCCAGGCCGCTCATAAGCCAGAGTCAACCGGCGGTTCGGTACGTTTGGTCAGTTCAACCATCAAAGCCAAGCCCGTGATCGGTTACTACGGAGCCATTGCTGACTGGTTCGAACCTGCCCTCATTGAAGCAGTGGCAAAGCGTTTCCCAAATGCGCAAATTTTGCTCATTGGCGACGACACCGCTGGCGTGGCCAAGAAGTTGGCGCATTACAGCAATGTTCGCTTTTTGGGCGAGAAGCCCTACGCTGAGTTGCCTACTTGGTTGGCGCAGTTTGATGTTTGCCTCATTCCTTTCAAGGTCAATGAATTGACCTTGGCCACCAACCCCGTCAAAGCCTACGAATACCTTAGTGCTGGCAAGCCCGTGGTTAGCATTGACTTGCCTGAAATGGCCCAGTTCGGCTCTTGCGTTTACACCGCGCAAACGGCGGCGCAATTTACCGACCAAGTGGCCCTGGCTTTGTCAGAAACAGCCAGGCCCTTCCAAGCCGATGCCAACTTTGAGCGGCGCATCGCTTTTGCCAAAACGCAAACCTGGGCCAGCCGTGCGCAGAGTTTGTTGGAAGCGGTTGAAAACAATCTGAGCGAACCCATGGTGTCTGTGGTGGTCATCAGCTACAACCAATGGGCCTTGACCGAAAGATGCCTTCAAAGCTTGAGCTTGCATTCAGAGCGAGGCAGCACCGAAATTGTGGTGGTCGACAACGCCTCGCAAGACGTCACCCCCGCACAGCTTCAGGCTTGGGCTGCCCAAGATCCTGAGCATCGACGCATCGTGCTCAATGCTGAGAACAAAGGCTTTGGTCCGGCCGTCAATCAGGGCTTGGCCATGGCCAAGGGCGATTACTTGGCTGTGCTCAATAATGACATCATTGTCTCGCCAGGTTGGGCCAGAGGCATGCGCCGTCATTTACAAACCAGGCCTTCCTTGGGCATGCTCTGTTCCATCACCAACAACATTGGCAACGAAGCGCAAGTGGCGCTGGCAGGCAGCACGGTGGCAGAAGTGTTTCAGTCTGCCCAAGCCTATACCCTGCGTAAAGTGGGCCAATTTTTACCGCTGCAAGTGTGTGCCTTCTTTTGCGTCATGATGCACCGCAAAACCTACCAGGCGGTGGGCCCCATGGACGAGCAATTTGTACCTGGCTTTTTTGAAGACGACGACTACTGCTTGCGCATCAAAGCGCTTGGCCTGGAGGTGGGCTGTGCTGAAGACGTGTTTGTGTATCACGAACTGTCCGCCTCCTTTGACAAACTCAAGTCGACCCACCGGCAAGAAATTTTTGAGCGTAACAAGGCCTTGTTTGAGAAAAAATGGGGTGCTTGGAAGCCACACACCTATCGGCCAGAAAGCTTGCATTGAGCCGTATGGCTCTGTGCATTAATATCGCGCATGCTTCAAAAATTATTGGTCATCATTGGTACTCGACCCGAGGCCATCAAGTTGGCGCCTGTGGTGGCGGCCATTGAGCGCAGTTCTTGGGCGAAGTGTGAGGTGGTTCTGACGGGTCAACACAAAGAGTTGATCGAGCCCTTGGTGGCGCAATTTGGCCTACACGTGAATCACAACTTGCAGGCCATGCAAGAAAATCAAACCTTGGCGGGCGTCACGTCCCGAATCTTGCAAGGACTCGACCATTTGCTGGCAAGCATCCAACCTGCCGCAGTCATTGGCCAGGGCGATACCGCCAGTGTCTTGGCTGCCAGCATGGCCAGCTTCTTTCGGCACATTCCCTTTGCACATGTAGAGGCGGGGCTTAGAACCGGCAACATCCATTTGCCTTTTCCCGAAGAGCTCAACCGCGTACTCACATCGCGCATGACGCGCTGGCACTTTGCGCCCACACCCACGGCCCAACACAACTTGATCAAAGAAGGCTATGCGGCTCAAGATATTTGGGTCACCGGCAACACCGTCATTGATGCGTTGCACATGATGCTGGATCCGTCCAAATCAGCCAACACCGCTCAAGTCAAAACACCTGCACGCGAAGGCCGCGAGTTTGTTTTGATTACCGCGCATCGACGAGAAAACTTGGGCGAGCCTATGCGCGAGATCTGCCGCGCCATTGCAGCGCTGGCCCTTGCACATCCAAAGCTCGATTTCATTTACCCCGTGCACCCCAACCCTGCCGTCAGGCAGGTGGTGAACCAAGCCTTGGCAGGTTTGAGCAATGTGTTGTTGGTCGAGCCCTGCGACTATCCCGTGTTTTGCCAATTGATGAGCCATGCCAGGCTCATCTTGAGTGACTCGGGGGGTGTGCAAGAAGAAGCCCCCGCGTTGGGCAAACCCGTGTTGGTGCTGCGTGAAGAAACAGAGCGGCCCGAAGCCGTCGAGTGGGGATGCAACCAACTGGTGGGCACCCAGTTTGAGCGAATCGTGAGCGCTGCCAACGAGCTGCTCACCAACTCAGACAAATACCAACAAATGGCCACGGCAGGCTCACCCTATGGCGACGGCCAAGCCAGCGCCAAAATATTGGCCGTCTTGCAAGCCACACTGTGTAAGTCCTAAACCGCGCAGGCTAATCGGTGCAATTGGTTTACCTGTCCCCCGTTGGCTTGAACACTTTTGCACAGCGCCCGCATCATTTTGTGAAATGGTTTCACGACCGCTTTGATGCCAATGTGGTTTGGATTGATCCAGGCCCTTCCAGATTGCCTCGCGCATCAGACGCCAGGCATCTGTTGCGATTGAGCTCACCAAATTTGGGACCCGCATGGCAATCAGAAGATTGGGTGCAACAAGTCAAAGCCAAGGTGCTGCCCTTCGAGCCTTATGCATGGGGTCGCAGCATCAATGCGCAACTTTGGAAGCCCTTGCTGTCGCAGCTCCAAAGTTGTGTCACAGCAGACACTTGGTTTGTGGTGGGCAAGCCCTGTGCGTTGGCCTTGGAAATTCACCATCAATTTCCGCACATGCCCATGCTGCTCGATGTGATGGACAACCTGCAAGTTTTTTACCAAGGCGCATCTAGAAAATGGATGGCAAGGGCCCAACAAGAATTGTTAGAAGCCGCTACTTGCGTCAGCACCTCGTCAACCGCATTGTTTGACATGGCGCGCGCCAATTTACAGCCTCAACTCCGCAGCAAAGTTGTGCAAGTTGGCAATGCCTGCGTGCCTTCAACTAAGTTTGAACAATTTGTTGAGGCACAACAAAAGCAACCCATCTGGGGCTTTGTAGGCGCCATCGATCAGTGGTTTGACTGGGCTCTCATTGATGCCTTAAGCCATACACTGGCCAGCCAAAACCCCGATGCACAAATTCATTTGATAGGCCCCTTGAATCATTTGCCGCCAACACCACTGCGAAGCAATGTGAAGCTGCTGCCAGCCATCTCGCAAGACCAAGTGTATGCAAGGCTGGCCTCATTCTCTGTGGGTTTGATCCCGTTCAAGTCTTGCGAAATTACAGACTACGTCGATCCGGTCAAGTACTACGAATACCGCGCCATGGGATTGCCCGTGTTAAGCAGCGCCTTTGGTGAGATGCTGCAAAGAAAGCAAGAAGAGGGTGTCTTTTTCTTTGAGAAAATGCCCCAAGACTTGCAACAAATTGTGCAAGCCCACTTAAGTGAAAAAGAAGCCTTCAATTTCAGTCAAAGCAACGCTTGGTCGCAACGCTTTGAAACTTTTTCAGGAGCTTTTCAGGGCTTGTGACTAGACCACTGACCCGCTAAAACAAAGAAGCCTTGGTCGTGGCCATCGCGGTGCAGTTGGATGTGCGCTGCAGGATCGATCCACTCGTAGACATGCACACCTTTTTCGCACATGAGGTAAGCGCCGACTCGGTAGCGGCCTTTGCTGAAAGGAATGTTGTTCACTTGAACTGTAGCCACCCCCTCGCCTTGATCGTTGCGCTGCATTGACAAGCCCTGCGCCGCGCCAATGTGGGTGGCCAAAATGCGGCCACTGTCGGATGAAATGACCAAGGCTGCAGTGGGTGAGGGCAGCAGGGGGTCACTTGCAAATTGCACTTGCATTTGCAAGTTAGAAGCACCCGAGGTGCCGTAAAGCTCTTTGCCCGTGGTGCCATCTAGACTGACCGAAATGGATTGAATGCGCGCGTGTCCTTGCAAGGCAGCTTTGGCCAAGTCTTGCGGCGCTTCTTGCTGAACACCCACGGGCACAGTCTCGCTGGTAGGTTGAGCCAAGTTGTCTAAAAAAGCTTGGTAACTGGAGAGCACCTGCGAGACTTCGCCAAAGGCTTTCATGTGACCTTGGTGCAGCCACAAAGCTTTGTCGCAAAACACTTCGATGTGGTACAGCATGTGCGAGCAAAACAGCACGGTGGCCCCGCGCTCTTTGATGGCCATGATGCGGTCAAATGATTTGCGCGCAAAGGCCCCATCTCCCACCGAAAGTGCTTCGTCAATGATCAGCACATCAGGCTCAACGCTGGTGGCAATGGAAAACGCCAAACGAATGAACATGCCGCTGGAATAGGTTTTAACGGGCTGGTCGATGTGGATACCGATGTCGGCAAACTCAATCATGTCGCTAAGCCGCTCGTCAATCTCTTGCTTGCTCAAACCCAAAATGGCGGCATTGAGGTATATATTTTCTCGGCCCGTAAACTCTGGGTTAAAGCCCGAGCCTAGCTCTAAAAGTGCCGCCACACGGCCCTTGGTTTGAACGCTGCCACTGCTGGCTTGTAGCGTACCGGCAATGAGTTGCAGCAAGGTAGACTTGCCCGCGCCATTGACACCCACGATGCCCAAGACCTGGCCGCGGTGCAATTCAAAACTCACATCTTGCAGCGCTACAAAATCTTGAAAGTGCGGCTTGGCCTTGGGCCTTAAAAACTGCCACAGCCGGTCGATCGGCCGCTTGTAGAGCCGGTAATGCTTGCCCAATTTTTGCGCGCTGATCATGAGATCAAAGGACATCGGCAAATCCATTTTGCAGCTTGGCGAAAGTCCACGCACCTGCCGCGCAAAAAATCAAGGACGCCAACATGTGCCAGCCCCACTGCGCCGCATCTATGGGCGCGCCGCTTAGCAATGCTGCCCGCGTGATGTCTGCACCCCAAGCCAGTGGGTTCATGGCAAACAAACTCTTGAGGCCATCAGGCACGGAAGACAGAGGATAAAAAATAGGTGTGAGAAACATCAGCAAACTGCTAAGCGCTGGCATGACTTGGCCAATGTCTCGAACGTACACGCCCACACTGGCAATGAAATAAGCCACGCCCAAACCATAGGCCAAAAGCGGCAACAAAAGGGGAAGCCATAAAAGTATCAAGCCAAAAAGCGTTTGAAAAGAAGGCGCGCTGGCGCTTTGCGCGGCAAGTGCACCCTGCTGCGTGAACAGGGTAATCAGTGCAATGCTGACAGTGCCCACCACAATGTGAATGAGGGCAGCGCCCACCGTGACGGCTGGCAGCAGCCACAGCGGAAACTTGACCTTGGTCACCAAGTTGGGCTGGGACAGTACGCAGCTGGGGGAGCGGCCCAAAATCTCGGCCATAAAATTGAAAATGCAAAGGCCGGCAAATACGTTGAGTGCGTAATCTAAGGCCCCGGTGGGCGCCGCACTGATACCAGGTGACACAGCACTGCCGGCCGCGGGCCAGCGCATTTGCATGAACTCGAAAAAGATTAGCGTGAACACCATGATTTGGATGGCCGGTTGCAGCAAGGGCCACAACAGGCCAAAAATGGAGCCTCGGTAGCGGGCCGTGACATCGCGCTTGAGCCACTGCCAGTAGAGGAAAGCCAATCGTTGCATAGACGCAAATTCTAATGCGCGGGATGCATACAAAAATTGCAACTGCATTCAATCCAGGTTCGTGGACAATGAAAAGCTTAAAATCCCCACTGTTATCTTTAAGAAGTGCCCATGCAAGACCGTCAAACCGAGCAGCGCTATCACCCCCGAGAAATGCTCTCGCTCGAGGATATCTCTAGCGTTCTTTGTGTCGCCCCCCACCCAGATGACGAAGTTCTAGGGTGCGGCGGCCTGTTGGCATTGCTTCAAGCTCAAAAAGCCAAAATTCAGGTCTTGGTGCTCACCAAAGGCGAGTTGGGGCAGGCGCATTTACAAGAACAGGTGATGGATCAGGTGCAAAGTCAGGTCCAAGTTGCCCCCGAGTCAGTCAGCCACACAGCCGATAGCCTCGCATTGGCACATGTTCGCGTCCAAGAATCTTTGGCCGCGGCCCTTGTGTTGGGTTTGCCCAAGCCCAAGTTTCTCAATTTCAACGACAGGCACTTGGGCTTTACCCAGGCCATCACCCAAGCCATTGCAGATCAAATCAAGGCCCAGCCCATCGATTTGCTTTTGCTGCCTTCCTTGTCCGACCCACATCCAGACCACCAAGCCTGCGCCTTGGCGGGTTTGGCAGCCGTTCAAAACGCCCTTCTGCAAGCCAAGGCCAGCGGCCAAACCGAGCATTCCAAGACAAAAGCGGCCCACGAGAGGCCCCTGCAAATCTTGTTTTACGAAGTAGGCGCCCCCTTGCACGCCAATGCCTTTGTCGACTTTACGTCCGTCGCTGCCCAAAAATGGGCCGCAGTTCAGTCCTTCCAATCTCAACTTAGCGAAGAAAAATACGAGTCACTTTCGCGCTCCATGGCAGCCATGCGCGCCTTTGGGCTCAAGCCTGAGTGCACAGCCGCCGAGGCCTTCTTCAAGGTGGACATGCAGGCCTTCATGCGCGAGGGGGCCCTGGCTGCCATGCCCCAGTGGCCTTGGGTGCGTCATTCACTGGGCTTGGCCAACGCGCCCGAGCAAATGCCCTTGGTGAGCGTTTTGGTCAGAAGCATGGACCGCGACTGCCTGCCACAAGCCCTGGCCAGCGTGGCCCTGCAAACGTATTCCAACATTGAGCTGGTGGTCGTCAATGCCAAGGGCGGCATGCACAGGCCGCTTAACTTCGTGCCACAAACTTTGCCTTGCCGGCTGCTCAATGCACAAACTGACAAGAAGGGCAATGCAGGTGCGCCCCTAGGCCGGCCAGAAGCTGCCAACATGGCGCTGCAAAACGCCCAAGGCCAGCTGGCTATCTTTCTAGACGATGATGACCTTTTTCAGCCAGAACACATTGCTCAGCTGGTCTCGCTGCTTCAAGACAACCCCCAAGCGGTGGGCGCTTACTCGGGCGTGCGCGTTGACGACCAAGATGGCAACACCCTTCGCGAATACAACCTGCCTTGGTCAAGGCAAAGGCTCTTGGCCATCAACTTCTTGCCCATCCATGCCGTGCTTTTCAAAATGGGCGCGGTCAAGCAAAATGGCATCAGCTTCAAGCCTGCACTGGATGTTCTAGAAGACTGGGATTTTTGGCTTCAACTTACCCAAGCAAGTAGCTTGGTTCACAGTCCTAACATCACCGCTGTTTACAGGCAGTCTTTGGGTAAGTCAGAGTTGGGCAGTGCACACACAGACAGCCATTGGAAATCTTGGCATCACAAAATTCTTCAGCAATTTGTTTCTCAATCTTCTGCACAAGAAAATGTCGATGTGCTGTCTTGGTATGCCCTTGAGCTAGACAAACAAGTTGCCCAAAGCGCAGCACAAGAGCTGTTTCTCAAAAAGCAAATCACCCAGCTCCAAACCCAAGGCGATTTAGACAAAGGTCAGATCGCACAAGAGATGTCCTCTAGGCGCCAACTCCAACAAGAGCTAGAACTGTTTTCAGCCCAAACCAGAGAAGTTTTGTCACAAAAAGAACTTGAACTACAGTCCCACTCTCAGGAGCTGACAGGCTTGCTAGCCGACAAAGAAAGACAACTTCAGGCTTTTGCCCTTGAAGCAAAAAATGCGCTCGACAACAAGGAGCTTGAAAAGCAAAGCCTTGCCCTTCAAATGCAGGCCGTCATCAACCAAAAAGAAAACCAGCTCCAGACCTTTGCCGCTGAGGTGCAAAAGATCCTAGACAGCAAGGACGTTGAAAAGCAAAGCTTTGCCTTGCAAATGCAAGAAATCATCAACCAAAAGGAAAGCCAGCTCCAGGCCATTGCCGCAGACGTGCAAAAAACCTTGGACGCCAAGGCGCTTGAGAGTCGAGAGCTTGAAGCCTCCATGATCGCATCGGTCAGTGGCAGCATTCTCAAAGCAGATGCCATCCATCAGAATGCAGGCGCCATCGAGCTCAGCGCCATGACCCACAGCTCCTCCAACTCCGGCGCATTGTCCCAGCACTTGGCAGACCCGCACCTGGCCAAACTTCAGCAACTCATTGAGTTGCAAAACCAAAGAACAGAAACCCTGCAAATTGCGCTGAAGCAGGCACATTCTTCCATGATCGCTCAGTCCCAAGAAATAGCGCTTTTGCGCAAATCCCTCGATTTGGTGTACGCCTCCAAAAGCTGGCGCTTTACTGCGCCCTTTCGCTCTAGCCACAAGGCCTAAAGCTACACAATCTATTCAAGGTGAGCGCCCTGTTGTTGCAGCCCCCTTTCTTGCTTTCAGAGCGCGACGATGCACTCGCATGCGAGTTGTTCGAGCAAGTTTTCAAGCACCCCACCAGCCTTGCGCAGTGGCGCTGGAAGTACCTTGAAGGCCCGCGCCTTGGCGGCGTTCATGTGGGCATCAAGTCAGCGAACGGCAAGCTGGTAGCGCACGCAGGGGCCAGTGTTTTTGAGGGCCAATACAAAGATGCGCAAGGCCTCACAAAGCGACTGCCCATGGCGCAGGTGTGCGATGTCATGGTGCACGAAAGCGCCAGAGATGGCGTGACGCACCAGGGCGCCTACGCTCAAGTCATTCATGCCTTGCAAGAGTCCTTGGCGCAAACTTACGCAGGCGTTTACGCCTATGGCTTTGCCGGTATTCGGCCCTACAAACTTGGCCTCAAGATGGGCATGTACAAGTGCCACCAAGACTGCCGGATGGGCCAGCTGAAATTGATGCAAGCGCCCATCACGGAGGCGCCCTTGCGGACACAACAAATTCAGACAAAACAATTTCAGATAGAGCCATTGCACATAGAGCCTTCAGAATTCATAAAGCACCATGCGAAGTTTGACGAATGGGCTCATGCATGGGGCACCACAGATGCGCCAAAGATACTGCGCACCGGCGCTTACCTGCAATGGCGGTTTGTTCAAAACCCCAATGCCCGTTATCAATTTTGGCTGTACTCGCAAGACGGTCAAACCAAGGCTTGGTTCGTCACACGAGCGTTCAGCCCGGGGCACCTTACGGTGGTCGATGCGCTCATGCACCCCAGTCTGCACCCCAATCTGCAGCCACATGCAGCGCAAGCCATGTACCAACCGCACTTGTTCAATCAAGTTTTAAATCAGGGCTTCCATGAGGGCAACTCACAAACGCAATTGGTTTCAAGTTGGTACATTCAAACTGAAGACAGCCTCACACTTGAGCCTATCAAGGCCTGTGAAGTGAGGGTGGGCGAGTGGCATGCGTGCAAGCCGCCCCAGTTTTGGCCCGCAGACACAGATGTTTTTTAGTGGCCCTGAATTTTTCTGGAAATGTCGCGCCCCAAAGTTCTGCAGGGGCCTTCCCAAAGTTCATGCATCACCACAGACGCAAACAAGGTGAGTCCTGCTGCCGTCCATTTTATTTCCGATACGCTAAGCAAACCGCCCGAATGTTGTTGAACCAAACTCAACATCGCCGAGTGAAGCAAATACACGCCGTAGCTCACTTTGCCTACAAACAAGGCCAAGCTCTGTAGAGTGTCCATGACAACATTTTTTAATCGACTGAGTCTTGTTTTGAGAGGGCGCTGCTGAAGGAGGCGCCGTTGAATGATTCGTTGCTGAAGCAGCACACTGGCCAGCACCATCCATGCAAAACACAATGCGGCCAACCAGCCCATCTGGCCTTTGAGCACGCCGGCCCTCACGCCTTCGTCTGCACTCATCGCAAAGTACTGGGCCAACGCCAGCCAGCCGCCAACACCCATCGCCAACAGCAAGGCGATGGCGCTCAATGTGGGTACATGTGCGGCCACAGCATCCGTGCTTTTTAGCGGGCTACGCCAAGTCAACCGAATGCCAAAATTGCTCCAAGCTTGCCAAGCCCTCCATGCAAGGGCGCCGAGCATGAATTCACACAGCAGCCCAGGCAAGTGGTGCATCGCAATGTAGGCACTGTCTTGTGCTTGCCAATCGTGTTGAGCACCTAAAAAAATCCGCGCCAAAATGGCCGATGCGAACAGTACAAAAAATCCGCCCCTGACTTTTTGGGCCAGCCAACAAAGCACGGGCAGTGCCAAATAAAACTCTACTTCAGCAGGCAAACTCCAAAACGGCGCGTTGTAATAAAAAGCCATCTCGCGAGACTGCACATGAAAAAATGTGAGGTGCTCGTTCACATAAAGAAGAGGTGCGCCAGACTCACTTTTTAGCCACACATAAACCAACAGTGCCACCACGTAGGCTGGGTAGATCCTGAAAAACCGCCGCACCATGAAACCCGCCAGTTGGCGCGGGCCCTGAAGCTGAGCGTTCCACCAGTAGGGCGCAAACACAAAGCCGCTGATCACAAAAAACAGGTCGACCCCGGTATGAGAAAAGCGCCACAAGGCGCTGGCCTCGTCGCCAAAGGCCCAGTAGTGCGTGTACAGCACCAACCATGCTGCCAAGCCGCGCCAAGCTTCTATGACGGTGTTGTCAGGCTTCATCTTCAGCCGTAGCCCTTGGCGTCGCCCATGGCCATGTTTTCAAGTGCGGTGAGTTCAATGATGCGCCACTTTTCGTCTTCTCGCTGTATCAGCCCATCGGCCTGTAGCTTTTGAAAGGTGCGCGTGATGGACTCGCGCGTGGTGTTCAGGCGCCAAGCCAGCTCGGCATGCTTGGGGATGTCCAGCAAAGACGATTTGCCTGTGCTCCAGCACAGCCAAGCGCACACCCGCGCACTGATGGGCGTGACGGCATTGATTTTTTGCCAGCCCAGACTCTCGCTGACCTGGTCTGCCAACTCGCGTGCTGCGGCAAAGCTCATGGCCCCGTTTTGAAAAAGGCGCAGTGCAGCATCGGTACTCATCAGGGCCACCGAGCTGCTCACGGCGGCAATCCAGACCATCTGTACGGGCTGGGTGGCCAACAGGTTGACCTGGCCAAAGGCCTCACTGGACTCCACCGTTTGAAGCGCCACCTCGCGCCCGTCTAGAGTTTGGTCGATGGCCTGAATCCGGCCCTGAAGCACCACCCCCAAGCCCCTGAAAGGCTTGCTGGCATAGGTGAGCACCTCGCGCCTTCGAAGCTGCACGATCTCCATCTGCTG
>CANJOS010000079.1 GCA_947476015.1 Comamonadaceae bacterium | reverse complement strand
TCACAGAAACTTGCTACCAGTGCCACGCTGAAAAACGCGGCCCGTTCTTGTTCGAGCATCAGCCTGTCACTGAAGACTGCGCAAATTGCCACACGCCTCACGGCTCTAACATTGCACCCTTGCTCAAATCACGAGCACCGTTCCTGTGTCAAGACTGCCATGACGGCACGCACGCCAGCGGAACCCCAGCCGGTGTCAATGCAACTGGCTTTCAGGGCGGCTTGGCAAGTAAAAACGCAGCCGGTGTTGCGCAATTTCCAAGCAAAAACATTGTGGGTCGTTCTTGTATGAATTGCCATAGCCAAGTTCACGGCACCAACAGCCCTGCGGGCGGTTATCTGCAACGCTAATCAACCTCTATCGGAGAACATCATGAAAGTTCAAAGTCACAATTTACGGTTGAGCGCTATTGCCGTAGCCGTGTCGGGTGTGTTGTTGAGCATGGCCGCTCAAGCGGATGAAGCTGAAATCAAGGCTTTAATACAGCCCACCAATTCGGTGGAGTTGGGTGTTGTCACGCCTTCTAAATCATCAGCCAAGTTCGGTGAATACAATGGGCTGAATACATCGGCCACTCGCTTTATTGGTGGCATCAATGTTCGTGGTGGAACGGCCTATACGAACAATGAGCAAGGTGGTTTGGAACGCTGGTCCTTACAAGCCACAGACCTTGGTTTGTCATCAGGATCTGCAGAGTTTGGGGCATCTGAGCAAGGCGTTTGGAGCTACAAACTGGGTTTTGATTCTTTGCGCCACAACCTGGATGGCAGTTATCAAACTCCTTATATGGGGGGCATCGGTGGCAATTTATTCACTTTGCCTTCTGGCTTTGGTTTGGCTGCCACTGCGGGTGCTGGCACCAATGTATTAAGCGCCAATCAGTTGGCTGCATTCAATCAACTGGACATTTCTTCCACAAGGAAGAATTCAGCCTTGAGCGCAACTTTGGCATTGGACACGCGCAACAGTTTGAGTTTTGATTTCAACCATTTGGCGCAAAGCGGTGCCAAGTTGATGGGCTTTGGTGTGGCCGGTGTGGGCGGAGCATTGGGAGAGGCTGTCACGATTTTGCCAATGCCCACATCCTCTAAAACAGACAACCTCACAGTGGCTTGGAATTGGAAGGGGGATCAGGCGCACTTAACGGCTTCCTACTTCGGATCTTTTTACACCGATGACTTTGCCCGTGTGAATTTCCAAAGCTTTGCAGGCAACACAACCTACACGGGTGCCTTGCAAGCCATGACCACGCCGCCTAGCAACAGCTTCAATCAGTTGAATTTGCAGGGTGGTTATGCACTCGCAGCTCAAACCAAATTGGTGGCCAATTTGTCGTACGGAAGGAATACACAAAACAGCGCGTTTGTCACGCCGGAAACTGGCCTGATCGTAGCAGCTTCGCCCATGACTTCTTTGAATGGTGAGGTCATTAACACCCATGCCGATGTCAGGGTCACCGATCGATCCTACAAAGACTGGACGCTTTCTGCAGGTTTGAAATTTGACGAGCGCAACAATCAAACCACCTCGTACATGCAAAATTTCAACGCGATCAGTGGTCAGCACACTGCGCTTTACCCCAACACTCCTTTGAGCAATAAAAAATCTCAAGTGGAGCTGGCTGGTGACTATCGCATCAAAGCCGGTCAATCTACGCGCATTTCGTATTTGCATGAAGATGTAGAGCGTTGGTGTAATAGCTTTGCTGTTGGCGGAGGCTACACCGCTGGCGCCAATTGTGTCACTGCGCAATCTAGCAAAGACGATCGTGTTGAGGCCACCTATCGTTTGAAAGCCAATGAGAGTTTAGATTTCCGTTTAGGCCTTGGCTTCAGTGATCGTCAGACCACCACAGATCCTTATGCTATCTCTAATTTCATTGGCACCAATGGTGCTGTCCCAGGACCTGTGCCAACGCCCAACCTCACGCCTAAGGGTCAGAATGCAGGCGATTACTACGGTTTCTATCCATTTTTCTCGGCTTCACGCACACAGCAGTCTGTGAAAGGTCAAGTGAATTGGGAGGCAACTGACCAAGTTTCTGTGGCTTTGAGCTCCAAGTACACAGAGGACAAATATGGCACGGGCACCTATGGTGTTCAAAACGGCAACACCTGGAGCTTCAACGCAGACGCCTCGTATGCCTATCAAGAAAACGGCGCATTTTATGCATATGCCACCAAGCAGCACCGTCAGCGTGAGCTCACCAGTTTGCAGCGCAACACGGTCACTGCTGGTGCCGCCTCTGTGACGGCAATCGCAATCCCAGCCACTGCAACTTGGACCAACCTCTTGAAAGACAAGGACACCACGGTGGGCGTGGGTATCAAGCAAACTGGCTTGATGGGTGGCAAATTGGAGTTGTCGGGTGATGTGGCGTACTCCTTGGGAACAGGTGCTTACGGCACGGTGTTGAACTATGCCACGACCACCACAGGCGGTTTAACTTGCAATGCTGCGGCCATTGGCTCTTGTGGCCAATTGCCAGACATTCAAAGTAATTTTGGCCAAGTCAAACTACAAGGCAGTTACCAAGTTGACAAAGCCAGCAAAGTGACGGTTCGCTATGCCTATCAGAAACTTACCAGCTCTGACTTCTATTACAACGGTTATCAGTATGGCTTCACGCCTGCCACTTTGATCCCTACCAATCAATCGGCGCCGAGCTACAAAGCCAATGCAATTGCTGTGACTTTGACCCACAACTTTTGAAGTCAATGCGCTGTCTCAATCTTTCGAAATAAACAAGCTTAGGAATTAACATGGACAACGAGCGAGTCGGCCCATTCAGGCGACTGTGGCGAGCTTTGAACAAGCCTGCCAAATATTCATTGCTGGCTATTTCATCCGCATCCTTTGTGGCGGGTATTGTTTTTTGGGGCGGCTTCAACACTGGTATGGAAATGACCAACACTTTGGAATTCTGTACCACATGCCACGAAATGCGTGACACTGTTTTCAAAGAGTACAAGGAAACGATCCACTACAGCAATCGTTCTGGCGTCAGGGCTATTTGTTCTGATTGTCACGTCCCCAAAGATTGGGTCCATAAGATGATTCGCAAGTCGCAGGCGAGTTTGGAGGTTTGGGGAAAAATCACTGGCAGCATTGACACGCCAGAAAAATTTGAAGCCAAGCGCATGCAACTTGCGACGCATGAATGGGCCCGGATGAAAGACAGCAATTCGCGTGAATGCCGCAATTGCCACAACTTTGATGCCATGAGCGCAGAACTACAGAAGCAAACGCCCTACAAAAAGCACATGAAGGCCAAAGAAGAGGGTAAAACCTGTATTGACTGCCATAAAGGCATTGCACACCAGTTGCCTAAAGAGTACGAAGATCCAGACGAATAAGTCTCAGGGTTAAAATGCAAGGGTAAATTCGAATTTGCCCTTTTTTTGCCTGATATTTTTGACTTGAATCAAGATTGGATGGGCATCTTCTGCGATCATTCAGGCACATGTTCAGCGTTTCCAATCTTTGTTGCTCCCGCGGTGAAAAGCGTCTTTTTTCAGGCGTCACCTTTTCATTGCAAGCCGGGGAGTACTTGCATTTGGAGGGGGACAATGGCGTTGGGAAAACCAGCTTATTGAGGCTGGCTTGCGGATTAAGCCCCCTAGAGGAGGGCGAAATTTTCTGGCAAGGCCAGTCAGTTTTAAAAAATAAGGATGAATTTCGATCCAATTTGGCCTATTTAGGGCACCAATTGGCTCTGAAAGAAGACCTGACCCCCCTAGAAAACCTGCTGTCACATGCCGCCGTTGCCGGCAGAGCGTTGTCTTTGACCCATGCCAAGTCGGCGCTGGTGCAATTGGGCTTGAGGGGTCGAGAACATTTGCCTGTTCGTGTTTTGTCGCAAGGTCAAAAGCGTCGAACGGCTTTGGCGCGCCTGGTGGTCAGCACCGCCAAGTTGTGGATTTTGGACGAGCCTTTTGTGGCATTAGACCCTGCAGCTCAAAATGCGCTGTCTGAAGTGATCAACACTCACTTAGCCAGTCAGGGCATGGTGCTGTTAACCAGTCACCAAGCGGTCTCACTTGCTGGTCAAGGCCGCTCTTACAGGTTAAACGCATGAGTGCATTTGTTGCCATTGTGAAGCGCGACCTGACCTTGGCCTTAAGGCGGAAAAATGAAGTCATCACTTCCGTGTTTTTCTTTGTGGTGGTGGCAGCGCTTTTTCCGCTAGGCATTGGTCCTGAAATGAACACACTTCGGTTGGTGGCGCCGGGTATTTTGTGGGTCGGGGCTTTGTTGGCCAGCATGCTGTCTTTGGGGCGCATGTTCGCCACCGACTACGCCGATGGCACACTAGAGCAAATGGCCTTATCGCCCAACAGTTTATCTTGGCTGGTTGCCGCCAAAATCTTGGCGCACTGGTTACTCTCAGGTTTGCCTTTGGTTTTGTTGGCGCCTATTTTGGGCCTGCAATTTGACCTCTCTACTAACGCGCTTTGGGTTTTAACTTTGAGTTTGCTTTTGGGTACACCGGTGCTCTCCTTGATTGGCGCTGTTGGCGCCGCGCTCACATTGGGCGTTCGCGGCGGTGATGTGCTGTTGTCCTTGTTGGTTTTGCCTTTGTATGTACCAGCACTTGTGTTTGGCGCTGGCGCAGTTCAAGCAGAAATCAGTGGCTTGGGTGCTTCCGCCCATTTGTCGGTTTTGGCTGCGCTTGTTTTAGTTGCGGCCGTTTTCAGTCCGTGGGCGAGTGCGGCATCGCTTCGCATTGCACTTGAATCCTAAGCAGTCTTTCAAACAATGATTCACAAACTATTTTTCTACGCCTCGCCCCAAAACTTTTATCCTTTGGCGGGCAAGCTTTGGCCGTTCTTTGCTGCTTTGGCAACAGCCCTCACGGTGTGGGGCCTGTGGCTGGGCATGTTTGTAGCGCCCACTGACTTTCAGCAGGGCGAGGGCTATCGCATTATTTTTGTGCACGTTCCTGTTTCATGGATGTCCATGGTGATCTATTTGGCCATGGCTTTTTGGGCTTTGCTGGGCCTTACTTTCAATACGCGTTTGTCGGGCATGATGACCCAAGCCTTGGCGCCTACGGGTGCCATTTTTGCTTTCCTGTCACTTTGGACGGGTGCACTTTGGGGCAAGCCCATGTGGGGGGCTTGGTGGGTGTGGGATGCGCGACTCACCTCTGAGCTCATTTTGTTCTTTTTGTATTTGGGTCACATTGCCCTGACCAGTGCCATTGATGACCCCCGCCGCGCAGACAAAGCCGGTGGTATCTTGGCTTTGGTGGGTGCACTCAATGTGCCCGTCATCTATTTTTCTGTGAAGTGGTGGAACACCTTGCACCAAGGGGCCTCGGTATCACTGACCAAAGGGTCGAGCATGGCTCAAGTGATGTTGGAGGCCATGCTGATCATGGGCGTTGCGTTTTGGATGTATGCAGTGGCCTTGGCCCTTTACCGAGTCCGCAGCATTATTTTGATCCGCGAAAGACATACCCAATGGGTGGCCGACTTGCCTGAGGTCAGAGCCCAAACGATGAAGAACGCTGCAGGAGGGGCCAACGTATGATTTGGAACAGCTGGAACGATTTTTTGGCCATGGGTGGGTATGGTCTTTACGTTTGGGGTAGTTTCGGAGTGACTGCACTGTGCATGGCTTTGGAAATACTCTGGGTCAAAAATGCACGTGCGCAAGCTTTGTCTCAAATAACGAATGAATTGGTTGCAGAAACGAACAGCAAGGAGTGGTCCTGATGAAACCTAGACATCAACGATTTTTATTGATTGCTGCGGGTGTCTCCGCGCTGGCCATTGCGGGCGCTTTTGTCTTGAATGCTTTTCAAAGCAATTTGGTTTTCTTTTTTACACCCACGCAAGTTTTTAAAGGCGAGGCGCCCAAGGGCAAGGCGTTTCGTGTGGGCGGTATGGTGAAAGAAGGCAGCTTGATCAAAGATGGCGAGAACGTTCAATTTGTCGTCACCGATTTTGCCCATGATGTGTCAGTCACTTACAAGGGCTTATTGCCCGACTTGTTCAAAGAAGGCAAGGGCGTTGTGGCGCAGGGCAAATTGTCGGATGGCGCCTTGTTTGCGGCCGCCGAAGTTTTGGCCAAGCACGACGAAAACTACATGCCCCCTGAGGCCAAGCATGCATTGGACGAAGCAGCAGCTGCCAAAGCGGCCCAATCTGTGAAGCTGCCTAATTAATTGAAAAGAGTTTGGAATGATTGTTGAAATTGGTCACTTTGCCTTGATTTTGGCCGCGTGTGTGGCGCTGGTGCAAGGTGTCTTGCCGCTTGCCGGAACATTCAATGACAACCAACGTTGGCAAGGGTTGGCAAAACCTGCTGCAACGCTGCAATTTTTATTGATTGCCTTCGCGTTTGCGGTGTTGGCGCATGGTGCACTGACCGATGACTTCTCGATCAAATACATTGCAGGACATTCCAATTCGCTGCTTCCTACGCAATACAAGTTTGCCTCGGTGTGGGGTGGCCATGAAGGCTCTCTGTTGTTGTGGATGCTCATGCTGTCTGGGTGGACTGTTTCAGTGGCCATCTTTTCTCGCACCTTGCCTTTGGCCATGGTGGCCCGCGTCATTGGCATTTTGGGCTTGGTGTCTACCGGCTTCCTGATGTTCATCTTGATCACTTCGAGTCCGTTTGAACGTTTGTTACCGGCGCCTGCGGATGGTCGAGATTTAAACCCCTTGCTGCAAGACCCTGGTTTGGTCATTCACCCGCCCATGTTGTACATGGGCTATGTGGGTTTTTCCGTGGCCTTTGCTTTTGCTGTGTCGGCTTTGTTATCGGGCCGAATGGACGCAGCATGGGCGCGTTGGTCTCGGCCTTGGACCATCGTTGCCTGGATTTTCATGACGGCAGGCATTGCCTTGGGTTCTTGGTGGGCTTATTACGAATTGGGTTGGGGCGGTTGGTGGTTTTGGGATCCGGTCGAAAACGCATCCCTCATGCCTTGGTTGTTTGGCACGGCCCTCATTCATGCGCTCATGGTCACAGACAAGCGCGGCGGCTTTAAAGCTTGGTCGGTGTTGCTGGCCATCGGCGCTTTTTCTCTGTCGCTGTTGGGTACCTTCTTGGTTCGATCCGGTGTTCTCACGTCGGTACATGCTTTTGCCTCCGACCCCAAGCGAGGCGTTTTCATTCTGATTTTCTTGGCAGTGGTTGTGGGTGTTTCTTTGACTTTGTTTGCTTGGCGCGCACCCAAAGCCACGCTGGGCGGCAAGATGGGATTGGTGTCGCGCGAGTCCATGCTGATTGCCAACAGTGTCTTGTTGGTGGTGGCCACGGGGGCTGTGTTGTTGGGCACCATTTATCCGCTCATTGTCGACGCGCTTAATTTAGGCAAACTCTCTGTGGGTGCGCCTTACTTCAATGCGGTGTTTGTGCCGCTCATGGTGCCGGTGGTGTTTTTGATGGTGCCGGGTGGCATTGCGCATTGGCGCGAAGCGCGGTGGGCACAGTTGGGTCACGATTTGCGTTTGCCTGCATTGGCCGCTGTGATTGCAGGTGTTGCAATTTGGACATTGACCGAACGCGGTACTTGGCTCACTGCCATGGGCTTGGCCCTGGCCACTTGGGTGGTTGTGGGTTTGCTCATGCAAATTGCCATTCGCTTGAAAAAGCCAGGGAGAATTCCGCCTTCATTTTGGGGCATGCACTTGGCGCATTTGGGCATTGCTGTGATCACCGTAGGCATCACCATGGTGAAAAGTTATGAAGTTGAGCGCGATGTGCGCATGGGCATGAACGATACCGTGACCATTGAAAACTACAGCTTTGAATTGGTGGGCGTCTCTGATGTCAATGGCCCCAATTACAAAGCCATTCGCGGTGATGTCAAGGTCACCAAAGACGGCAAATACCTTGAAATGTTGTATCCCGAAAAACGCAAGTATTTTTCTTCCGCCATGCCCATGACCGAGGCGGGCATTGATTCGGGCTTGTTCCGCGATTTGTATGTTTCTTTGGGTGAGCCCATTGAAGGCGAGCGCCTGCAGTGGAGCGTGAGGGTGTTTTACAAACCCTTTGTGTCATGGCTTTGGTATGGCGCCATATTGATGGTGTTGGGTGGTTTGTTGGCCGTGAGCGACCGACGCTACCGTCACTCTGCCAAAACTTTGGCCTAAGCAGTCTCAACCCTAGTCCTCACAGTCCTTCAAAGTCAGAAAGTTGTCGTGAAAAAGTTTTTAATTCCGTTGGGACTGTTTTTAGGCTTGGTTATTTTTCTGGCAGTTGGCCTGAATCGAGATCCGCGCGAAATTCCTTCGCCTTTGGTTGGCAAGCCAGCGCCTGCATTTTCCTTGAACACGCTGGACGCCAATGCACCCAAGTTTGGACCTCAAGACATGAAGGGCAAGGTATGGATGCTGAATGTGTGGGCCACTTGGTGTGTGGCTTGCCGGGAGGAGCATCCGGTGTTGGTGGCTTTTTCTAAAGCCAATCAATTGCCCATTGTGGGTTTGAGCTACAAAGAAGTTCAGCCGCAAGATGAGCCTGCTGGCAAAAAATTCTCGCCTGAAGAAAAACTGCAATTTGCCCGAGATCGAAGCGCGCTTTGGCTGAAGCGGCATGGCAACCCTTATGTGCTGTCTGCGATGGATTTGGACGGCAGAGTGGGCATTGACTATGGTGTCTATGGCGTCCCTGAAACCTATGTCATTGATAAAGAAGGTGTGATTCGATACAAGCGGGTGGGTGTGGTCACACCCGAGTTGTTGCAGTCCACCATTTTGCCCTTGGTGCAGAAATTGAACGCCTCTTAAGGGCTTCTGAAAGACAGCATGAATTTGCAATCTGTATTTTTAAAGTGGCTGTGTGTGGCCAGTTGGCTTTTGTTGTCTTGCCTTGCCCCCTTGCAGGCCAAAGAGGCAGCCCTTCTGGCTGAAGACCCCGTTTTGGAAAAGCGCTTGATTCACATCTCTGAGGAGTTGCGTTGCTTGGTGTGTCAAAACGAATCGCTGGCTTCCTCGCGTGCAGAGTTGGCCAACGACTTGCGCGAAGAGGTCAGAAAGCTCATTCGGGAAGACAAAAGCGACTTGCAAATCAAAGAGTACCTGGTCACCCGTTATGGTGACTTCGTCCTTTACAAGCCTGAGGTGAAGCCGCTCACTTGGGTCTTGTGGTTTGGTCCCTTTTTGTTATTGCTCTTGGCCCTCATGGGTATGGCGTATTACTTGCGACAACGTCAGGGTGCGCAAAAAGGCAGTCCTGTCTTGAGTGATGAAGATCGGCGCAAAGTACAAGAAATTTTGAAATCTGGAGATGCGCCATGAATGCCAGCATGTTGTTTGTTCTCATCGCGCTTGGCATTGCGCTGTGTGTCGCAGTTGTTTTTTTGTGGGTCTTGTTGCGTGAGAGAAAGCCTGTCACACAGGCCAGTCAAGCCAAGGCCAATGCCAAGGTTTACCGCGATCAAATTTTAGATTTAGACCGCGAGCACGACAGCGGTCATATCAGTGATCAAGAATGGCAGCAGTCGCGCGATGAGTTGAGTTTGCGCCTGCTGGAAGACACCTCGGCCGTGGATGACCCCGCTGCCAAAGTAGAAAAACCGGCCATTTGGACGGCCGCGGTGTTGGCTGTGGCCTTGCCTTTAGGTTCAATGGGCCTTTACATGTGGGTGGGCCAACCTGAAGCCTTGAACCCCTTGGCCCTGAAATCGCCCGAGCAAGCTGACCCCAAAGACTTGGCCAAAATGGCGCAGACTTTGGCAGAAAAGCTGCAAGACAAACCCGACAATTTGCAAGGCTGGGTCATGTTGGGCCGAACCTACCGCACCTTGGAAAATTTTGATGCTTCTCTGAAAGCTTACGACAGAGCTCTCAAGCTCTCTGACGACGACGACTTGAAGTTGGAGCGCATTGAGATCATTGCCATGCAACGTCAAGGTCGATTTGAAGGTGAGCCTTGGAACGTCATTCGTGAAGTTTTGCAAAGAGATCCGCAACACTTTGGTGCTTTGCTGACGGCAGGCAGTGCCTCCTACGCAGAAGGTAAGTTTGCAGATGCATTGAAATTCTGGGAGCAGGCCAGAAAGCCCTTAGACGCCAACCATCCTGATTTAGCCGGTTTGGAAAATGCCATTGCAACTGTGCGTGACAGGTTGGGTATGCCGGCGAAACAGATGCCTGCGGCATCTTCGGGCCTCAATGTCACAGGGCAAGTGAACTTGTCTGCTTCGTTGAAGTCGAAAACCAGCCCTAATGATGTCGTGTTTATTTATGCCACGCCAGCCAACGGAGATCGAATGCCCTTGGCCATCTTTAAGACCACTGTGTCGCAGTTGCCTTTGAATTTCATGCTCGACGATTCAACCGCCATGACGCCTGATCGCAAGCTATCTGGGGCCGGTGAAGTCATGGTCAAGGTGCGCGTTTCGAAGTCGGGCAATGCCATGCCGCAATCGGGTGATTTGTCGGGCAGTTTGGGCCCTGTCAAAGTAGGCGCCAAAGACTTGAAATTAGAAATCAAGGATCAGATTCCTTGATGCAGAGCAAGGTTGCGGCAGGCTGAAGGGCGTAGTCTCAAGTTCCAGTGTTTAACTGGTAACTTGAGACTCACATGCCCTTAGAGACCTTTCCCCTTGATGCTGTATCTTCAGGCGTCTTCGCCGCATCGCCCCAAGAAATTTCAGTAGACATCCTGCTTGAAAAATACGCCAAGGATGGCGAGCAATCGATTGAAGATGTTTATCAGCGTGTGGCCAAGGGCTTGGCATCTGTCGAAAAGCCCGAGTTGCGCGCTCATTTCGAGCAAGTTTTCTTAGCCAATTTGCATGCGGGTGCCATTGGCGCAGGCCGCATCATGAGTGCTGCAGGCACTGATATTCAGTCCACCCTCATCAACTGCTTTGTTCAGCCTGTGGGCGACTGTATTCAAGGTCTGGACGATGACGGCTTTCCAGGCATTTACGAGGCCCTCAAGCAAGCTGCAGAAACCATGCGCCGAGGCGGTGGCGTGGGTTATGACTTCTCACGGATCAGGCCACGTGGCGCACGTGTGAAAGGCACTGCCTCCTTGGCATCGGGTCCTTGCAGCTACATCAATGTGTTTGATCAATCGTGTTCCACGGTTGAAAGTGCTGGTGCTAGGCGGGGCGCACAAATGGGTGTGCTGCGAATTGATCACCCAGATGTGCGAGAGTTCATCACGGCAAAAAGGAAGCCAGGTTGCTGGAATAATTTCAATGTGTCAGTGGGTGTCAGTGATCAATTTATGAACGCAGTCACCCATGATTTGCCATGGCAGTTGGTCCACAAGGCTCGGCCTGGTGATTTATTGATGGCGCAGGGACTGACGCAGCGCTTCGATGGGCAGTGGGTGTATGCCGAATTGCCTGCACGAGAAATTTGGCAAACCATCATGCAGTCGGCTTACGATTTTGCTGAGCCGGGCATTTTGTTTTTAGACAACATCAATCGGGACAACAACCTTTCTTATTGTGAAATATTGGAGGCCACCAATCCTTGTGGTGAGCAGCCCCTGCCGCCCTACGGTTGTTGTGATTTAGGCCCTGTCATCTTGCCAAAGTTTGTGCAACACCCCTTTGGCCTGGATGGCACTGCACCCCGCTTCGATTTTGAAACTTTCATTCAAGCTGTCTTTACCCAAGTGCGCGTGCTGGACAACGTGCTGGACCTCACCCATTGGCCCTTGCCCGAGCAAGCCATGGAAGCCGAGGGCAAACGCCGAATTGGTGTGGGCTTTACAGGCCTAGGTGATGCCTTGGTCATGCTCAACTTACCCTACAACAGCGAGGCGGGACGTGCATTGGCAGCAGACATTGCACGCGTGATGCGCGACACTGCCTATTCAGCGTCCATCGAATTGGCGCGCGAGCGTGGCAGTTTTCCCTTACTGGATGTAGAAGCCTATTTGGGCGGAGCGGGGTTTGCCAGTCGCTTACCCGCTGAAATTCGAAAGGGCATTGCACGCCATGGTCT
>CANJOS010000078.1 GCA_947476015.1 Comamonadaceae bacterium | reverse complement strand
GTGAGAATTACAGTGGGTCAGTGAAGAGATTGCGTGGGGAAAAATGGCGACTTCAAGGTCGCCATTTTTCATTGCATTTCGATTTTCGCCTCACGAATGGCTTTGGCCCACTTGGCTGTTTCAGTTTTAGAACGTTGGGCCAAAGCATCAGGTGAAGCGGGCGCCGTCTCAAAGCCCAATGCTGAGAATCGCTCCAAGATGGCTTTGTCAGTTGCTGCCGCATTCAAGGCGGCATTCAGCTTTTGCACAATGTCGGCAGGGGTGCCGGCTGGCGCGAACATGGCAAAGTAGGCAATCAGCTCATAGTCTTTCAGTCCCAAAGCCTCGTTCACTGTGGGCAACTCGGGTATGGCTTTGGATCGCTGCATTGATGTGACAGCCAGTCCCTTGATTTTGCCAGCCTTGACTTGGGGCAACATGACGGCAAAGTCGGCTGTGAACAAATTCACTTGGCCGCCAATGAGGTCGGTCATGGCAGCGGGGCCACTCTTGTAGGGCACATGGGTCATTTGAATGCCAGCCATGCTGGCCAACATTTCAGTCGACACCAATTGAGAGGTGCTGGCGCTAGCAAAGGTGACTTGGGTGGGTTTGGCTTTGGCCATGTCCACCAAATCTTTGAGCGTTTTGGCCGGCACCTCATTGTTGATGGCCACAATGAGTGGCACTGAGCCCATGTAACCCACGGGAGCGAATGCGGTGTCTTGGTCGTAAGGCAATTTCTTCATCAGGCTCTTCAGCGCTGCGTTGGTGCTGTTGGTGCCAATGAGAAGCGTGTAACCATCGGGCACAGATTTGGCCACTGCATCGGCGCCCAACATGCCATTCACGCCCGCTTTGTTTTCAACCACAATGGGTTGGCCCAGAACCTCCGACATTTTTTGCGCAAATGCGCGCCCAATTTGGTCTGTGGCACTGCCCGCTGCAAAAGGAACAATGGCTTTGATGGGTTTATTGGGAAAGCCTTGTGCATGAACCTGCGAGCTGAGCAGACTCAGACCTAAACACAGGCCCATCAGTCTGGCCAGTAATTGATTGATTTGTAATTTTTTCATGAGGTCTCCAAACTTTGAATAGGTTCAAAAAATTCATGCCCTCGCTAGCATGTCGTGCACCCACGGCCGCTCTATAGGCTTTGGTGTCCATGGGCAAATGATAAAGCCATTGGCACACAAATGGCGATCGCGCTAAGCTAGGCGCATTTTGAAATAGCCTTCCCGATGAAATCACCCCTCAGCATTGTTGACGTGGACCGCACCGACACTTGGACCCGATACAAAGCGGGCCTGTGCGACTCGTGCGCTGCCAACTGCTGCACCATGCCAGTAGAAGTGAAAATGCCCGATCTGATTCAGCTCAAACTGGTTGATGCCTTTGAAGCCGAACACGAAGAGCCCAAGCAAATTGCCAAGCGCTTGAGCAAGGCTGGACTCATTGAGCACTTCAACTTCAAGAACAGCATTTTCACGCTGTCGCGCAGAGCCAGCGGCGATTGCCAGTACCTTGACGCCGTCAGCAGAAATTGCACGGTCTATGACATCAGGCCCAGTACCTGCAGAAAGCACCCTCAGGTGGGTCCCAAACCGGGCTTTTGCCCCTATGGCGCACTGGTACAAAGCAGGCTCAAGTAATGTGCGCTCATGCCGATTCAAATGAATGCCCTCACTCTTAAGCCTTGAAAGACATCTCCATGCTGCTTAAAAACAGTCCCTCTTGGCGCTGGCTTGCGGTCGGCTTGATGCTGCTGCCCCTGTTGCAAACACAAGCCCAAACCAGAGCCGCTGCGGGCGCTGCTGCCGCGGTCGGTCACCCAGGCCCCACCAACTTCGTGCGTCATTGCAGAGTTTCGATTCATTGCCCTCAACCACCACGACCCGAAAGAGCGCCAAGACAAGGCCATTGCATGGTTGCAAAAAAATGGACCCAGTTGCTCTGCCATGCAAATGTCCATTTTGATTTCCAACCGAGCTTCTTTGATGGGCACCTCCGACACACTGGCCTTGTCCACCGTCTTTGACGCTCTGATGGAAAAGCGCTTGGAAAACAACCCTGCTGCATTGGATCGCTATTACCGGCCCGTGGTTCAAGGTCCTGGCCGTGGCAAAGAGGATGCACCACCACCCGCCACCACCGAAGCAGGCGCTTCGAAGGCGGGAGCGGGAGCGCCTGGCACACCGGGGGCGGGCGGCGCGCCGCTGCCTGGCGTTGCTGTGGTGGCTGCAGGACCTGGTATGGTCGCCGGCGCACCGGCAAGCGCTCAAAACATCAGCATCAACATGCCTGGAGCGCCAATCCCTGTCGAGGACATGTCACGTAAGTTTCCTCTTCCAAGCGAGCCCTTGTTTCAGTTTCCACCTGAATATGGGGCTTCTATGTTGAATTACTTTGGCAAAATTCGCCGTCAGTTCACACGCACTTTTTTCATGGAAACCTTGACCCCTGGCAAGTGTCCTGAAGGCATGACTTGGCGCAATGACAATTGCGAAGCTACCATCAAAGTGGCGTGGAAGTTTGGAGAAAAAGTGCCACAAGGCACCAAGACTTATCCCGTAGACGCCAAGCTGATTGAAAAGCTGAACTTCGATCCGGGCTACATGTTCATTCGGATTGGCGGCGATATTCTGGCCCTTGAAAAAGACACCGGAAAAATTGCAGATGCCGTGCTCAATTTGGGCAAGCCCACTTAAGCCAGCCAGTTGGGGCTTGATGGCCTCGATCAACTAAGGCGGCGATGCTTGCTTGAACGCGTTGGCCGTTGACACCACCTTGACCTTGGCAGACAAGTTCAGTCGGCCAATGGTGGTATTGGCTCGTTCTTTCGAACGGAAAGGCCCGGTCAACACCGCAAACTCTGCCTCGTCCTTGCCATCCGCAAACACAGGCACGACACGCGCGTTGACCAACCAATCTTTGCCTTTCATGGCGGCGCGTGCTTGTTTCATGCTGGCATACGTGCCGTGCTCTAGAACGTAGGTATCCGCTGGCAAGCCCTTTAACCACAAGCGTCCTTGTACGGCAGCTTCTGGCAGTTCAGTGATCACCTTCTCAGGCTTTGGCGGCGGCGGGGGTGGGGCCGCTGGTGGGGCCGGTACTTCTTTCACCAAAGGCGCAGCGGGCGTGGCAGTGGCATTTGGAATGGGCGTGGCAACCTCAACAGCGACAGGCGAAGGCTCTTCGCCCTTCACCGTGCTAGGGCCACCCGTATTTTGTTCTGGCTTTTCAAGGTCTGGGGCGACCTTCGCTTCGGCCTTGGCTTGCGGCTTTACTTTGCCATCGTTTTTCAACACTTCGACAAAGTCATTCACTTCGGAGGCGAAGCGATTGAAAGGCTCGGGGTGAAGGGCGGCCGCCACACCGACAGAGATGGCCAAAAGAGTGCCCACCATGGCCACCCAAGGCCACAGTTTTCGTGCAGTTGCGGCTTGCTTTGCCTGTGGCCGCGCAGTGGCCGTCGGTTTTGCCTGAGTGCCTGCCTTTGCAGGCGGCGTCTCTTTCTTCGCGTCTTTGGCTGGCTGATTGAAGGTGGCCCGAGACAGTCGATTGAAGAACTTCACAGCCGCTTCTTCGTTGCCATTTTTTCGGGCCTGCTGAATAGCACTGAGCTTTTGTTCAGGCGTGGGCATTTCAAGCACCCAAGAGACAAACTGTTTGCCTTGGTTGCAAATATTGGTACTGGGGTTGTCCTCGGAGGCAAACATCAGAATGACCGAGATGCCAGCACCTGGAAATTGATGAATCAGGCGGGTGAGAAGCTCGATTTCATAGGTCCCCAGGGCGCTAGCATCATGCACTACCCAAACACTGCCTGGCGACTGGCCTGATCGCCACTGTGTGGCGACATCGAGCGACAAGGAACCCAACAGCTTGTTGAATCGCTCCAGCATCACTTCGGAGTCTGGCGGCATGAAAACTTCCACCGGTGTTTCATGCAATTCTTTTTTCAAGCGCCTAACAAACGCGGCGCCAAAATGATCCAACAAATCATCGGAGGGGCTGACCAGCACCAAACTCTTGCCCTCTTTGGCAACGGCAGTGAGGCAACTGTCCATCTGAAGACGGTCAGTCACTCTGAAGAAAAACTCAGATCCGGCTGGGGTACTGTCTCCAAATTGATTCATTGATAGCAAAAGTTCATTTCACAGACTGTGCATTTTGAATAGCCGCTTGTGCGCCGGAGGCTGATACATCGGTGGTTTTATTTTGAATCACCAAGCCTGAGAGTTTAGCGCCATGTTCGACCGAAATGGAACCATATGAAATATCACCATTCACCACACAGTCTTTTTGGAACTCGACGCGCTCTGCGGCATCAATGTGTCCAGCCACTCGGCCAGCCACCATGATGCGGTTGGCAGAGATATCGCCCGTCACCTCGCCAGTAGGGCCAATGGCCACAGTGATTTTGCTGCCTGGCGCTGTTTCCACATTGCCCACAATCTTGCCATCTATGCGGACACTGTCTTGCAGCACGAGTGTGCCCTGAATGACCGTGGTTCGCCCAATGAGAGTGTCGAATTTTTCAGAAGTTGAGGACATGGATTTGTTGTTGAATTTTTCGAACATGGGGTACCACGCTAAAGATGAAAATTGAAAAATGAAGTCAGGACCAGAGAATCTTCAATGGGCTTGGGCTGGCAAAACTTTCAAAGGGTTCAAAACTTTGCCACTTTGGAAAACCTCGTAATGCAAATGAGGGCCTGTGGATCGCCCTGTGCTGCCCACTTCACCGATTTTTTGACCCACTTGCACCGGCGTATTTTCTGCCGCAAGTCTTTTGCTCAAATGTGCATAGCGGGTGAGAAAATTTTCGGCATGCTTGATTTCCACCACATTGCCAAAAGTGGTGTCCCATTCTGAGCGCACCACCCGGCCAGGCGCCGCTGCCACAACGGGGGTGCCCACTTCGGCAGAAAAGTCGATGCCCTCGTGCATGGCCAAATTGCCTGTGAAAGGGTCGTTGCGAAGTCCAAAACCACTGGTTAAACGAAAGTCAGATTGAATGGGTACGGCAATGGGCAAGGCTTCTAACCATGCCAAATGTTGAAGCCATTTTTGCTGCTGGCTTTCCAAAGAGTCGTTCACAGACTTGGCTTGGTCCACCGCCTGTTGAAGCTCAGTTTGAAGGGGCTGTCGAAACAAGCTGCCCATGATTTTTTGGGGAAACGCTGGCATGACAAAGGGGCCGCCTTTGGCTTCTTGTGCGCTGGGTGCACGGTCTTTCACGCTCACAGGGGTGGCCAATGCCATGAAACGATCTTTCAATGTTTCAAGCTTCTTCACATCCTGCACGGTCTGATTCAGTGAGGCTTGGAGTTGCGACAAGTTTTGACGGTAGACCGCTTCCATGCGTTGTTGTTCAGCCTCTGTGGTCACACCCCCCAAGCTGCGCGCCAAATCGGGGTTGTATTCAACTGCAATGCGAAGACCCACCCAGTTCAAGGCAAAGCCCAATAACAGCAAGGCCATGGCCACCGCCGCGGCCGCAATGAGAATATTGCGCGCCGTGATAGAAATTGATTTGACCTGGCCAGTGGGGCCAGCGAGCCACATGAGTTGCATGGAGTTTGAGGGGGTTGGGAGCCAGATTTTAGGCACCCACCCACCGGCCGTCCACCCCCATTTTCGAGAATTTGCTTATAAAAATTAAGCTAAATTGCTGTTTTTAATATAAAACACTAGAATTCGGCATGTAAAAATAAGTGGCTCACTTCATTTTGAACAAGACCGGCACTTCTGTTTGGACGCCAGAACATGGCGTACTCCTGAAAAGCTTGCGTTTGCGCGCAGGGCTTGACCTAGACACGCTGGCACGCCGCAACATCCTCTCCAAAGCACATGTCAGACAACTCGAAGAGGGTGGTGGGTCTGCCTTTTACAGTGCCGATATCAAATTTGCCATGGGCAAAAAACTGCTCAAGCAATTGGGTCATGAGATTCCTACCGCACCTTGGGTGGCGGAACAAGCGGCTGTCTTCTCTGAGCCAGTTCCAGTTCCTGTTCCACTTTTCGATCCTGTTCCAGAGAAAGTTCCTGTGCATGTGGATGTAGCTTCTCATTCAGCAGATCCAAATCCATCACTTTCAGGCTCTGACATCAGCACCTCATCAAGTTCTTTTGCATGGCCCTTCTTGATGGGTCTGATGGCACTCACTGGCTTTTGGATGTGGTTCAACTCGGGTGAGTCAGCACTGCCGCAAATTGCGAACCCGTCGTCCCCAGCGACTCAAGTTCAGTCTGAGCAGAAACCAGAACCCGTGCCCTCTGCCGCTGAAACAAAGCCCGAGGTCAACATAGAAGTTAAATCCGAGGCGCCAACAGACACCATGTCCAAGCAAGTACTGTTGGACAAAGGCCCCTGTGTGTGGCAGGCCACCGAACTTGAGGTGCAACCCCCCGCACCGCGCAAACCCGGTGAATATGTTCATGTGGTGGCCTCCAAAGCGGCCACTGTTTGCATCATGGATGCACAGCAACGGGTGGCAACACTCACGTTGTCGGCGGGTGAAGCCCGAAGTATTTATGGACAAGGACCCTTCAAGGTTTACAGTGCGGCATTACAAGACATGGCCGTATTTTTTCAGGGGGTGCCTGTCAAGATTCCGAGTGCAGACGTGAAACAACTCAACCTGACCGCCACACCGCTTCAATGATGCCGTGCATCAAGCGTTGGCGCGTTTGCCTTTGGTGAGGTCAACACCCAACTGTTTGAGCTTGCGATAGAGGTGTGTGCGCTCCAAGCCTGTTTTGTCGGCCACGCGGGTCATAGAGCCGCCCTCGTTGGACAAATGAAATTCAAAGTAAGCCTTTTCAAAGGCGTCGCGCGCATCGCGCAAAGGCAAGTCGAGATCGAAGTTTTGTGAACCAGGCGCCAATGCCTCCGGGCTGGCACTGGCTTGCGCAGGGCTTGTGGCGCTCGCAGCGGCCTGCGTCGCTTGGTAGGCTGCAGCGGCCTGACGCACTTGCTCACGTGCCAAACCTTGCTCCACTGTTTTCAGCAATTTCTGCAAGGTGATGGGTTTTTCCAAGAAGGCCTGGGCGCCAATGCGAATGGCATCTACCGCGGTGTCAATGGTGGCGTGACCACTCATCATGATGACGGGCATGTTCAGCAAGCCGGCGGTAGACCACTCTTTCAGCAATGTCACGCCATCGGTGTCTGGCATCCAGATGTCAAGTAAAACCAAGTCGGGCCGCGCACGATTGCGAAACTCGCGAGCCTGTGCTGCATTCTCAGCCAGCTCAACGGTGTGGCCTTCATCGTTCAGGATTTCTGAGAGCAAATCGCGAATGCCTAGTTCGTCATCAACTACCAATATGTTTGCCATGTTGCTCTAAGTTGCCTCTTAATTGTCTCGAAATTGCATCTGATGTGCTGTTTGAATTTGATTTCGCAAATCCTTCGAGAGGTTAACAGCACTTTCAGGCTTGCGCTAACTTCTCGACACCGAATGATAACGATACTTGGGCTCCTTTGACCACCCCGTCTTCAACTCGATTGCCGATGTCCAAACGGGCACCGTGTTCATCGGCAATTTTCTTCACGACGGCAAGCCCCAAGCCGGTGCCTTTGGCCTTGGTGGTGACGTAGGGTTCAAAGGCGCGTTGCAAAATATGAGGCGAAAAACCTGGGCCTTCGTCCATTACCGTGAGCTTGACCCGCTTTCTTGCGGGGCTCCATCGGGTGACCAGCATGACGCGGGTTTGCGCTTCACTGGCATCTTGTGCGTTTTGCAATAAGTTATGCACCACTTGGCGCAGCTGCTCGGCATCGCCCTCAATGTGCGGCAATGTCGGATCCAGATCGGTCAGAATTTGAGCCCGCGTAGGCGTTTCCTTGGGCTCTTGTGCATAAAGCACCATCACATCTTGTATCAGGCTGTTCAAGTCCAAGGGTTTCAGATCCGCTGAGGGCAAACGCGCATAGTCTCTGAATTCGTTGACCAGTCTCTTCATGGCTGCAACCTGCTCGACAATGGTTTTGACCGACTTCGACAGAACGGATTGGTCTGCCTCGTCTAACTTGCCGTCCAACTTGCGCTCCAACCGTTCTGCAGAAAGCTGAATTGGTGTGAGGGGATTTTTGATTTCATGGGCCAATCTGCGCGCCACTTCACCCCAGGCCTGTGAGCGCTGTGCCGAGACGATTTCAGAAATATCGTCAAAGACCAACAGACGCATGCCATCGGGCAAGATGGCACCCCTGGCCACCAAAGTCACGGAGGTGGCTTCCAAGCCCTGACCGGACGCGTGAATTTCAAAGGATTTCTGCCAATGGTCTAACTCGTGACGGTCTTTGTCGGCACTGAGCAACTCAAATTGTTCTTGAACACCAACTGCAAAGTTTTGCAAATTGGGCAGGCTTAAAAAAGCCGTGCGTTTGTGCGCCGCCAAGGGGACTTTCAAAATGCGAGTGGCGCCAGGATTTGAAGATTGGATGATGCCGCGGGCATTCAACACAATGACCCCTGCCGTGAGGTTGTCCAAAATGGTTTGCAAGTTGCCGCGAGCGGCGTCCAATTGCATGAGGCTTCGCTCCACCGTACTGCGGGCGTCTGACAGCTGCTGCGTCATTTCAGCAAATGAGCGCGTCAGGCCTCCAAGTTCGTCCTTGCCCTGCAAGGTGTATTTGGGTGACAAGTCGCCGGCAGCCACTTGCCGCATGCCCAGCGCCAGCAACAACAAAGGCCGAGCCAACTGATTGCCCAACAACACCGCCAGCAGCACCGCTGCCAATACCGCCATGATCAAACTCAAGGTGAGTGTGCCAATGTACATGCGGCGCAGGCCATCTCGCGCCAAAGCACGCTCTTGGTATTCCCGATTGGCCAATTGCACATCCAGCGCGTTGGCCACCAATGTGGGTGGCAGCTCTTGTGAAATTTGCAAGATCCAAGGATCTTCGCGTAAATTCAAACTGTTTTGAGGCACAAGAGTGAGCACTTTGATGCGGCCACTGGGCGCGCCGGCCGTTTCGTCTAGACCCTCCACAACGCCCAAACTCAGCTTGCTTCGCACTTGCTTCAGTTGGGCTGCGGTGGGACGCTCGGGCCTTACAGAGAAACGAGATTGACCCGCGGTAGCGATCAAGCGGCCATCAGAAGACCACAGTACGGCGTCGCTGGCATCCATCTGTGTTCGAACACGATCAAGCGTCAGGGCTGCGCTGGTTTCTTGAACATCCACCAATTGCTGCGCGGCCACACGCGACTGCTTGGCCAAGTCGCCGGTCAGGGTGTCCAAGGTTGCCCGACCCAAATTAAGGCCTGCCACCAAAGCGCCCTCCACTTTCACATCAAACCAACTTTCAATCGAGCGTGAGACGAATTGATAAGACACCACATAAATCAAAACGCCAGGCACCACACCGACCAGCGCAAAAATTGCCGCCAACTTGACCAGCAAGCGGGATCCAAACTGCCCTTGCCTGACCCGAATCACCAAGCGGGTTAAGCCCCACAAAAGCCCCAGCAACAACAGACCTGCAACCACCGCATTGATCCAATAAAGGCGCTCATAGTTGCGGTCATAAAGTGCACGGTTGCTGGTAGCCTGCGTCAGCAACACCAGCAAGGCCAAACCAATGATCAACAAAGTAGCGACCCCCACAACCACGATCCGCCTCACCGCTTTGGACGGTTCTGCGCCTGTGGCAATGCGGTCACGTTTGTCTTGATTCATGTTTAACTCATGTTGGGATCATGAAGGACGTGTGAGGTCATCGAACGACGTCTGAAGTCAAACGCAGTGTTTTTTGGACAGCTATGTTCCACTCTGCTTGCCCGCCTGCCGTCATTTGGAAAGGTCTGGGCAATTGCGAAACATCCAATTTAAATTTGAAGATCAAGGTGTATTTGTTGTCGCCATCAATGTCTGTGGCTTCTGCCAATTTCCAATTGACCGTTCGACGAATGGCGGACAAGGCTTCTGGCAATGTCTCAAAGGTTTGCGACAAACTGCTGGTCAAACCCGTGGCACCAATCGGATCCCGCGAAACATTCAAACGCCAGACTCGTGTCAGTGGCTGATAGGCGAGGCGATAATGGCGGGTTGCCGCACCCACTTTTTTGTCATACCAGTACCAACGGTCTCGACTCAGTTCCGCTTCCGAAAGGAAATAGATGGGCATGCCTTTTTGCAGCGCATCTTCGACTGCACCGCTCAATTCCAAGCGCAAACTGCTTTGCAACAACAAAGCACCCTCCGACTTTTCTACTCGCAGCTCAGTCACTTCAACAGAAGAGATTGAGGGCGATTGGGCCCAAGCGGGTCCGGTAAAAAAGGCACTCCAGACGGCGCACAGGAATAAGGCACGCAGCCAAAAGCTTGCGCGCCCCGTTGCATTCAATTCAGATTGAACGTTTTTCCAGCAGTGCGTAATAGAAACCGTCATGTTCACCCATCTGATTGTCGGGGAGACTGGGCTCAGAAGTGACACTTGAGGGTGTTAAATGACCGGGAGAAGGCAAGATCAGGGCGTCAGTGTTGTGTTGAAGAAACGTTTGGATTTGAGTTTCACCTTCGGCCTTGAATACCGAGCAGGTGCAATAGAGCAATCGACCGCCAGGCTTGACCAGGGGCCAAAGCGCTTTCAGAAGTTTGGCCTGGACGTTGGCCAACTGTTGAACGTCAGTTTCACGGCGCAGCCAACGAACATCAGGATGTCGGCGTCCGATGCCCGAGGCTGTGCAAGGTGCATCCAACAAAATGCCGTCAAAGCTTTGCCCGTCCCACCAGTTTTCGGTGTCAGCGGCATCAGCGGACACCACCTGTGCTTTGAAATTCAAGCGGTCCAAATTTTGTTGGATTCGCTCGCATCGAAGGGGGTCAACATCCAGCGCCAGCACTTGTGCTGTGGGCTCGCACTCAAGCAAATGCCCAGTCTTTCCGCCGGGTGCTGCACAAGCGTCCAGCAAGCGCAGCACGGGCTCGGATTTTTTCAAACCTGCGAGCAACAACGGTGCGGCCAATTGAGCGGCCGCATCTTGAACCGAAACATGCCCCTGATCAAAACCAGGGAGTTGATGAACAGGGACCGCCTTGACCAACTGAACGCCGGTCTCTCCCACCGCTTTGGCGCCAATGCCGGTTTCTTCCAGCGCGCGCAAATAAGCTTCAACACTTTGATGCTGCAAGTTGACGCGCAAGCTCATGGGTGCAGCCGATTGGGCAGATTCAAGCACTTGGCGCCACGCCTGCGGATGATCAGTTTGCAAGCGCTTGACCCACCAGGCCGGGTGGTTCCATTGGGCGGTGACATCTTCACTGGTGCTGGCCAGCAAGACTTCTCGCTCTCTTAAAAATCTGCGCAAGCAAGCGTTCACAAAAGGCGCCTGGGCTCGCATGTCCTTGTGTTTTCTGGCGGCCTCCACCGCTTGGTTCACCAAAGTGTGCACCGGGTAGGGTGCCAAATCGTCATGCCATGACAAGGCCAAGGCTGTGCACAACAAAGCATCTGCTGCTGCCGGTGGCGCCTTGCGGGCAAGACACTTTCGCAAAGCGAACGCACGGCCCCACCAACGCATGGTTTGAAAAGACAAAGCCTGAACGCCTGGTCGAAGATCTTTGGGAACCGCTTCGATGGCCGCCGTCATGGAGCGCCCGTTGTGCACCGCCAGTGCGACCTGTGCAGTAGATTGCAACAGTTGCCACAAAGGTGCTTGCAAATTGGAAGTGGGATGCGCCATGGAATTTGCTGGCAAGTTCAGGCCAGCAAATCGGCAATGTCCAAGGTTTGTGCAGGCACAAATTTCACTTGCTTGGCCAAGACACTGGCCGGAAATTGCATCACGGCTTCGTTGTATTTCAATGCTGCTTGGTTGTAAGCATCCATCAGTGGCCAGGCTTGCGCTTTCAAACGATCGAACTTGTAAGGCAATGGATCGATGAACCAGGTAGGCTCGCCACTTTGCCCGGCGCGTATTTCTGTTTTGGCCCATGCGGCCAAGGACAACCTGTCTTGATTGACTTTTTGCATCGCGCTGACAGAAAGGGGTTGGGTTCGTGC